>JBIIWM010000030.1:0-16504 GCA_044338875.1 Pseudohongiellaceae bacterium | reverse complement strand
CGTGACGCGGCCCGCGTTAAGCGTGATCGCGCCTGGGGCAAACTGGATGGCTCCGGGTTTCATATGCGTGCTCTCATTCAAGTGCCTGGCTTGGTTAATTGGCTCAGTTGATTGGATTGTGGACGGTCACCAGCTTGGTGCCGTCCGGGAAGGTCGCTTCCACCTGTACTTCATGGATCAACTCGGGCACGCCCTCCATCACTTGCGCGGCCGACAGTATTTCCTTGCCGTAGCTCATCAGCTCGGCCACGGTCCTGCCGTCGCGCGCGCCTTCCACGATCGCCATGCTGATCAGCGCCACCGCTTCCGGATAATTCAGTTTCACGCCGCGCGCGAGGCGCCGCTCGGCCAGCAACGCTGCGGTGAACAGCAGCAGCTTGTCTTTTTCGCGTGGCAACAATTCCATCACTTGCTCCGATAGCAGTCTTGGTTCAGGTGGCCCAGATGCGCGGCGCACAGGCAGCGCGCTGCAACAACAAGGGCCGCAAATATTCCCAGCAGCGCACAAAACAACGCCGCGCTTCCTCACTGCAACTGCCCAGGTAGCGCAATACGACAAACTCACCGAGCACGGTGAGCGCCGCCAACGCGCCTGATTCCAGCTGCAAGCGCTCACGCAACGCCGCAATCTGGCTGTCATCCAGCATCTTGTCGGCAAAGGGTCCGCACACGAAGGTGCCGCTTAGGCTGTGTCCCTGCAACGCCGCCATGCCTGCGCGGAAGGTAAGCGAGCTGCCCTCGATATGCATGCGCTCGATCAACAGTGGCAGCCCGTTGCGACTGATGACGAACCGCTGGGTAAAGCTGCCGTCATCAAACTTGATGCCGCTGGCCGGCAAGCCGAGCGCAATCAGTTCCCAGCCGATAAAGCGCGCGTCATCTGCCAGTTCCACCCGGGTTTCCAGGCTTGCCACCGCACCGCGATACACCAGCGTTTCTTGCGGAAACCACTCGAGGCTGGCGCCAGCGGCCACTTGCAGTGTGTTGACCTGTTGCTGCAAACGCTGATCGCTGCGAGCGCGATACAGGCGACCGGCGCCTGGCGTTGTGCACAGCACCGCAGTATCGGCGGCAAGCGTGAGCGTGATCCGTAGTTCATCACCAGAGACGAGTCCGCCGGGCGGATGCAATAAATACACGTGCGCCAGCTCCGGCCCTTCCGGATAAAACGCGCGCTGCACATAGAGTGGACCCTGGTGCTGTGTTCGCAACAGGCGACAACCCGCCGCCGTCATGCCGAACTGCAACGCGAGCCGGGCCTGCCAGTGGCCAATGTCTGACCCTGCGGTGGTGGCGCTTGTCACTTTTGGAATGACGATACTGTTCATTATTTCGATCCGCAGGCGCACGGCATGCCGCGCCCCTACACGGCCAGATGCTTGCGAATAAGCGCTTCGCTCAATTGCTCCATGCTGTCGCTCGCCACGACGCGGCCTTTTTCCATCAGGCGGAATTCTCGGCCAACGCGCTTGGCGAAGCCCAGCTTCTGCTCCACAAGAATCACCGTGAGGCCTTCGCCGTTGAGCCGCGTAATCACATCGCCGATCTGGCTGACAATATTGGGCTGAATGCCTTCGTTGGGTTCGTCGAGAATGAGCACGCTGGGATCGAGCACCAGTGCACGTCCGATCGCCAGCTGTTGTTGCTGGCCGCCACTGAGATCCCCTCCGCGCCGGTGCAGCATGTCCTTGAGCACCGGAAACAATTCGTAGATCTTCGCGGGAATCTGCCTGGCCTTGTCCTTGCGGCGCGGCAGGCCGATACGCAGGTTTTCCTCGACGGTCAGCAACGGAAAGATGTCACGTCCCTGTGGCACATAACCGATGCCGAGTTCGGCGCGCTGGTGTGCGGCCTGTGCCTGCACCGGTTTGCCATCCAGCAGGATTTCGCCGCTGCTCACCGGCAGCAGCCCCATCAGGCATTTCAACAAGGTGGTCTTTCCCACGCCGTTGCGCCCCATGATGCAGGTACAGGAACCCTGCGGCACATCCAGGTTGAGATCCCACAGGATCTGTGTGCCGCCATACAATTGATTAACATTACGAATGGAGATCATGGCGCTTCTCCCAAATACACTTCGATGACGTCCTTGTGATTCTGGATCTCGTCCATCGTGCCTTCCGCCAGCACGGAACCCTGGTGCAGCACCGTGACCGTGCGTGCAATGCTGCGGACAAATTCCATGTCGTGTTCCACCACGATCACGGTGCGCTCACCGGCCAGCGAGGTCAGCAGTTCTGCCGTCTTTTCGGTTTCCTGAGCCGTCATGCCGGCGACCGGTTCATCGATCAACAACAGGCGCGGGTCGGACACCAGCAGCATGCCGATCTCCAGCCATTGCTTCTGGCCATGCGAGAGCGCTCCCGCCAGCATGCTGCGTTGTGCGCCCAGGCCAATGGTGGCCAGCACGCTGTCGATCCGGTCGCTCTGTTCGCTGGAAAGCCTGGCGAACAGCGTATGCCAGACACTTTTGCTGGCCTTCAGCGAAAGCTCAAGGTTGGCGAACACACTCTGCGATTCGAATACGGTAGGTTTCTGGAACTTGCGCCCGATGCCAAACGCAGCGATCTCCGGTTCGCGGTACTGCAACAAATCAATTGTCTGCCCGAAGAAGACGGACCCGGCATCACACGGCGTCTTGCCGGTGATCACATCCATCAGCGTGGTCTTGCCGGCACCATTCGCACCAATCAGGCAGCGCAGTTCGCCATCGTTGATATACAGATTGAGGTCATTGAGTGCGCGAAAGCCGTCGAAGCTGACCGAGAGTCCTTCGATATACAGGATGACGTTGTGCGACACGTCAATCGTCTGCTGCAGGCTCTTTGGTCCGGCAAACGGATTCTTGAAACGATAACCACCGAGGGTTTGTTGCAAGCTCATCGGGCTGCCTCCTGCGTGCTGGCGGCTGTGGTTCCCGTGCCGCCACTGCCAGTCTTGCCGGCCTGCTTGCTGCCGATTTTCTGCATCAGGCCCGCCAGCCCCTTGGGCAGGAACAGGGTAACGATCACAAACAGCGCCCCGAGCATGAAGATCCAGCTTTCCGGTACCAGTGCGGTAAAGCGCGATTTCGCATAATTCACCAGGATCGCACCCACCACCGCCCCATAGAGCGTATTGCGTCCACCCACGGCCACCCAGATCACCAACTCGATCGAATTGAGCGGTGCGAATTCACCAGGATTGATAATGCCGACTTGCGGCACATAGAGTGCACCGGCAATACCTGCCAGTAGCGCGGAGTAAACGAAGAGCCATACCTTGTAGTCGTTGGTGCGATAGCCCAGGAAACGCGCGCGGGCTTCACTGTCACGAATACCGATGATCACGCGGCCGAAGCGTGAATTCATGATGAATGCGCTGAGCACATAGGCCAATCCCAGCAGCAAGGCCGAAACCGAGAACAGCAGTACGCGCATGCCATCGGACTGCAGCGGGAAACCCATCAGGTCCTTGAAGTCGGTGAGGCCATTGTTGCCGCCAAAGCCCATTTCGTTGCGGAAGAATGCCAGCATCAGTGCATAGGTGAGCGCTTGCGTGATGATTGACAGATACACTCCGGTGACGCGCGAACGGAACGCGAGCCAGCCGAACACGAAGGCGAGCAAACCCGGGATCAACAACACCATCAGCATCGCGAACCAGAACTGGTCCATGCCGAACCAGTACCAGGGCAGGCTGTCCCAGTTGAGGAAGACCATGAAGTCCGGTAATTCCGGATTGCCGTACACGCCGCGCGCACCGATCTGCCGCATCAGGTACATGCCCATCGCGTAGCCACCGATTGCAAAGAACGCACCGTGACCCAGGCTCAGGATGCCGCAGTAGCCCCAGATCACATCCACCGACAAGGCCAGCAGGGCATAGCAGAGGTACTTGCCGAGCAAGGTGATGGTATAGGTGCTGACATGCAGCGCGGACGTTTCCGGAATCAGCAGGTTACCCAGCGCGGCGAGTACCGTGAGCGTTACCAGGATGCCGACGAAAATCCTGGTGCTGTCGCGACTGAGCCGGGCCTGGGAGAAATGTTGCAAGAATGCGTTCATTCCGCAGCCCTCCCTTTTTGCGGAAACAGTCCCTTGGGCCGTTTCTGGATGAAGAGAATGATGAACACCAGGATCAGGATATTGGCGAGCACTGCGCCAGTGGCAGGTTCCAGGAATTTGTTGGCGACACCGAGTGAGAACGCCGCCAGCAAGGTACCGAGCAAATTGCCGACCCCTCCGAACACCACCACCATGAACGAATCGATGATATAGCTCTGGCCAAGGTTCGGACCCACGTTGGTCAACTGGCTCAAGGCCACCCCTGCCATGCCCGCTATCCCCGAGCCCAGGCCGAAGGTCATCGCATCCACATAATCGGTACGCACTCCCATCGCTTTCGCCATCGCGCGATTCTGCGACACCGCGCGCACGTTCAGTCCCAGCGAGGTCTTCTTCAGAATGAGCACCAGCGCCGCAAACACCACCAGCGCAAACACCAGGATGAAGATGCGGTTGTAGGTCAGCGACAATACCGGATTGAGTTGCAGCGAACCGCTCATCCAGTCAGGCGACACCACGCGTCGGTTGAGCGGCGAAAAAATCGTGCGCACCGTCTGCTGCAAAATCAGGCTGATGCCGAAGGTCGCCAGTAGCGTTTCCAGTGGCCGTCCGTTCAGGTAGCGGATCACAAAACGCTGGATGAACATGCCCACCAGCGCCGACACCATGAAGGCCGCAGGGATCGCCACCCACAAGGAATAGTTGATCGCCTGTGGCATCAGCAGCTGCACCACGTAGGTGGTATAGGCTCCCAGCATCAGCATTTCACCGTGTGCCATGTTAATCACGCCCATCACGCCGAAGGTGACGGCAAGCCCGATGGCGGCGAGCAGCAACACCGAACCCAGGCTCAGGCCAAAGAACAATTGCTCCATCAGCAAATAGAAATCGGTGTCGGCTTCGATGTCCGCCAACACGCGCGCAGCGGCAGCGCGAACGGGGGCACTGCTCCGGGCATTCGCGCCCTCCGCATTAAAGCTCGTCAGCAAATTGCGCACGGGGCCTTCAAGCCGGCCGTCCAGTTGCCCGATCGCGGCGATTCTTGCGTTATCCTCGGTGGCTGACATCAGTTCGAACATCGCGATGCCGACCTGCATCACTTCCTGCACGTCTTCATCACTTTCGGCGACCAGCGCCTTTTGCAGCAGCGCCACGCTGTCTGCATCAATGTTGGCCAGCATGGCCTCGGCTGCTGCCTTGCGTTGAGCGGCCCCGCCTTCGGTGAGATTGATACGGGCAATACTTTCGCGCAGCAAAGTACGCAAGCGGTTGTTGACGCGAATCTTGCTGCTGTTCGCGACATTGAAATCGGCGAGCACGACACCACTGAGCACATCAGTGACAAGCTCGGAACCATCTGCGGCATCGGTCAGCTTTACCAGTTGCAACGACTCTTTCGCGTAGCGCAGTTCGCCATCAATCATGGCCTGGAACAGCGGCAACATCGGCAGACCGCCGACTGTTTCGAGTTGGGGCAACAGCTCGATGGTTTCATTGAGGCTGGCTGTCGTCAGTTGTTGCAACAATTCAGCGAGGGTCGGCGTTGTCGCAGCTTCAGCCGCAGTGGCCAACGGCGCCTCCTGCAACAATCCTGCAATCAGCAACCAGCTAAACAGAACCAGTTTCTGCATGTATTTCTTCACACACTTCCTCACGCACTTCCTCACGCACTTCCCCAGCGACTTGCTGCCTGTAAAAAAGAAACAGATTCCGGCACTTTGGATGCCGGAATCTGTCGTGTGGAACCCCACACCTCAGGAGATCAGTAGTTTTGACCGGAACATGTCTTGGTGACCGTGTTGTAGTTGCCGCATTTGATAGGAGCAGTCCAATCCGCAATGATGGCCTTGGAATCGGGCAGGAAGTCTGACCAGGCATCGCCATCGACCAGACCTTCGGTTTCCCAGACCACTTCGAACTGGCCGTCATCCTGGATTTCGCCGATCAATACCGGCTTGGTCAGGTGATGCGCCTTGTTCATGGTGGCAGTGCCGCCAGTCAGGTTGGGTGCCGTGATGCCGATCATGGCTTGTTCCACTGCATCCACGTCGGTGGTACCGGCTTTCTCAACCGCGCTCACCCACATGTTGAAACCGATGTAGGTCGCTTCCATGGGATCGTTGGTCACGCGTTCTTCATTGCCGATGAATTCCTTCCAGCTGGCGATGAACTCTGAGTTGGCGGGATTCTCTACGCTCTGAAAGTAGTTCCAGGCGGCAAGGTGTCCGACCAGCGGAGTGGTATCGATGCCGGAGAGTTCTTCTTCACCTACGGAGAAGGCGATAACCGGGATGTCTTCTGCCGAGATGCCCTGGTTGCCGAGTTCGCGATAGAACGGCACGTTGGCGTCACCGTTGATGGTGGAGACCACTGCAGTTTTCTTGCCCTCGCTGCCGAAGCGCTTCACGTCAGCCACGATGCTCTGCCAGTCGGAATGACCGAAGGGCGTGTAGTTGATCATGATGTCTTCCGGCGCGACGCCTTTGCTCTTCAGGTACTCTTCCAGCACCTTGTTGGTGGTGCGCGGATACACATAGTCAGTACCTGCCAGAACCCAACGCTCTACGGACAGATCGTTCATCAAGTAATCAACTGCAGGAATTGCCTGCTGGTTCGGTGCTGCGCCGGTGTAGAACACGTTCTTGGACGACTCTTCACCTTCATACTGAACCGGGTAGAACAACAGGCCGTTCAGTTCTTCAATCACAGGCAGTACGGATTTGCGCGACACCGAAGTCCAGCAGCCAAAGATGACGTCCACGTCGGCCTGGGTCAGCAGTTCCCGTGCTTTTTCTGCGAACAGCGGCCAATCGGACGCCGGGTCAACCACCACAGCTTCCAGCTGCTTTCCGAGCAAACCGCCTTTCTTGTTCTGCTCCGCCACCATCATCAACACGGTATCTTTCAGCGTGGTTTCGCTGATTGCCATGGTGCCGGACAGTGAATGCAAGACACCGATCTTGATCGTGTCCTGGGCCAGCGAGATAACCGAATAACCACTGGCAAGAACGCTCAATGCCAGTCCTGCCAGAATCTTGTTCACTCTCATGTTCAAAACCTCAATGTGATTGGAATAAATGGGTTGTGGGTTATCAGAACTGCAGCTGCGCACCGAACGACACGGTGTCGACATCCGCGCCGGCATAGCCGCTGATGTTGGCATCGCCGCTGCCGTAGTTCAGGTTGAGGCGCGCGTTGTGACCGGAGATCACATAGTTCACGCCCACTTCAGTGAGGTCGCTGTCGGCGGAATCGGTTGGATTGTTGGTAACGAAACGCACATAAGGCATGAACTTGCCCGCGCCACTCGTGGTGGGCAGCAAATAGGCCGCACTGACGAAATACGAATCACCATCGAACAGGCAGAAGCAGTTGCCACCCACGGGGCCGGAGGCCAACGTGTAGTCTGCATCAAAATCCTTGTATTCGGCTTCTACGGTAAACACGCCACCGCCGGCCACGACAGTCTCGGAAAGCAGGTCGAGGGTGTAGCCTGAGAAGTCGCCGGACGAAGTCACGCTACCGGTACCGCCATCCTGGCTCTGGAACGACAGGCCCAGCGTAAAGACGTTACCCAGACCACCGTAGTAGGTGCTGCTGGTGTAGTACGCCGGGTTGTCTTCCATGTTGAGAAAGTTGTAGGCAAAACGACCTGCCCACAGCACGTTGTCACCCTGGTTACCGAAGCCTTCGATGCCATCGAACGCGCCGAGGGCATACTGGAATTTGCCACTGGTGCCCCATACGGTCATGCCATCGTCACGGCCATAGGTACCGGCTGCGCCGCCCTGGTCGGATGGATACAGCGGCTGGGTGTACTGGTTCCAGGTCAAGCTGTAGAACGGACCATTCATTTCAATGCGATCAGCCGGGGTCAGCATGCGACCGATCCACAGGTTGAAACCCTTGTCGAATTCGAACTGGGCGATGGCATCCAGCACATCAACCGGGCCATCACCGAAGATCTCGTCGGTGTTGAACGTGAACTTGATGGTGTCAGTCACCTTGGCCCCAAAGTAAAGACGCATGTTCTGCACGTCGAAGTTGGAACCGGTATCACCATTGGGTGCAGAATCTTCGGTAGCACTCGCGGCAATGCGCATGCCTGCACCGATGGAAATGGACGTAGAGCCGACTTCAATCGTGGTACCGGCATGGGCTGGTGCCACGACAAATGCTGCAGCCAGTGCACAGGCTGCGGCAAGTGAACTGACGACGGATGGGTTGGATGAAAAACTAATGACCCTGCTTTTTGCTGCTTTCATTGTTGGTTCTCACTATGGCCTTGGGATGGATTGCTTTATGGCTTTTCGCCTTTTTGCTATGGGCTGGAGTATCAAGAGCCCGACCACAGTGAACAATTCGCCGTATGCCCTAAGGGGCTGCGTCAAATGACGCATAAGGCACAGGCAGTAATCAGGATCCTCGGCTATGCTTCCGAGGCCACGCAGCCAGGGATCAGGCAGCCATGCAAGAAAACCGGTTCAGAAATCAGGGCTTTGTTGTTGTGAGTCACACTTGTAACGAGCAAAATAGCCACCGGATTTCAGTTCGTATTATTTCTGCCAAAGCCAGGGCAGAAGGGCTTGAAATGAATCAGATCGTCAATGCAATGTTGAAAAAAGACATCGCCACACTCGAAAGGTCAAAGTAGCAACAATGGCCAAGATCAAAACAGCTTTCGTCTGCACCGACTGTGGTGCCGAACACTCGCAGTGGCAGGGCCAGTGCGTTTCCTGCTCCGCGTGGAATACCCTTGGCCGGGTAAATCTCGGGGCGGCCAGCGCGCCGTCGGCACCGCAGAATTTCAAGCGTGCCGGCTATACCGGTGCGCTCTCGGGTGTGCAAACCCTCGGCAGCATCAATCTGGAAGAACAACCACGCTTTTCCACCAGCATCGGTGAATTCGATCGCGTGCTCGGCGGCGGCCTCGTGCCCGGTTCGGCAGTGTTGATCGGGGGCAACCCCGGTGCCGGCAAGAGCACGCTGTTGTTGCAGTTGATGTGCAAGCTGTCGCAGCAGATGGAAACGCTGTATGTCACCGGTGAGGAGTCGCTGCAGCAGATTGGCATGCGTGCCAAGCGCCTGGGCCTGCCCGCCGACAAGCTGAAAATGCTGGCCGAAACCAACATCTCCGAAATCACCGCGGTGGCCGAGCAATTCAAGCCGAAAGTGATCGTGGTGGATTCGATCCAGGTGATGCACAGCGCCGATGTGCCGTCAGCGCCGGGTTCGGTATCACAGGTGCGTGAATGCGCGGCGTACCTGATCCAGTTTGCCAAGCAGACCAACACGGCCCTTTTCCTGGTTGGCCATGTCACCAAGGACGGCACGCTCGCCGGCCCCAAGGTGCTGGAACACATGATCGACTGCTTTCTGATGCTGGAAGGCGGCGACGACAGTCGCTATCGCACCCTGCGCGGCCAGAAAAACCGCTTCGGTGCTGTGAACGAACTCGGCATCTTCGCGATGACCGAAGGTGGCCTGAAGGAAGTGAAGAATCCGTCCGCGATTTTCCTCGCGCGCACTGAGGAAATTTCCGCCGGCTCGCTGGTAACGGTGTTGTGGGAAGGCACACGGCCACTGCTGGTCGAAATCCAGGCCTTGGTGGATGGCTCCCAGTTCGGCAACCCGCGCCGCATCGCGGTCGGTCTCGACTCCAACCGCATGGCGATGTTGCTCGCGGTATTGCATCGCCACGGTGGCTTGTTCATGGCGGACCAGGATGTGTTCGTCAACGTGGTCGGTGGCGTACGCGTCAGCGAAACCTCGGCCGACCTCACGCTACTGCTGGCGATCGTGTCCAGCTTCAAGGACCGCATCCTGCCGCGCGAACTCGTGGTATTCGGCGAAGTGGGTCTGGCCGGCGAAATCCGTCCGGTCCCCAGCGGCCAGGAACGCCTGGCCGAAGCCGCCAAGCACGGCTTCACCCGCGCCATCGTGCCCAAGGCCAATGCCCCCAAGCACCCGATTCCCGGCATGACAGTGATTGGCGTCAGCAAACTTAGTGAAGCGCTTGATGCACTGAACTCCTGATGAGAATTCCAAAACTACTGCACGAGCCCCTGCTCCACTTTCTGCTTGCAGGGCTCGGACTGTTCCTGGTGATGGACTGGCTGGCACCGGCAAATGATCCTGCTACTGATGTGATCACCGTTGATGAGTCGCTGCTGTCCAGCCTGGCGCGCAATTATGCAACCCAGATGGGCGTTGCGCCGGGACCAGAGCAGTTGGAACAACTTGCCGAGGACTACATCCGCGACGAGATCCTGTACCGGGAGGCCTTGCGTGCCGGGCTCGACCGGAATGACGACATCGTGCGCCGCCGCCTGATCCAGAAGATGGAGTACATCAACAGTCTCGGGGCAGGAACGACGGTGATCGACGCTGCCAGCCTGCAGGCGTTTCACCGCGACAACCCCGCCCTGTTCATGACACCTGCGCTGGTTTCGTTCGAGCATCGGTACTACAACCCGGACCTCGACGGCGCCGTGAATGCCAAGCAGCGCAGTGCACAGGACCTGATCGCGCTGGATTCGCCGGCAGGCGTTGACGTAGCTGCTGCCGATCGTTTCCCGCTGCAGGATCAGTTTGCACGGCTCACGCCACAGAATGCTGCGCAGTTGTTCGGCAACACACCGTTTACCGAGGCCTTGTTCACCAGCACGCCGGGGCAGTGGGCAGGGCCCTTGCGCTCGGGTTATGGTTGGCACCTGCTTTTTATCAGGGAACGGACGACGCCCACGTTGCCGGACTTTGCGGACATACGCGATCTGGTGGAGTTGCACTACCGTGAACACATGCAGTCCCGGAATGCGGGGCAGAGACTGCAAGAGCTGCGGGCACGCTATCGCATTGAACGAGACGACTTGACGACGGATAAGCCATGAACCAACGCCAGCGTATTTCCACTTGCCTGCTCTGCTGCTTCCTTGTGGCGTCCTGTAGTGAGACCCAGGAAAATCCGCCGCAGTCGACAAGTGCAGCGCCACCTGACACTGCGGTACAGACCACGCACGAGAATGGCATGCGCGCGTGGTTCGGCGACTTGCATCTGCATACCGGTTATTCCTTCGATGCTGCGGCTTCAGCCACCAACACCACGCCAGACGACGCTTACCGCTACGCGCGTGGGGAAGCCGTTGAATATTTCGGTCGCCGCGTGCAGCGTCGCACGCCGCTGGATTTTCTTGCAGTTACCGATCATGCAGAATATCTCGGCGTTGCCGTTGATGCCCAGGATCCCAACGGCCGCTTCGCCGGAACAGAATGGCCACAACGCCTGGAAGCTGCCGCCAACGACATGGTCGGATTCCTCCGCATCTTTTCGCCTGCGGGTTTCCGCGGCGAACCTCCGATTGCTGAATTCGTGGAGCCGGACCTGATCCAGAACAACTGGCAACGCCAGATTGATGCTGCCGAAACCTGGTACCGTCCCGGTGAGTTCACGACCTTCGCTGCCTTCGAGTGGTCACCCATGCTCGGTGGCGCGCACCTGCATCGCAACGTGATTTTCCGCGGACCCGGGTTTCCGAAGCTGCCCTTCAGTGCAATCGATTCGCGCAATCCTGCCGACCTGTGGACCTACGCTGAAGCACAGATTGCCGCTGGCCGCGACCTGGTGCTGATCCCGCACAACTCCAACCTGAGCCAGGGACTGATGTTCGCCTTCCGCGACTACGACGGCGCCGAGTTCGACGCGGCTTATGCAAAACGCCGCAGCGATCTGGAACGTCTCGTCGAAATCACCCAGATCAAGGGCACCAGCGAGACCCGGCCCGAATTCTCACCCACGGACGAATTCGCCGGCTTCGAACTGGTGGAGTGGGACACCGCCACGCCGGGCATCGATCTGGCCGGCGGTTTCATCCGCACGGCCTACCAGCGCGGCTTGAGCCTGCAGGATGCCCTGGGCGTAAACCCGTTTCACTTCGGCCTCGTTGGCAGCTCGGACTTCCATTCAGGTGTGTCTGCCAGCGAGGAATACAACTATCCGGGCGGACTGGGCAACGGCGATGAACAGTCCGATCCGGAAAAGGTGCTCACCTCGGTCAATCCCCTCATGGGCAGTCCCACCACCGTGATGAGTGCCAGCGGTATCACCGGCATCTGGGCACCGGAAAACACACGCGAAGCCTTGTTCGATGCGATGAAGCGACGCGAAGTATTCGCCACTTCGGGTCCGCGCATTCAAGTGCGCCTGTTCGCCGGCTGGGACTACCCCGACGCCATCCTCGACAGCGCTGACTGGGAACAAAGCGCCTACAGTGGAGGCGTACCGATGGGCGCAGACCTGCAGCCTGCAACCAACCCGGAGCTGGCACCACGCTTTATCCTGCAGGCGCTCAAGGATCCGGACTCTGGCAATCTCGACCGTATCCAGATCGTCAAAATCTGGCTCGAACAAGGCGAGGCACGGGAAAAGGTGTTTGATGTCTTGTGGTCAGGAGAGCGTACGCCAGATGCCGACGGCAAGCTGCCTGCGGTGGGCAACACGGTAAATCTCGACGATGCTGCCTACAGCAACAGTATAGGTGCAGTGGCGCTCAACGGGCTGTGGCAGGACCCCGAATTCGATCCAGCGGAACCTGCCATCTATTACGCGCGTGTACTGGAAATTCCCACGCCACGCTGGAGCACCTATCTGGCGGTAGAGAACGGCTTGCCACTATCGCCAGACGTGCCACCCACGCTACAGGAGCGCGCCTGGACTTCTCCCATTTTCTACAAGCCTTGATTGATGGGAAATCCCTTCAGCTCATTTGAGATCAAGCTTGAACAGCCTGATGGCATTGGTGCGACCCATCCTCAACCGCTGTTCATTTGTTATCACGCTTGAATTATCGAACCATGTGGAAGCATCCTCCATCTTTTCAAACGGATAGTCGGAACAGAAATAAATCTTGTCGTTGTCGATGGTATCGATCGTGCAGCGGAATGCCGGATCATTGAAATTACCGCTCGTAGTGATATGGAAATGATCCCTGAAGTAATCGCCCAGCGGTCTATTGCCACGATAGCCACGCTGCGAAAAACGCATGCGCGCATCAATGCGCCATAGACCGAAGGGGATATTTTCACCAAGATGTCCTATGCAGATTTTAAGTGTTGGATACAGATCGAACAGACCTGATCCGCAAAGACGCAGTGAATGAATC
Organism: Pseudohongiellaceae bacterium; assembly: GCA_044338875.1. GTDB lineage: Bacteria > Pseudomonadota > Gammaproteobacteria > Pseudomonadales > Pseudohongiellaceae > CAILUG01. The sequence goes on along the minus strand of JBIIWM010000030.1, from coordinate 3,300 downwards.
GAGGTTTCCACTGCAAAGCCCCAAGGCGCACTCATCAGCCATGGATGGCCTTCATAGATTTTGGACTGTGCCGGAATTTGCATCCGCGGATGCAGATAGAACGGAACGTCGAGTTCCGCTACGGTGGCCCAGAAAGAACGATACTCCGGCAGATCGTAGTATTTGGCATTGTCGGGATGGTCTACCTGCTGGAATCCGTTGACCAGGCAGCCCTTGAATCCAAGCTCTTTCACACAGCGGGTGAGTTCTTTCGCTGCAGCATCCGGATCATGCATGGGCAGGGCAGCAAGGGCGGCATAGCGGCCAGGATGGCTGGACACGGCATCGGCCATACGTTCATTGCTTTTTTGCGCGAGATACAGCGCCTCATCAGCATTCAGAATTGCCTGCAATCCAGGCGCGTTCAGGGAGAGCAGCGCCAGCTCAATGCCGCTCTTGTCCATGTTTTCAAGACGCTCAGCGCCAAGATCCAGTATCTGCCGGCAAAAATCCTTCCAGATGCCTCCGTCACCGGCAAAGTTACGGGTTTCTTCCAGGGTTTCAGGAAGTGCAAAATGTTCTTCGAATCCGATTTTTCCGTTCATATATTATTCAATCGTTTTCTTTGGTTTGATGTTGATGGATGGATTGATTGATGGATAGAACCTGGGGAAATTCTTTATCCCGCTGTCATTCGCTGTCACCCTGGAGGAAGTACAGGAATTCGCTACCTCTTGGCTGTGGCACTGCAATCACGAACGTCCCAAGATGGAGCTGGGAGGCATCACCCCGAAACAGAGTCAGGCCACCCGATCCACTCCCTGTAAAAGTAAATCCATGTTTTCAATCCTCCGGCAACGCGCAGCTGAAACTGCCGGCATCGGCGGTATCGCCTTCCCCGTCATGGCGCGCAACCTGCGGGTACGGGCAGAGCGGCCGGCCCATTGGTGGTAGCTGGGGTGCATTCGGCATGGCTGAGGGCGCGCGGGTGGCGATTATGCGTTCCGGCGCTGTGCCGCTACTGACCCAGGCATCAAGCGTGCCGAGGGTGTCGAAGCTGTTCGGGCCTTCACCGCCGGCGCAATGCTCCATGCCCGGCGCCATGAACAGCCGCAGTTGTTCCTGGGTTGTCGCTGCACCCAGCGCAGCAGTGAGTTCGCCATAAAATGCCACGGTATTGTGCGCCGGGATCAAGCCGTCGTTCCAGCCATGGCTCAGCAACAATTTTCCGCCGCGTGCGAAGAAAGAATCAAGTCCGGCAGCAGGCACGTTGAGAATGGCGGCGCCGTAGTCACGTCCTGCGATGTTCTCGCTGGCATAGTCCATTTGGGTCCAGTTCCAGCTGGTATCGTCGCCGTGGACGAGTTGCTGGAAATAGCTCATTGCCACCGGAAACGGCGCGGGGCCCATCACCAGTGCCATCAGTTGCATCTCCGCGCCGCGCGGCCAACCCGGCAACAATGCGCTGCCATCGCTGCCGCTTACACCGTCGTAGATGGCCTGCATGGCTTCAGCTTGCGGGGCAGAGAGACAGTTTTCACTGGTGTCCGCCGCGCAGACGAGGCTTGCGGGTTCGAAAGCACAGGCGTCCGGCCGCCCGATCACACCGTCTTGCAGTCCGTCCAGTGCGTCGCATTGATTCAGCACGGACTGATGCACGAGGCCCAGCGCTGCCGCGTCGAGCTGCGCGCCTGCACTGCGCTTGTTGACCCAGTTGGCCCACATGCTCTGGGTCATCAGGTCGGTCATCGGATTGGCGGGAGCCATCGCCGAAATCGCATCGTAATCGTCAGGGTAGCGGTACGCGGACATCAGGCCCTGGCGCCCGCCGGTGGAGCAAGAATCCCAGAACGCATGGTCAGCTTGCTTGCCATAGAAAGTGCTGATCGCCTGCTTGGCGGTCGTGGTCATCAGATGCACTGCCCTATGACCGAAATCGACCAGTTTTTCCGGATGACCCACCGCCCACTCGGCGCTGAGTCCATTGCCGCTGTGGCCGGTATCGGTGGTGGCTACGGCATAGCCCCGGGAGAGCGGGCTGCCAAGTTGCGAGAGGCTCAACTGCCCGGCCCAGACGCCATTGCCAATCCCTACATACTTGCCGTTCCAGCCTGTGGCCGGCAGCCAGACTTCCACCTTGATGTCGGAGTCTGGCGTCGGGGTCAACGTGGCCTCCACGCGGCAGAACGCCGGCAGATTTGCATACAAGCCCGCTCCGACGCCCGGAGGCGCGCCAGCTGGCGCCGCAGGTGGCGCGAACTTGCCAGCCTCGACCAGGGTGACAGCAGTCACGCTGCCATCGGCGAGCGCCATGTCGGCCAAATCGCTACAGTCCGCCGCAGCGGCAGAATTGGCAAGGGCCAGCGTGGCAAGGCTAACGGCAGTAAAGATGCGGGTTCTGCTGAGCATGAATAATCTCCCCTTTGGTTTGGTAAAGCTGTTTCAGACCGACAATATAAAGAATAAACCCGAAGCATCAAGGGGTCAGAGTAACTTGATCCGGTAGGCCAGGAGCACCAAGGGATCAAGTTACTCTGACCCCTTGATCTTGATCAGTGCGGACTTTCGGCTGTCAACGCGGTAATCTGGACCAAGCTAGTTGCAGGTTTTTCCTCCACCTCTTTTCCCTGGAGAAACGCATGACGGTCATAGTGAAAGCCGAATTAAGCCGCCGCGGCTTCCTGAAATTGTCAGGGACAGCAGGCGCCGGGTACTTCTCACTCGCGGCGTTCATGCCCATCCCCGGGCTGCATGCGGCCGACGCAGCGGATTCCTCACATCTCGAGCTTAATGCCTTTGTAGAAATACATCCCGATGGGGCCATCCGCATCTATTCGCATGTGCCGGAAAAAGGTCAGGGCATCAGAACCTCGCTACCGATGATAGTGGCGGAGGAACTGGGCGCGGACTGGAACGACGTCACAGTAGTCAAGGCACCGATGAACGAAGCCCGCTATGGCATGCAACGCGCTGGCGGTTCTACGTCAACGCCGCGCGAGTGGAACCCGATGCGCCAGGCCGGGGCGGCGGCGCGGGTAATGTTCGTTGCGGCGGCGGCGCAGCGGCTTGGTGTCAGCCCGACTGTGCTCTATACCGAAAACAGCCGCGTCATTAATCGCGAGACCGGGCAATCCTTGAGCTTTGGTGAACTGGCGCTCGCGGCGGCGCAGCAGCCAGTTCCCGATATTGAGGCACTGGTGTTCAAGGCTCGCAGTGACTACAAGTTGATCGGCACCCGCGTGGGTGATGTCGACAATCACACGATCGTCACTGGTGGTGAAGGCCTGTATGGCAGCGACATCAAGCTGCCCGGCCTGTTGT
>JBIIWM010000208.1:0-5094 GCA_044338875.1 Pseudohongiellaceae bacterium | reverse complement strand
AGGCAAGCAGGCCCTGACGATTGCCCGCCGCATCCGTCCCGACATGATCCTGCTCGACGCACTGATGCCGCAGATGGACGGCTTCGAAACCTGTATTGAACTGAAGAAACTGCCGGACCTGGCGTCAATCCCGGTGATTTTCATGACCGGGCTTACCGAAACCCAGCATGTCGTGAAGGGACTGGCAGCCGGCGGTGTCGACTATCTCACCAAGCCGATCAATACCGAAGAACTCGTCGCACGCATGCATGTGCATCTGAACAATGCGCGCCTGACCAGCAGCGCCTATCAGGCGCTGGATTCTACTGGCCAGTACCTGTTCTCGATCAATGAAGACGGCCAGGTGAACTGGGCGACGCCGCAAACCTATGCGCTGTTTGCGAAGGCGAAAGCCACCACGTTGTGGCGCGAGAAAAGCATGTCGCTCCAACTGCAGCACTGGTTTGACCGCACGCCGGCACTGAACCAGTTGCTAATGATGGAAGGCCTTGAGCATGTACTGGGCGTGGTCTATCTACAGGATCTGGGCAACAACGAGAAACTGTTGAAGCTGCTGGATACCGGCAAAGCCTCCGGTGAAGAATTGCTGAAGACCGGGCTTAAACTGACGGTACGCGAATCGCAGGTGCTGTTCTGGATCAGCAACGGCAAGAGCAACCGCGAGATCGCCGAAATTCTCGGCATGAGTCCACGCACGGTGAACAAGCATCTCGAACAGATCTTTCCCAAGCTGGGCGTAGAGAACCGCACGGCAGCGGCGCGCATCGCGATACGCATCCTCAACAAGGATTAGGCGCTGCCTGCTTTACAAGCCCTCCTCATCCTTGCCCATGGCCGACCCAATGATCAATGCGGCAGCCAGCAGTGCAACGAGTGAAAACATCAGCCAGCTGGCATGATTCATTTCATGAGCCAGGGAGCCAGGCACGCCATGGCCTTCATGCCCAAGCGCGAGGGTTGGCAGCAACAAGATCAGCAAGATGAAACCGTCCTTTATTACCCTGTTCATACAGACTTCCTCAATGAATCAGTATCCGGCAGCGTGCTGCCAGGCGCCGGCGTAAACGGCATCGCGAGCACAGCGGCAAGACCTGCAAGCGACAGCATGCCTTCCTCGACAATAAAGCGGATTACCTGTTCCAGCCCCTGGCCGGTCTTCAGGTTGGTGAACACATAGGGCTTGTCGCCGCGCATCCGTTTGGCATCGACATCCATCACCTCCAGCGACGCGCCCACCAGCGGAGCCAGATCGGTTTTGTTGATGATGAGCAGATCAGAGCGCGTAATGCCGGGGCCGCCCTTGCGCGGAATCTTGTCGCCGGCGGCGACGTCGATCACATAAATGGTCAGATCTGAAAGTTCAGGACTGAAGGTCGCGCTCAGATTGTCGCCACCGCTTTCAACAAAGATCAAATCAAGTTCGCCATGGCGGCGCTGCAGCTCGGCGATGGCCGAAAGATTCATCGAGGCGTCTTCGCGGATCGCCGTGTGCGGACAACCGCCGGTCTCAACACCAATGATGCGATCTTCCGATAACGCCTGATGCCGGGTCAGAAACAGCGCATCCTCCTTGGTGTAGATATCGTTGGTGACAACGGCAATGTCGTAATGCTCGCGCAGCGCGCGACACAGGCAACGCAGCAGCGCGGTCTTGCCGGATCCCACCGGGCCACCGACGCCGATCCGCAGGGTTTGCTTGGGTTTGAGTGCTGTCATGGATTCTCCTCAACTCTTTACGAACGAAATGCTTTATGAACGGAACAGGCGTGAATACTGGGTTTCATGCTTGCAACTTGCGAGCACCAGGCCGGGCAGTCCCGCACCGGGTTCGCGCTCGCTACTTTGCATGGCAGTTTCAATCAACTCCGGCAGCAGGACCTGCAGCTCACTCAGCAACACCTGCGCCTGCGTCTGCCCCAGCGGCAACAACTTGGTGGCGGCCATCACCTGGTTTTCCAGCCAACCCCAGACGAAGGCATACGCCGTCACTTGCGGCGAGAGCTGCCAATGACTTGCCGCCAGCGCAAACATCGCAACGAACGTAGGTGGCTTTATCCAGGCCGGAATCTTTATCCCGAACGCCGGCAACAAGCGCGCCAGGGCCTCCCCGGTTGCGGTTTCCGCGAGCCGAAACTCCGCGGTTTCACGACAGGCCAGCACGCTGGCATTCCAGTAAATCGTCGCCTGCTGATCCTGTTCGCTCCATGCCGCATGCAGATTGCGCAACAGGGGCAGATCCACCTGTGCGACACCGTGCTGCAGTTGCAGCGTCAGCCATTCCTTCACTGCTTCCACATCCTTGATCCAGCGCGCTTCGATCGCATATTCCAGCCCCTGCGAAAATGCATAGGCACCGACCGGCAGAGCCGGGCTGGCCAGTTGCAGCAGGCGCAGCAGTGCCGTATCAGTGGTGGTGATGACCATGGCTGTAGGCACCAGACTCGGGATTGAAGATGTCAATTTCGTGGGAGAGCTCAAGGCCCAGCAGCTCCAGCATTTCTTCCAGCACATGATCGGGCAGGATGCGCAGCCACTTCCGGACTGGTTCAATCAGCCCCTTGCCTGGCTCCAGGCCCAATTGCACTTTTACATGGCGATTGCCCAAGTGATAACACGCGCGGCTGAACGTGAACCAGTCCTTGCAAGTGGCAGTGACGACGTTTTCATACGCGCCTTCGATCAGCACATGCTTGCCGCAGCGGGTACGCAGGAATTCACCGACCTGCAGCGGCGAACCGCGCTCCAGGAAAATGCGCACTTCAGCGCCGTCACTGGAGGTCACCTTCAAGCGCCCCTTGTCGCGCTGCTCATGACTGAGCACCACGCGCGCATCTACTGTGGCGTGGTAGTGGGTACCGAGTCGTTCAAATACTTCCAGTTGCAGTGACATTTCTTTTACCTTGTCCTGATGATCGTTGCGGACCGTGCTCCGGATCAACTTCATGCTTCTTCTTGCCATCGGGTTTTGTCAAAACAAGCTATACAGCTGTGCCAACGGCAACACCGTGGCCGGTTCGCAGGTCAACAGCTCGCCATTGGCGCGCACTTCATAGGTCTGCGGATCCACCGTGATATCCGGCAGCCAATCGTTCAGCACCATGTCGGCCTTGCTCAGCGAGCGTGTGTTGCCGCAGGCCACGAGGCGCCGCTGCAGTCCGAGCTTGTCGGCAACGCCAGCCTGCACTGCCGCCTTGCTGGCAAAGGTTACCGAGGTGTTTGCCGCAGCCAGCCCCAGCGCACCAAACATGAAGCGGTAATGCACTGGCTGCGGTGTCGGAATGGAAGCGTTGGGATCTCCCATTGCTGCTGCAGCAATCATGCCACCCTTGATGATCAGCGAGGGCTTGATGCCGAAGAATGCCGGATTCCACAGCACCAGATCCGCGAGCTTGCCCGCTTCGATCGAACCGACTTCGTGTGCAATGCCATGGGTTATGGCTGGATTTATCGTGTATTTCGCGATGTAACGGCGCGCACGGAAATTGTCTGCGTGCAGATCCTCCGCCAGTGGACCGCGCTGCACCTTCATCTTGTGGGCGGTCTGCCAGGTACGGGTAATGACTTCACCGACACGCCCCATCGCCTGTGAATCGGACGAGATCATGCTGAATGCACCAAGGTCGTGCAGGATATCTTCGGCGGCAATGGTTTCCTTGCGAATACGCGAATCGGCAAAAGCCACATCTTCCGGAATGGACGGATCAAGGTGGTGGCACACCATCAGCATGTCGAGATGCTCGTCCACCGTATTGCGCGTGTAGGGCCGCGTCGGATTGGTGGATGACGGCAATACGTTCGGACGCGAGCAGGCCTTGATGATGTCGGGCGCATGGCCACCACCGGCGCCTTCGGTATGATAGGTGTGAATCACGCGATTCTTGAAAGCACCCAGCGTGTCATCGACGAAACCGGACTCGTTCAGCGTGTCGGTATGAATCGCGACCTGCACGTCGTAGCGCTCAGCGACACTCAAACAGCAGTCGATGGAAGCCGGTGTCGTGCCCCAGTCTTCGTGCAACTTGAGGCCGCAGGCACCGGCCAGCAATTGTTCTTCGAGCGCGAGTGGCAGCGAGGCATTGCCCTTGCCGAGAAAACCGAAATTCATTGGCAGGCTGTCGGTGGCCTGCAGCATCTTGCCGATGTTCCAGATACCGGGCGTGCACGTGGTGGCGTTGGTGCCAGTGGCCGGACCGGTGCCGCCGCCAATCATCGTGGTGATACCGCTCATCAAGGCTTCTTCAATCTGCTGTGGGCAAATGAAATGAATGTGGGCGTCGATGCCCCCTGCAGTGAGGATGCTGCCTTCTCCCGCGATGATCTCGGTGCCGGGGCCAATGATGAGGGTGACGCCGTCCTGCACATCCGGATTGCCGGCCTTGCCGATACCACGGATGCGTCCGTGCTTGATGCCGACATCCGCCTTGACGATACCCCAGTGATCGAGAATCAGGGCATTGGTAATCACCAGATCCATGCTGTCACTGTCGCCGCATTGGCCCTGTCCCTGCCCATCGCGGATCACCTTGCCGCCGCCAAACTTCACTTCATCGCCGTAGACGGTGTAATCCTTTTCTACCTGTATCCACAGCGCGGTGTCAGCCAGGCGCACACGGTCGCCGGTAGTAGGGCCAAACATCGAGGCATACGTTGCGCGATCCAGCGTGGTCATGCGTTGCCTCCAATATTGCCCAGCGGCCCCATCACCGCAGCGCGAAAGCCATAGATCTCGCGCTTGCCGCCAAACGCCACGAGTTCCACCTCGCGCCCCTGGCCAGGCTCGAAACGCACCGCAGTACCGGCGGCGATATTCAGGTGCATGCCAAGTGCAGTCGCACGCTCGAAGCGCAGCGCCGGATTCACTTCATAAAAATGGTAGTGGGAACCGACCTGCACCGGACGGTCGCCAGTATTTTCGACACGCAGGGTGTGCGTGATGCGGCCCGCGTTAAGCGTGATCGCGCCTGGGGAAAACTGGATGGCTCCGGGTTTCATATGCGTGCTCTCATTCAAGTGCCTGGCTTGGTTAATTGGCTCAGTTGATTGGATTGTGGACGGTCACCAGCTTGGTGCCGTCCGGGAAGGTCGCTTCCACCT
>JBIIWM010000207.1:0-5102 GCA_044338875.1 Pseudohongiellaceae bacterium | reverse complement strand
GGAAAACCCGCAAAAGCTGCGTCGCATCCAGGAAGTGCAGCAGCAGCGCGTGGTTGATGAGCGTGCCCAAGACGAAGCGCGTGCAAGAGAACAGGCTGCGCGTGAGCGGGAAGCTACCCAGAAGGCCGAGACCGAGCGCAAACTGAAAGCTGAAACCGATAGGCAAAAGGCCGAGCAGCAAAAACAGGACCAGGCGCGCAAGGCGGAAGCCGATCGTCAGGCGGCGGCACGACAAAAGGCCGAGGAAGACAAGCAGCGCCAGGCTAAATTGCAGGAGCAGCAAAAGCGTGAAGCAGAGCAGCGCACGGAAGCCGAGCGGCAGTCCCAAGCCCAGGCTCAAGCCACTATCACTTCCCAATCTTCAGGCGCTGACAGTGACCTCGTGTCCCAGTATGCGGCCATCGTCAAGGATCTGATCACCCAGAATTGGACGCTGCCACCCAGTTCTCGCAATGGCATGCAGGCGCTGGTGGAGTTGCGAACCACGCCGATCGGCGACATCACTTCTTCTACTATTATTCAATCCAGTGGCGATGCGGCGTTTGACCGCTCGGTTTTGCAAGCAGTGGCGCGCGTGGGCACGCTGCCGGAATTGCGTGATTTGCCCAACGACATATACGAACGGAATTTCCGACGTTTCAATTTGCTATTCCAACCCGAGGATTTGTTACGATGATCAGACACTGCCTGAAAGGACTGATGCTAGTCAGCCTGTTGTTTGGCACGTTGTTCAGTGCCTTGTTCAGTCAGCTCGCCAGCGCCCAGCTCACCATCCAGATCAGTCAGGGTGTTGATAATCCGGTGCCCATCGCGATCGTGCCTTTCGAATGGACCGGTTTTGGAGTCCTGCCTGAGAACATAACTGCCATTATCAATAATGACCTGCGCAACAGTGGAGAGTTTGCTCCGATAGAAGAGCGCAACATGCTGAGCACACCCCATGACCAGAGCGAAGTGTATTTCCGGGATTGGAAGTTCCTGGGATCGGACTATTTGTTAGTGGGCAAGATCCTGCGTTCGACCAACAGCGACCTGATCCAGGTGCAGTACGAACTGTTTGATGTGCTGCGCGAGGCCCGCATGGTGGGTGAAGTGATCAGTGGCAGCGAAGCCCAACTGCGCGACATTGCCCACCAGATCAGTGATGTGGTGTTTGAGCAGATTACCGGTGTGCGCGGAGCCTTCTCCACCAAGATCCTCTATGTCACGAAGCAGCGGGCTTCCGATACCGTGACCAACTATCAGTTGAACCTGGCCGACCAGGACGGTGCTCGTTCCCAGGTATTGCTGAGTTCAGTGGAGCCAATCATGTCGCCGACGTGGTCGCCCGATGGCAAAAAAATTGCCTATGTAAGCTTTGAATCAACCCGATCCAGGATCTACATCCAGGATTTGCAAACCGGTTCAAGGGAGATGTTGACGGACTTCCAGGGCATCAATAGCGCGCCTGTCTGGTCACCGGATGGCAGCAAAATGGCCATGGTGCTGTCCAAGGAGGGCAACCCGGACATCTATGTCATTGATTTGAACTCCAAAGTACTGAAAAAGGTCACAAGTCATTTTGCCGTGGATACCGAGCCCAGCTGGATGCCTGATGGCAGATCACTGATTTATACCTCGGAGCAAGGTGGCAACAACAGACCCCAGATTTACCAGGTAGCCCTGGATACCTTGTGGGCAGAGCGTGTGACTTTCGAAGGAACCTACAATTCCGATGCTTACATGCTGCCGGATGGCGAAAACCTGATCATGGTTCATCGTTTGGATGCCCGTGATGATTTTCATTTGGCGATTCAGAACCTTTCTCGTGGTACCATACGTATACTCACTGACACAACCCTGGATGAGTCCCCGACGGTAGCCCCTAATGCGAGCATGATCATGTACGCATCCAAGGCCAATGGCAGGGGAGTGCTGAATGCTGTTTCGATTGATGGCAAGGTAAAAATCCAGCTGCCAGTCGGCAGTGGGGAAGTCTATGAACCAGCTTGGTCACCATTTTTGGATTAATCAGGGGTAGTTTGGGGTTAACCTGAACCGAAACTGAACGAAAGTGGACAAGTTTACGTAAAAAAAGTTCAATATTTGTACTTAACCTATTGTGACTAGACAAAAAAGTCTTAAAATACGCGCAATTTTTGGCCTAGCATAATAAACACGAGGAGTTTCTATGCGCATTCAGAGCGTTGTTCAATTTGGTGCTGCCGCACTGCTGTCAGTATTGATGGTTGCATGTAAGTCCACCGACGAAGTGGTTGAGACAGGAGCTGACACAGCACCTGCCGCTCAGACCGCAGCTGCCGCTGGTGATGGTTTGACCGATGCACAGCGTGCCGAAAGGGATGCAGCACTGGCGACTAAAGTATTTTATTTCGAGTTCGATAAATCCGACCTGAGCGCAGAAGCTCGTGCTGCCCTGGTGCATCACGCCAACTTCCTGAAAGCTAACCCAAATACCCGTATCCGTCTGGAAGGTCATGCAGACGAGCGCGGAACCCGCGAATACAACTTGGCATTGGGCGAGCGTCGTGCCCAGTCAGTTGAAAGATACCTGCAGGTTCAGGGTGTATCCGCTGGCCAGATGGAAACTGTAAGCTTCGGCGAAGAAAAACCAGCTGATGCCGGCACTACCGAAGCTGCTTATTCCAGAAACCGTCGCGTAGAAATGAAATAAGCAACGTAGCAACTCACTGATCAAAGGATGAGTTAATTCTCACTCTTTAAAAAGTTGCCAATAGTTGTAAAGATAAGCCGGGTTCGCCCGGCTTAGTCTTTTCTGGAGAAACGAAGATGAACAAGATTATTTTTCTGATCTTGACCATGTGGGTGGTTGGAGTTCAGGCCCAAGTGCAAGTTGTTGAATCTGGTAGCCAAACTCAAGCACGGAACCGCGATACCACTTCGCCCAACGGTGGCAACGAACTCGTCATCTCCCTGTACAACCAGCTTGAAACCTTGCAACAGGAAGTACAGACCCTGCGTGGCTTGGTGGAAGAGCAGGCTTACCTGATCAAGCGTCTGGAGGCTGAGTCCAAAGAGCGCTATTTGGACCTTGATGGTCGCTTGACCAGCCTGAATTCCGGCGCTGCTGGCACCAATGCCCCTGTTGCACCAACTGGAGCCGCTTTAACAACTGGAGCAGCCCCAGCTATGGGTGTTGTAGTTGATACACCTACTGGTGATGTCAGAACTACAGTTCCCTTCAATCCGGTACCCCAGGCCGCGGCGGAACCCCAGGAATCGACCCCGCCGACCCTGCCAGCAGACGACCTCTCAGAGCAGGATTTGTATCGGACAGCCCTGAATATGTTGCTTGAGGAAGGCAAAGCTGCTGACGCGGTAGTACTGTTCCAGAATTATCTGGACCGCTATCCCGCTGGCAGGTTGCTGCCCAATACTCTTTATTGGCAAGGCGAAGCCATGATTCTGGTGGCGCAATACCCACAGGCACGAGATGCGTTTGCCCGTGTTATGAACGAATTTCCCGAAGATCCCAAGGCTGCAGGTGCAATGTTGAAGTTGGGTGTGGTCCAGAATCTCATGGGTGACAGAGCCTTGGCTGAACAAACCTGGCGCGATTTGTCCATCAAATACCCGGATAGCACCAGCGAACTTGCGCTGGCCAAGGACTATCTAAGCAAACCATAGTAAATCCGGGCACTGCTCTCATTCGGGCTGTTGCGGTTCGCAGCAGCTTTGCTTTCCAATCCCGTTATTATCTTATTCATGACTATCGGCATTCGAATCACAGAAATTTTCTTTTCTCTGCAGGGAGAGGCCAGGACTTCGGGTCGGCCGACGGTTTTTGTGCGTCTGACGGGTTGCCCACTGCGTTGTACCTACTGTGATACCGCCTATGCGTTCACTGGCGGCATAATCTACGACCAGGCCCAGGTACTACATGAAGTTGCGTCGTATGAACCCGAATATGTCTGTGTAACGGGCGGTGAGCCTTTGGCCCAGCCTAACTGCCTGATCCTGCTCACTGCACTGTGTGAGCAGGGATATGCGGTTTCTCTGGAAACCAGCGGTGCCATGGATGTCAGCAAGGTCGACCCCCGGGTTAGCAAGGTAATGGATCTCAAAACTCCCTCATCTGGTGAGATGGAGCGCAACCTTTACAGCAATATCGACCATCTGCAGCAGCATGACCAGGTCAAGTTCGTGATAGGCAGTGAGCAGGATTACCTGTGGTCAGTTCAAATGTTGCGGGAATATCAGCTGCAACACCGTGTTGCTGATGTTCTTTTTTCACCCAGTCATGAAACCATGCAGCCAGCTGTATTGGCAGATTGGATTATCAGGGACCGTCTGCCTGTTCGCTTCCAGTTTCAGTTGCACAAATTATTGTGGGCTGATGCTGCTGGCAAATAATCAGGCTGGCCAAGGAGTCGACATAGTGGAAAAGAAAGCGGTAATACTGGTTTCCGGTGGGCTTGATTCTGCTACTTGTGTGGCTCTCGCCAAACAGCAGGGTTATGTCTGTTATGGCTTGAGTTTCGATTATGGGCAGCGCAACCGAAGCGAACTGAAGTCTGCTGCAGAGTTGGCGCAAAAGATGCTGCTCAAGGAGCACAAGATCATTCAAGTCGACATGCGCAGCATTGGCGGTTCGGCGTTGACGGATTCGGCCTTGTCCGTGCCTGAAACTGAATCCGAGGGTATTCCCATCACCTATGTCCCGGCGCGTAACACGGTGTTTCTTTCGTATGCGCTGGCGTGGGCGGAAGTCTTGCAGGCGGATGCCATTTTCATTGGTGTTAATGCGCTGGATTACTCTGGCTATCCGGATTGCAGGCCGCAATTCATTGAAGCGTTTCAGAAGATGGCAAATCTGGCGACACGTGCAGGCATTGAGGGAAAGACCCTGCGAATCGAAACGCCGTTAATCAATATGACAAAGGCCCAAATCATCAAAACTGGTACGGCTGCCGGGGTTGATTACAGCCTTACAGTATCCTGTTATCAGGCGGATGAGCTGGGCAGGGCGTGCGGCAAATGCGACAGCTGCCGTTTCCGTCGCAAGGGTTTTCTGGAAGCTGGTGTTGCTGACCCGACACGTTACCAATAGTCGATCAGGTTTTACCGATGGAAGTTGTTGT
>JBIIWM010000029.1:0-16596 GCA_044338875.1 Pseudohongiellaceae bacterium | reverse complement strand
TCGGCGATGTAGCGCATCCCTCGTGGCGCGCCTCTGCCGTTGGCGTCTATCGGTTGTGGCGCGATCTCGGGTACGCAGTGGGCGCCTTGATTGCCGGGATAACGGCTGATTTGTTTGGCCTCGCTGCTGCGCTGTGGCTGGTGGCAGCGATGACGGCGTTGTCCGGCCTTGTGGCTGCGCTGCGAATGAGCGAAACATTAAAGTCAGGAAAAACAACAGCCTGAAACATACCCGCGCCACACAAAACCGCAATACTTGCGGATCATCGTTATCAAGCTCAACATGGTTTCCCGGTTGTACCATTCATATACATGGAGACTGATATGAAAACACCACTTGTCGCTGTTCTGTTGTCCACCCTGCTGCTGCAAGCCTGCGCCACAACCACAGAAGCCGCGCCGGACGCGCCGCCGCAACGCATGCAGGAAATGCAAACCCGGATGGCAGCGATCAAAGCCGAGCAGGACCCCGAGAAACGCGAAGCACTGATGATGCAGCACATGAAAGCCATGCAAGAGGGTATGGCGATGATGGACCATGATGCTGCCGCGGATAAATCCAGCATGACCATGGAAGAGCGCATGACAAATATGGAGCAGCACATGGAAATGATGCAGATGATGATGGGGCAGATGATGCAGCATCACGCAGGCATGGCAGGCAATGACGGCAAAGATCCGGCTCACAAGCATGACGAATAACAGTCTTTATCTACTCAAGCGCCCCAGCCGCTCGGTCACGATCTGCAGGAGAGTGACAACTTATGTACTGGATCATCAGTAAATACCTGGTCACTGCGGCAATAGTGGTAGCTGCATCAGAAATTGCCAAACGCAGTGACCGGATAGGCAGCCTGGTAGCAGCACTGCCGCTCGTGACAGTGCTGGTACTGATCTGGATGCATATTGAAAACCAGAGCCAGGCAAAAATAGCCAATCATGCCTGGTACACCTTCTGGTACGTGATACCGACCCTGCCGATGTTCCTGCTCTTTCCCTGGCTGCTTCAGCGCTTCGGCTTCTGGTTTGCGCTATTGGCATCCATCGTGGTGACTGTGGTCTGCTTCGGTTTGTTTGCGCTGGTACTGCGTCGTTTCGGTATTGAACTTTTGTAACAAGAAGCAAGCCTCAGTGCAGTCAATTCTTGCTCAATAAATCCCGCATTCCTTAGCGCGCGGGACGATGCGCAATACGGTACAACGCTGGCAACACCACCAGAGTCAGCAAGGTGGAAGAAAGAATACCGCCGATCACCACCGTGGCCAGTGGCCGTTGCACTTCGGCACCGGTGCCAAGGTTGAACGCCATCGGAATGAATCCCAGGCTCGCCACCAGTGCCGTCATCAATACCGGGCGCAGACGAATCAAGGCTCCTTCGACGATGGCATACATCAGGTCGCCTTGTTCCTGCCGCAGCGTCCGGATGAAGGACAGCATCACCAGCCCGTTCAACACCGCGATACCGGAAAGCGCGATAAAGCCAACGCCAGCCGAGATCGACAAGGGCATGTCACGCAACCACAACGCAAACACGCCCCCTGTCAGCGCCAAGGGCACGCCACTGAAAATGATCAGCGCATCGCGGAACGAACCAAAGGCGATCATCAGCAGACCCAGTATCACCAGCAGGGTTGCCGGTACCACCAGCGACAAACGCGCACTCGCGCTTTCCAGCTGTTCGAAGGTGCCACCAAAATCGAGCCAGTAGCCCGCTGGCAATACCAGCTCTGCGGCAATGCGCGTTTTTGCTTCTTCAACAAAAGAACCCAGGTCGCGGCCCCGGATATTGGCAGTGACCACTACCCGGCGCTTGCCGCTTTCACGGCTGATCTGGTTAGGTGCCGACACCAGCTCCAGCGTTGCCACTTCGGCCAGCGGCACATAGCCAGGGTTGTGCCCTTCCATATGCACCGGCACCGGCAAGCGCGCCAGACGCTCGATATCCGTGCGCATGTTTTCCGGCAGTCGTACGACTACTTCAAAACGACGGTCACCCGCGAACATCAAGCCGGCATTTTCGCCACCGATGGCAGTGGCCACCAGGTCCTGCACATCACTGACATTGAGTCCATAACGCGATAGCTCGGTGCGCTTGGGCACCACCGTCAGGATCGGCAAGCCAGTGACTTGTTCGACCGCAGGGTCAGCCACACCCTCGATACCTTCGATGATTGCCAGAATGCTGGCAGCAGAGGCCTGCAACTGGTCGAGATCGTCACCAAACACCTTGATCGCCAAATCGGTGCGCACGCCCGAGATCAGCTCGTTGAAACGCATTTCGATGGGCTGGGTGAACTCGTAACGATTGCCCGGCATGATTGAGACTGCTGCTTCCAGCTCGGCCACGAAATCGGCCTTGGTGCGACTGGGATCAGGCCATTCGCTGCGCGGTTTCAGGATCACGATGTTGTCGGCGACGCTGGGTGGCATCGGATCGGTTGCCACTTCGGCAGTGCCGATCTTGGCAAACACCTTGTCCACTTCGGGAAACTCGCGAATCCGGTCTTCCAGCGCAAACTGCATCGTCACGGCCTGCTCCAACCCGGTGCCGGGAATGCGCAGTGCGTGCAGTGCAATGTCGCCCTCATCCAGTTTCGGGATAAATTCGGTGCCCATCGTGGTGGCCAGCCAGGCGCTGGCAGCGACCAACACAACCGAGCCCGCGACGAGCGCCCAACGCAAGCGCAAGGCCAACAGCAACACCGGCCGGTAAACCTTGCGCGCGCTACGCATCAGCCAGTTTTCCTGTTCGGAAATCCTGCCGGTCATGAACAGGCCCAACGCAGCCGGAATAAAGACCAGCGCCAGCACCATAGCCACCATCAGTGCCAGCACCACCGTGATCGCCATAGGATGAAACATTTTGCCTTCAACACCGGTGAGGGAAAACATTGGCAGATACACCAGCGTGATGATGCCAACACCAAACAGACTCGGGCGAATCACTTCATTGGTCGCGCTGAAGACGATGTCGAGACGTTCACGTTGTTGCAGCGGACCTTGCTGCTGATGCTGCGCCTGCGCCAGACGCCGGATCGCATTCTCGACAATGATCACCGCGCCATCGACGATCAAACCGAAATCCAGCGCCCCCAGGCTCATCAGGTTGGCAGAAACCCCAGCCTCCACCATGCCTGTGATAGTGCCGAGCATGGTGAGCGGAATTACCGCGGCGGTAATCAAGGCGGCGCGCAGGTTGCCCAACAGCACGAACAGCACCACGACTACCAGCAAGGCACCTTCCAGCAGGTTCTTCTGCACTGTAGCAATTGCCTTCTCTACCAGCGTGGTGCGATCGTAGACAGACTCGGCCACGATGCCGTCCGGCAGTGACACCTGGATCTCCTGAAGTTTCGCCGCAACTCGATGCGAGACCGCGCGCGAATTTTCACCCGCGAGCATGAAAGTGGTGCCGAGTACCGTTTCATGGCCGTCACGCGTTGCCGCGCCACCCCGCAGTTCGCGGCCAATCGCCACTTCGGCAAGATCCTTGATGCGTACCGGAATGCCTTCGCGCGCCGTGACCACCACATTCTCGATATCCTCGATGGTAGCGAGCTGGCCGGGCGAACGTACCAGCAATTGCTGGCCGTTGTTTTCGATGTAGCCGGCGCCACGGTTGTCGTTGTTGGCACGCAGCGCTGCCGCCACTTCTTTCATGCTCAAGTGCCAGCGCAGCAGCGCGGCAGGTTCCGGCGTCACGTGATATTGTTTTTCGAAACCGCCGATGGTGTTGATCTCGGTAACGCCGGGCACCAGCGCCAGTTGTGGCCGGATGATCCAGTCCTGGATTTCACGCAAGGCGGTCGCATCATACGGCGTGCCATCGGGCTGGATGGCGCCGGGTTCAGCTTCAACGGTGTACATGAAAATTTCACCGAGGCCGGTCGCGATAGGGCCCATTGCAGGTTCAAGGCCGGCAGGCAGCTGGCTCTTGATCCGGCCCAGGCGCTCATTGACCAGATTGCGCGCGAAGTACAGGTCAGTGCCTTCCTCGAACACCACGGTGACCTGCGACAGGCCATAGCGTGAAATGGAACGCGTGTACTCCAGCTGCGGCAAACCCGCGAGCGCCGTTTCCACAATAAAAGTAATGCGCTGCTCGGCTTCCAGTGGTGAATAGCCCAACGCCTCGGTATTGACCTGTACCTGCACATTGGTAATGTCAGGGACCGCATCGATGGGCAGGTTCTGGTAGTTCCAGGCGCCGAAGGTCGCCATCGCCACTACCACGAACAGGACCACCCAGCGGCGTTCGATGGACGAACGTAAAAGTGCTTCCAACATGAGACTTTCCTTTAAAAATCGATGCTTTTAATCATCAAGGCCTTAAAACATCGCAGGCCGTTAAAAATCACGGGCCGTTAAGAGTCGTGGGCCGTTAGTGATCGTGGGAGGCGCCGGATTTCTCGAGGTCAGCCTTGATTAGATAACTGTTGATGACCACGTATTCATCACCGGCGTTCAGGCCTTCCAGCACTTCGGTGAAACGGCCATCGCTGCGACCCAGCGTCAGTGGCCGGATCTCGTAGGTATCACCCACCTTGATGAACACTACCTGCCAGTCACGAAAGCCCTGCAGTGCCCTCTTGTCGATCATCAGTGCTACCGGAATGTCAGCCACCATCGCATCACCTTCCACCAGCAGCCCCGGCGTCCACTCTCCCGCCGGATTGTCGAGCGGCACACGCGCGACCACGTTGGGCGAATCGCCCGCGCCGGGATTCATGAACAGGATTGTGCTGGCGGCGCTCAGATCACCCATGCGGATGATGACTTGCTGGCCGGGCTGGATGGTGCGTGCATCGCCGGGAAAGACATCGAGGTCAACCCACACGCGCCGGTAATCCGCGATGGTCAGCAAGGGCTTGTCACCGGCAACTTCACCCGGATTGGCGTGGCGCTGGATCACCAGGCCGTCAATCGGTGCAGTGATCGTGTAGGATTGCAGGCTGGCGCTGGCTTCGATGACAACCAGCTTGTCGCCCGCCTTCACGCGCTGGCCAAGGTCGGCACTGATGCTGCGGATGAGACCCGGATAACGTGCGGTGACATGGCTGACACCCTGTGGATCGGGCGTGGTCTTGCCGTAGAGCAGAATGCTCTGGTGCAAGGTGCCAGCGCTGGCGACTGCAGTTTCTACGTGCAATTCAGCCGCGAGCGCAGCGGTCATTTGCATGCGGCCTTCGTAGGAAGGGTAGTTCCAGGAATACATTTTTCCCTGGTAATCCGCGCTGACACTGACATCAAAGGAATGCGGCTCTGCCACCACTCCCTGCCCCAACTGATAACCTGCTGCCGGTGCAAAGCTGAAGTTGTTGGTTATGCCGCCCAGGCGCGACAGCCTGACGCTCAGTTGCCAGTCCTGCAGACTGAGCTCTTGTTCATCCAGATACGCCCACGCGTGGTATTCCGGCGGCACTCCGTCTTCGAAAATCGCCAGTTCCAGTGCGAAGTCGCCGTCTGTCAGCAGGCGTCCACCGTGCGGGCCTTTGGCAACCGTCTCAACTTCAGTCGCGGCATGTTCATCGGCTGCCAGCAGCGGCAGGCTGCACAGCGCAGTGCCTAGCAGCAGCGTGGTCAGGGTCTTGCGAATAGTCATGTTCATGGAGTGGTCTCCTGTGTGGCTGGGTTCAGGGCAGCGCCACTGAGGCGCTCGATTTCGGTACGCAGCAGATGCGCATCGGTGGCAGCAGCGATGAGTGCGCGTTCAGCATCGAGGTATTCCGCCTGGGTGCTGATGAGTTCCAGATAACTGTAGCCACCACTCAAGTAGGCAGCACGAGTCTGCTGCTGAGCAGTATCCAGTGGCGGCAGCACCGCAGCGCGCAGCGTATTCACTTCGAGTACTGCCTGCGTCAGCTGCAAATGCAGGGCCTGCAGTTGTGTGCGCATCCGGTTCAGTGCGCTGTCACGCCGGCTTGCCACTTCCTGCAGATTCGCCTGGGCCGTGGCTATCGCACCACTGGCGCGCTCACGACTGCCGAGTGGCATGCTGGCGCCGAACACGAAGCCGGTATCACCAACCTCGCTCAGATGGCGGATGCCGGCGGTCCATTGCATGGACCCGCGTTGTTCACTGGCCGCCTCACGCAACTGGGCATCGAGCAGCCGTTCTTCACTGGCAAACAGCAGCAGATCAGGATTTGCATCCAGCCCCAGCAACAGTTCAGTCAGAGTGCCGGGGTCATCTACCTGCAGCAGCTCGGCGCTCACTGCGGAAAATTCCGGAGTCTGGCTGGCCCACATGCTGGACAGGCTGACTTTCGCGGCTTCCAGCGTAGCCTGTGCATGAGACTCGGCGAGACGGGCACGTTCCAGTGCGGCCGTGGCGCGCGCCAGTTCCGACGCAGGCGTCTGGCCGGCTGCAACCAATGGCTGCAAGGCAGCCATTGTTTGCTGAGCCAACGCGGTGGCACGTTGCTGCAGCGCACGTTGCTCTTGTGCAGCAGCCGTAGCGATAAAGCGGCGCGTCACTTCCGCCAGCAAGTCGAGCTCCGTCACCCGCTGTTCCGCGTTGAGCAGATCCACGCGCTGGGTGTTGACGCCAAGACGCGCAGTGCGCTGCCCACCGAGTTCAATCACACGCGATAGCGAGAGTGTGAATTCGGCACTGTCGAGCACCGCCAGATCGCCGTTGCCAAACGCGTCCTCAACTCCGGCATTCACTTGCAGGGCTGGTTTCAGGTTGGCGCTGGTGCGCAGACCATCCAGCGCTTGTGCGCGGAAGCGGAAGACCTGCAATTGCGGATTGGCTTGCAGCGTGGCATCGAGGGCTGCGCGCAACGAAAGCGCAGCAGATGCAGGTTCGGCAGCTTGCACGGCCCCTGCCAGTACAAGCAAACCGAGCCAGATTACGAACCGGCAAGCGGGAAACGCAGCGTTGGCCACGTTCCGGTATTGGTGTTTCATGAAATAACTCCAGACTATGACTGTCTGTCATCCGGGCATAAAGATCCGGACAACCACAAAAAGAGGGAGGTGCGGGCGCAAGGCAGCCTATCCCCGGATTTGCCTAGCTGGAGTGTGCAGGTGGTGCCCGCAAGGGCGGTAGCAGTTCAGAGGGTGGACGCGGATTTTGGTGGTCGTCGGAAGTGAGGTAGTGCTGACGCTGCCGCGGCTGATGCTGACAGAGCAGCAAAGAGCAGGTTAACAGGAACAGCACGCTGTCCTGATTTGGCACCTTGGTCAACAGCACTTGCGGCATCAGTTCGTTTTCGACATCGGCGTGGATGTCGTCTTCATGATGGTCGGGATGTCCACCCAGATTCTCGAAATGCACGAGCTCCGCCGGTTCCTTTCCATCCAGGCATATATGGTTATGAATATGGCCGACACCGGACAGCACCAGCAGCAATAGTGCAGTGTGAAGCAGGCGGCGCATGTATGCGTGTTTGTGCATGAATTGTGTCGGTCAGGATAACGCCAGCGTTGTATCCGGCAAGAGGCCAGTATGCCTATTTCAAGCCAAACATGGAATTGACTATTCAGGACAGATTCAGGCCTTGGGACGAATAATGACACGGTGGTTAACGTTAAGTTAACCGTTCCGGCAGGTTAAGTGCTTGTCCCGGATCATTGTGCGAGGCAAAGTGCTGTGCAATGATTAAACCAATGAGGTGTAACATGAAGACAACCATTTTTTTACTGCTGCTCCTGGCGGCCTCTACCGCATCCGCGCACACACCCTTGTTTGATTGTTTCGACAACGGTGACGCGACCCTGACCTGCGAGGGTGGCTTCTCCGATGGCGCGTCTGCCGAGGGCGTCGACATCCGCGTGGTGGATGCACAGGGCAAGGTGCTGGAGCAAGGCGCGCTGGATACCAGCGGCACTATCATTTTCAAACGTCCCGCCAGCGAGTTTTCCGTAGTGTTCGCGGCCGGCTCGGAACACAGCATTACTGTACTCGGCGATGAAATTCAGGAATAAGGAAAACTGCACATGAAATTGAAAATTCCGGCCCTGCTTGCTGGTCTCGCCCTTGGAGTCGCCAGCCTCAGCGCCAGCGCGCATTTCGTCGTGATGTACACCCCGCAAACTGCGCTGTTGCGCGGCGCCGACCTGCCCTTTCACCTGGTGTTCACCCATGTGTTTGCCGGTGGCCCCACGATGGCGATGGCGAAGCCGGAAAAGTTCTATTATGTAAAACGTCCGGGCCGCCACGAAGCCAGCGAAGAAATTGACCTGCTGCCCTATCTTGAACCAATCGAGTGGCACAGTGGCGACAAGTCAGTACAAGCCTGGAAAGCCAACATCCCGCGTGAGCAAGTGCGTTCGCTCGGCGATTACCAGTTTGTCGTGGAACCTACCCCCTATCTTGAAGAAAGCGAAGGACTCTATATCCAGCAATTCGCCAAAGTGATGGTGAACGTGGGCGGCGTGCCCGGCAACTGGTATGAAACCGTCGGGTTGCCGGCAGAAATCCAGGCGCTCAACAAAACCTATGCGAACTGGACCGGTGCGGTATTCCGCGGCATCGTGCTCAGTGATGGCATTCCCGTCCCGTTCTCCCAGGTCGAAGTGGAATATCTCAATCACCCACTTGATACCGACAACAACACGTTCATGGAAGCAGGCTTGATCAACCCGCCGCATCCCTCACTGGAAGCCATGGTGATCATGACCAATGAGTTCGGCGAGTTCTCCTTCGCGATGCCGAAGTCCGGCTGGTGGGGTTTTGCCGCGCTGTCAGTCGGTCCGGAGATCGAATACAAGGGCATGCCGCTGTCGCAGGATGCCATTCTCTGGGTCCAGGTGACTGATCTGCCCGAATGAGCACCGCAACCCACAGTCAACTCGTGCTGCCCAGCAGCAATCGCTGGGAAAGCGGCCTGCTGGCACTGGCGATCATCGTGCTGGTACTCAGCACCCTCATCTATGCCGACAAATACGGCGTGGAAGAAAAAGTGCAGGTCATCCTCGACTGGCAAATCAGCGCTTATTCCGGTTTGCAGGGTGTGGACCAGGCGCTCTACACCGAACTGCTGGTTGCCGCCGACGAGATCTATTGGCTGAACTATTACAACGGCTATTGGCCCAAGGACATGGATTTCCAGGACAACCTGATTCCGCCGTTTTATCGCGATGCGAACTGGGTTCGTAACGGCTCGGTGAACTGGGTGCTGAAAGACGTGGTGCAGGAAGGCGAGGCCCAGGGTCTCACGCTGTATCACGGCTCCGGTGGCACTATCGAAGGCCAGGGCGCCTATCTGCTTGTCATCGATCACAAGCATGCCGGCGGCGCCCAGGTAAGCTCTTCCAACATCTGGTGGCACCCGGACAAGAACACGCCCGTGCCACCCACGTCCACGACACCGTCCTTCATCCTGCATGGCTGGAAACAGGTGGTGCCGTACCAGGGTCGTGATGAATATGAACGCCTGAATGCAGGCTAGGATTCCAAACGCATGAAAGCCTACACACGCACACTGCTGTTGCTTGTCACTTCACTACTGTCCATCGCGGCAGCGGTTGCCGCCGAACCACTGCCCTTCAAGAACGGCGCGCGCATGACCGTGGGCGTCACTCTGCATCCCTACTTCAGTTTTGCCGCCAACATCGTGGGTGACAAGGCCGACATCGTGCCGCTGATTGGCGCCGGTTATAACCCGCATAACTATAATCCGCTGCCCGATGACATGAAGCGGGCGCAGTCGCTCGACATTCTTATCGTCAACGGTATCGGTCATGACCAATGGGCCTTCGAAATCATGGAAGCGGCCGGTGGCAGTGAAGTTCCGATGATTTACGCCAATGATGCAGTGTCGCTGATTCCGGTAGCGGGTGCCGCCGACCAGAGCGTGAATGCACACACCTTCATATCCACCATTACCGCGATCCAGCAGGTCTACGAAATTGCACGCCAATTGGGCGCGCGCGATCCCGCCAATGCCGACACCTATCTGCGCAACAGCCGCGCCTATGCCACGCGCCTGCGTCGCCTGAAGGCGGAATACACCGAACAGATT
The DNA here is from genome assembly GCA_044338875.1 of Pseudohongiellaceae bacterium. Classification (GTDB taxonomy): domain Bacteria; phylum Pseudomonadota; class Gammaproteobacteria; order Pseudomonadales; family Pseudohongiellaceae; genus CAILUG01. Next base: position 6,626 of record JBIIWM010000029.1, on the reverse strand, counting down.
GCCAGGATCGACACCTCCAATTTCAAGGCGGCCACCATGCACGGCGCCTATGGCTACCTGATGCAGGAATTCGGGCTGCAGATTGAAGCGGTGATCGAACCGCGCCATGGCGTGGAGCCCACTGCGCGCCAGCTCGCGCAAACCATCGACGATATCAAGGCGGCCGGCGTGAATGTGCTGTTCGCCGAAAAATATTTCGCCGGCAAGCTCGCCGACACCATCCAGGCAGAAACCGGAGTGAAGGTCTATTCGTTCTCGCACATTTCCGACGGTGAATACACCCCCGAACGTTTCGAGGAAGAAATGCGCTACAACCTCGATTCGCTGAAAGCGGCCATCGAAAGCACTGTCAAACAATAAGGCTCCCTTATGCAAGGCCCCGCCATTCACGTCCAACACCTGAGCCTGCGACTGGGCTCCTCGCAAATCCTGTCCGATCTGGATTTCAGCATCGCCGCGGGCAGCCTGCATTGTTTCATCGGCCCCAATGGTGGTGGCAAAACCTCGACCTTGCGCTGTCTGCTTGGACAGATGCCGCATCAAGGCAACATCCGCTTTGAATGGGGCGACAACCGCACCATCGGCTATGTGCCGCAACTGATTGAGCTGGAACGGACGCTGCCGCTGACCATCACCGACTTCCTGACCATTGCCAGCCAGAATAGCCCTGCCTTCAACGGCACCAAAAAAACCGTGCGTCCTGCCATCGCAGCGGCACTGGAAAAAGCCGGCCTCGCCGACAAGCGCAACTACATGATCGGCAGTCTCTCGGGCGGAGAACGCCAGCGCTTGCTGTTTGCGCAGGCGCTGATTCCGGCACCGGCGCTGCTGGTGCTCGATGAGCCCATGACAAGCCTGGATGAAAACGGTGCGCGCCTCTTCGAACGCCTGATCCGCGACATCCATGCCGACGGGGCAACGGTGTTGTGGATCAACCACGACCTGGACCAGGTAGCACGCATGGCGCAGGACATCACGGTGATTGAAGGCAGCGTGCTCGCCACCGGACCGGTCGCGTCCACGTTGACCGAAGACATGAAACGCGGTGTCTACACCCGCAAGCTTCAGGGAGCAGCCGCGTGATGACGGACTTTTATATAATCTTGCGCGACATCTTCGCCACGCTTGCCACCGACGGTTACCTGCCGCGCGTGCTGTTCTACGACTTCGTGATCAACGCACTTCTATGCGCGATCATCATCGGGCCCTTGCTCGGCTGTGTCGGCACCATGGTGGTGGCCAAACGCATGGCCTTTTTCTCGCAGGCGATCGGCAACGCGGCGCTCACCGGTGTCGCCATTGGCGTCTTGATCGGGGAATCCTTTACTGCGCCCTATGTCTCGCTGTTCAGCTTCTGCATCCTGTTCGGCATCCTGCTCAACTACACCAAGGGGCGCACGCGCATGTCGTCGGATGTGCTGATCGGCGTGTTCCTGTCGATCTCGTTGGCGCTGGGCGCCTCGCTGCTGCTGTTTGTGTCAGCGCGCGTGAATACCCACATCCTGGAAAGCATCTTGTTCGGCTCCATCCTGACGGTGAATGATCTCGACATGAACGTGTTGCTGGTGGTTGCGGCGATAACCGTGGCGGTCGGGTTGCCGCTGTACAACCGCATGCTGCTGGCGAGCCTGAACCCGGCACTGGCACAGGTGCGCGGCGTCAACGTGCAGGCCATTGAGTACATCTTTATCATCCTGGTCACGATTCTGACGGTGGCCTGCGTGAAGATCGTTGGCGCGGTCCTGGTAGAAGCCTTGCTGCTGATTCCTGCGGCCACCGCGCGCAATCTTTGCCGTACCCTGCGCAGCTTTGTCTACACCACGATGGCCATTGCCACCGTGTGTTGCATCGCTGGCATCCTGGTGCCGATGCAATGGGATATTCCGGTGCCGTCGGGCGGCGCCATTGTATTGGTGGCGGCGGTGTTCTTTGTGATCTCTACTATCCTGCGCAGTGTGTTGCCGGGATTCCGCGAGGCGAGACTGTGATTACCCTCAGAAGAATTCTTGATGCAGCACTGAAGCTCGGCGGTGACCTTTCGAAGAATTTTTCCCGGAAGTCTGTGCTAACGATCGGCCTGTTCGCATCTGCAGCAGTTCAGGCACAAACCGTGACTGAACAGCCCTTGGTCCTGACCAGCTTGGCACCGGTGTATCAACTCACGCTGCCGCTGGTCGCCGATACCAACATCGACCTGCAGCTGCTGCCCGAAAGCCCGCGCAGCATGCAAACCCACACCACCCTGTTCGTGCGGCAGGCCGAGCGCTATGCCGACCTGTTCCGCCGCGCCGATGCCGTTTTGACCATAGGCAAGGTGTGGGCGGCCGATCCGTTCTATATCAGCGCGCGCCAGTTCAACATCCGCGTGGTGAACATTGATGCCAGCAAACCCTGGTCGCATGAACTGGATGGAGTGGCGGTGACCAACTCGCCCGCTACCGGCCAGGTCTCGCCGTGGTTCTGGCTGAGCCCCTCCAATGTGGTGCGCATGCTCGACATCATTGCGGGCGACCTGCAGCAGCTGTATCCGGCAGAGGCTGACACCATCAAACACAACCTAGATACCGCCAAGGCCGGCTGGGTCGCACGGAAATCGGCCACCGAACAGCGCCTGCTTGAGGTGGACGACCCGCAGATCTATGCCCTGACCGATGAATTCGTCTATCTCACCAGCGATCTGGGGCTGTTTGTGGCCGGCTATTTCGTCAAGCAGGACATCGACTGGACCGAGGCCGATTACACCAGCCTGACCGAGGCCCTGCAGGCCGGGGGCGTGCGAGTGGTGATCCATAAATGGGAGCCGACTGAAGCGATCCAGGCAGCCATCACCGCAGCAGGTGCCACCCTGGTGGTGCTGGACACGCTGGAGACCACCACAGACTTTGCCGGCGGCTTCGACCAGAACCTGGAAGCCTTGTTGAACGCCCTGAAAGCCCCCTGACCCTACAATTTACGCGGCTTTATTCCCGCTTTTAACCGGTTTAGAGTCACTGGCAAGATGGTTCTCGCCCTGTTTTTCCCCTATCATTGAGCCCTGTCTCACCCTGAACAGCATTAGTCAGTCTTTTTGGAGATCTTTCGTGTCAGGCTTGCTTCCAGACGTCGACCCCGACGGCCTTCTAGAATTTTCCGTTGTCTTCACCGATCGTTCGCTCAATCACATGTCGAAACAGTTTCAACAAGTGATGCGCGACATTTCCGCCACGCTGCGCCAGGTCTATGTCGCAGATGGCGTCGCCATCGTGCCCGGCGGCGGCACCTACGGGATGGAAGCGGTTGCGCGCCAGTTTGCTACCGGCAAACACGTGATGGTCATCCGTAACGGTTATTTCAGCTACCGCTGGACCCAGATCTTCGATGCCTGCGGCACCCCAGCGAGCACTACCGTGATCAAGGCCCGCCGTATCAGCGCAGATCTGCACTCTCCGTTCGCACCCGCGCCGATTGAGGAAGTGGTCGCGGCAATCCGCAGCGAAAAACCGAAAGTCGTGTTCGCCCCACATGTGGAAACTTCCGCCGGCATGATTTTGCCCGATGACTACTTGCGCCAGCTCAGCGCGGCCGTGCACGAAGTGGGCGGCTTGATGGTATTGGACTGCATTGCATCCGGCACCGTCTGGGTCGACATGAAAGCCTGCGGTATCGACGTACTGATTTCGGCGCCACAGAAAGGCTGGAGCTCTTCACCGTGCAGCGCCTTGGTCATGCTGAGCGAACGCGCGCTGACTGCGATCAAGGACACGCGAAGCACCAGCTTCGCGAACGACCTGAAGAAATGGCTGGAGATCATGCAAACCTACGAAAATGGCGGCCATGCCTACCACGCCACCATGCCGACCGATCCGCTCAAGAAGTTCCGCGACACCATGCAGGAAAGCGCGAAAGTTGGTTTCGACCAGCTCAAGTCGCAACAACAGGAGCTCGGCAAGGCCGTACGCAAACTGTTTGCCGAGCGTGGTTTCAAAAGCGTTGCCGCACCCGGCTTTGAAGCGCCAGGCGTTGCCGTGTTCTATACCGACAGTGACACCATGAAAACCGGCGCCCCCTTCATGCAGCAAGGCTTGCAGGTAGCGGCGGGCGTGCCACTGATGTGCAACGAAGGCGACAGCTACAAGGCGTTCCGCATCGGCTTGTTCGGCATCGACAAGTTGCAGAACATTGATCGCACCGTGGGTTATCTCAGGACGGCTCTCGACCAGATCGACGCGGCCAAGTAAGTTGCACTGCACAAAAAAGGGCGCCGCAAGCGCCCTTTTTTATTGTCTCGCATTTCACCAGCACACCAATCCCACCAACACATTACCAACCCAGCACCAACCCATCTATGCTGTGGGCCCGTTTATTCTGTGGGCGGTTTGCGGGTACGCGGATCAATCTCACCCAGTTCCGGATACCACAGCAGCTTGTTGTCGCGGGTCTCGTTGTAGACCTTGCGCGACGCAAACTTCCATTTGCCGTCGACACGCTTCAGCACGTCTTCGTAGTGGCCGAAGTACAGCATTTGCAGCTCACCCTGCGGGGTGCGATTGGTCATCGCAAACCAGTAGGCGGTGGTGTTTGCGACATCACCTTCCACATCGATCACGTGATTGATGATCTGGTGCCGGGTACGCTGGCGTGACGTTGCCCCCTCCGGGATTTCTTCATAGCGACCGCCGCCAAAGCCGGACATCGCCGCTCGAATCTGGTCCTTGCCGTGTTCATGGCCAAAGATCCACACCAGTTCGCCATCGTCGGCCCAGGTCGACATCACGGTTTCAATATCGCCTGAATCCACCGCTACCATGTACTTGTTGGACAGGTTCTCGATTTCGGCACGGTCGTCGGCATAGCTGGCAAACAGCTGCGTTGAAAGTGTGGCTGCCAATACGGCGATGAAGCCGCTTATGGATTTTTTCATGTTATTCCCCTCTGCTATTGCAGCTTTTGTGGTGCTTTTAAATATGGCGTTTTTATTATGATTTGCTTATCGGGTTTTGGCTTCGCTGCCTTGTGGCGACCTTCGTTCTTCAACCATCGACCGCGAGCTTGCCGCCCAGGCCCCAGTTTTCCTTGCTGATGTTTTCGATGACCACATGCACTTGATCCGGTCCGCATTTGAGGATGCGACTGGCTTCCCTGGTCAGCACGTCCACCAGCTCCCGTTTTTGGTCGAGACTCCGACCTTCATACATTTCGACGCGAATGATTGGCACTCTTGGATCCTCATGTTTGGTCCGGTTCACGGGCACGGCATACCGTGCCCCCTGCAGGCATCAACAAAACCAGTGACGCCTGAGAAATTCTTCGTGGCTGATGCTGGCGACATAAGCGCGCGTCGCCTGGTTGCCCTGCGGCGCCACATAAGTCGTGCCACTGCCTTCGAAATTGAAATACGCCTGTTGCTGGAACACTGCGCGCTGCGGCTGGCCACGCTCAGGGGCCTTGTCGGTGGCAGCCCCGAACGACTGCAAGGGCAGGCCGCTCAGTGCAACGCTGACGCCCGCAAGAAACCCGCGCCGATCCACTTGCAGGATATTGTCACTCTGGCATTTGGCTGCTGGTGTCTTCATGTGTTCTGTACCCTGCCGGTGTAGGGCGGCATCGGCTCTTCGGTGAAGGGCAGTTCCTTGTTGCTGAACCAGCGTGCATGCACCTGTGGTGTCATGCGGAAGGGCAGGTACACGCGCGCCAGCTCGATCATGATGCTGGCGTCCAGAATCACCAGCTCCGTGCGCATGTCGGCATAGTTGCTCGCGGTACCGATGATGTAGCCATCACCTTCGGGCGCGTCCGGGCTGCGCGGGATAAAGGTTATCTCCTGCAGGTTATGCACGTCACCGACAAAATACTTGCGCCACTCCGCCGTTTGCAGGTCGTAGCGGAAATAGGTATTCACCGCGCGATTCGGACCGGCCCGCGCCGCATCATATGGCTGGCTCGCATCAGTCATCGACGAGTACACATAGCGATAGGGCAAGCTGATAAAGCGGTCATCCACGCGCGCCAGATCAACGATGTCGGTAGTGTCGAGAATTATCTCTTCGTAAGTGTCACCAGGGGAAGCCATGTCAAAAGTCAGCCGGCGTATCGTGTGCTGCGCCAACTGTGGCGACCAGGGCGAGCCATCCACCGAGGGGAAGAACGGAAACGGATTGCCGTCACTGATCGGGGCATCCACGATTACCTTCTCACCTTCGTCATAGGCGTTGATGGTGTGCATCACACTACTTGTGGGCCCCTTGAACCAGCGCGCATCGGAGCCATCGCCCTCGCGTGAAATAATGCCCCAGTAGGTCGGCATCGTCGGATCCCAGTTCCAGTGCAGTTTGCCGGCCTTGAGCTGTTCCATGCTGGTGACATAGGCGTAGACCGGGAAGATGAAATACTTCTGCGTCAGCACCATGTCGTGCAGGGTGCTGACATAGGGCACCTTGATGCGAATTTCTTTTTTGACGGTGCCATCCGGTGCAATCGTGTAGATCCACAGATCATCGGTACACAGCCCCGTGGCCTCATAACCATAGCAGATCATGTCGCCACTGACCGGATCGATCTTGGGATGCGCGCTGAAAGTCTGCGCCTTGTACTGGCCACCGAAATCCCAGGGACCGAGGGTTTCCAGCGTGTTCGGATCGATCTCGAAA
>JBIIWM010000028.1:0-16658 GCA_044338875.1 Pseudohongiellaceae bacterium | reverse complement strand
CTTTCTCCTGATTTTTCAAGTGCTGAAGCACAGCGGCTTTACTATTTAAAGCAGCTTGGTGTGTTTTCCTGCTATCCGCGCTTTATCCTGCCTGGGGCACTGCCGTCTGAAGCTTGCGTCCTCCCGGAAGCTGCGGCTATTGAGGCGGCTATCCAGCCAGTAATCCCCTCCGAGTCTCACCCTGTTAGCCAACGCTTTGCACCGCCTGTGGCAGAAGCAGCCGTGGTAAACAAGGCCGGGGGCATTCTCAGCAGGGCGCTGGAGATTGATATCAGGGACGCTCGGCCCCTGGGATTACCCAGCGAACCACCCAAACCGAAGACGCATCCGGAACGCAAAAGTGGCAGCGGGCAGGAGCAGACTGCGGCCTCTGCCGAGCTGCAGTTCCAGATGTTGCTGATCCAGGCTGACAAGGGTCTCGTCATCTGCAACCAGATTCCAATGCTGGCGCGGCAAGGGCTCAACGAGAAGGAGCAGCGCCTGCTGCAAAATATCCTGCTGTGGCTCGGCTGCAAGCTGCAACCCCAGACTGTCCAGCGTCGATTTACCTGGCCGTTGCCAGGCTTGGGTGCAGGCACGCGCAAACTGGCCGGCAAGAGCCTGAATGGCTTTCTGGAACAGGCACAACAGGAACTGAAGTATTCGTCGTTGTTGCTGATGGGCAGTAGCAGTCTCGAATGTCTGGAAGAATTTCGTGCCGACCAGAGCGGCCAGAACCCTGCCTGGCAGCAATACGCCACTCACAGCTTGTCTGAAGTGCTCGCCCTGCCCGAGCTCAAGCGCTCGGTATGGCAACAATTGCTGCCACTCCATGCCCGGCTTTCAGGCCAGGCATCTTGAATGACGGCTCCAGCTGGCACCGTGTATCGTCCCATGCAAACAGAAGATTTGCCGCAAATGCAGCAGATCCTGCCTTTGGTGCTGCCGGGTGTGTGGACTCTCGATAACCTGCGCAATTTCATGCAATCCACGCATGCTTGCCGGGTTCTTGTCGGCGCAGATGAACAAATCCACGAAGTGCTGGGGTTCGCTGAATTCCAGCTCGTGGTCGATGAATGCCAGTTGTTCAATATTGCCATAGCCCGCGAATTCCAGGGCCAGGGATTGGGACGTAAATTGCTGCAATTGGTGCTGAAGGAAGCGAGGGACGCAGGTTGTACCAGCTGCTTTCTCGAAGTTAGGCGTTCCAACGATGCCGCCATTGCCTTGTACGCAGCGCTGGGGTTTGTGCTGGTAGGCATGCGCAAAGACTACTACCCACCAATGCAGCCCGGGCAGGCACGCGAGGATGCGTTGCTGTATACCTTGGCCTGGTAAGGAGCCTGGCTCAGCTTGGCAACACGGGCATCCTCTCGTTTTCAGTCAAGCAACGGCTTGAGCGCCTTCAGCAATCTGCGGTTTTCTTCCGCAGTACCGATGGTGATACGTAGTCGATCCTGCAGGCGTGGCAGCTTGAAATAACGGACAAGAATGCCGGCTTGTTTCAGGCTCTGGTAAATACTCTCTGCATCCAGCGGTGCAGGAATCCTTACAAGCAGGAAATTGCTCTGGCTAGGCGGACTATCGAGTCCCAATTCTTGCAGCTCGGCGCGCATGAGTTCGCGCTCGGTCCTGACTTTGAGCCAGGTATTTGCAGCATAAGCCTGATCCTGGATTGCGGCCAAGGCCAGTGTCTGCGCTATCAAATCGGTGTTGTAGCTGTCCTTGGTTTTGTATTGCATCGGGTCAATCAGGCTTTTTGCACCAATTCCGTACGCCATTCTCAATCCTGCCAGTGAATAGCCCTTGCTGAAGGTGCGCAGAATGATCACGTTTTCGAATTTTTGAATGAGAGGGATGCAATCGTGCTTGAGGGCAGGATCGACGAAATCCACATAGGCCTCATCCAGCACCAGCACTCCCTTGAATTTGGCTGCAAGAGTTGTCAATTGCTCGACGGAACTCAGCACGCCAGAGGGAGCATGCGGATTTACAATGAAACATAGTTTGACGCCGGCGTTGTTCAGGTCATCCGCCAGGGTCGGACTCAGATGCCAGTCTTCCTGCAGCGGAAAATGTTTCATGCTGCAACCATGGGCAGCCGCAAGTGTTTCATAAAGTGAATAACTCGGTGCGGCGGTGGCGATGCATTCTTCCGGCGCAACGAATGTGGCAAGCAACAGGCGGAGCAATTCATCACCGCCGTTGGTGACAATGACGTTGTCAGTGTTGGTTCCGTGCAACTGAGCCAGCGCAGTGCGCAGTGCTGACGCCGTAGGCGGGGGGTAGCGGCGCAAGCTTTCCACCTGGATGCTGGCGAGCGCCTGCGCGACCCTGGGGCTGGCCGGATAAGGATTTTCGTTGGTGTTGAGCTTGATCACATCGGCCTGGTCGGGTTGCTCACCCGATACGTAGCCTTGCATGGCCTGTACATTCTTGCGCTCGAAATTCAAGGCATTCTCCAATTCAGCGATTTTTGTCAATTGCCTGGCAAATAGGTATTCAGGCGGTTCTGCCAACCGGTCAGCCAGCGTTGTTCGTTGCGCTCAGCCGGGGCGTTGGCCACACGTTGTGCGAGCACTGCAGAGGCGCTGCCCACGAAATCCTGCAAGGGCGTCTCCGAGTGCTCCGGCATGTTTTCCAGCACCTGTAGCAGTCCCCAGCCTTGGTCCGCATACCGTTCACCGGGCTTGGTGCCGTCGCCTTTGAAATGCACATAATCGATTAATGCATACAAGCCAAGGCGAGCATTCTGGCTGGTCAAGTTGTTGATCTTGAACTCCAGGATTTTTCGCTGCGACTCTGGCGCGGCAGCCAGCAGGCTGGAGATTGCGGTATCAAAACGCGCCACAATGAAAGCGGTTTGCAGCGACATCGTGCCTTGCAGCAAGCTGCGCAGTTCACTCAACGCGGCTTCGTCCTGTGCCGCGATAAAACTTTCCCTGTTCGCCCAAGGCTGTTCGAAATCATTGGCCGCTATCCAGAAGGGAAGCTCCGCACCGTGATTCCCCAGAAACGTGAGCAAGTCCGGAAACGTTTCCTGGAACACTTCCTGCTGGTCATGCCGGTACCAGATGAAATGACCAATGCCCAGCGATGGAAAATCCTCTCCCTCGTTCCAACTGGTCAGGCACTGGGGACGACGGTTGCACTCGTTGCTGTATATGCGGTCGCCGAGCCAGCCCAGGTCGTCGCCGGACAAAGCCGGAAGCATGGTCTGGGCGTTGGCTTTGGTGAGCAGTAGCAGACCAAGCAGAAACAGGCATGAGAGTAATCTGGGCATAACCGGCAAATCGGGCCAAATTTTGCCAAGGTGTGTTACGCTATGGCACGTTGATATTGCAGTGGATTCTAGCATAAAGGCTCCTGAATCCAGGCATGCGCCCCTGCAGGAAACCAAGGAACATTCTCGGTGGAACTAGAAGAAATAAAATTGGAATCCCGGACTGACTCCCAGATTGAGGCCCCTGCGGCTGCCGGCTCTGCTGCTGCCAAAGGCGCTGACGAAGACTTCGTTCGCAAGCTAAGCCAGATTTATAAAAAGCTCAAATTTGCCAAGAATCTCAAAAAGGCGATGAAAGAGGTCGAGACCGAGATGCTCGGCATGCTCGGCTGCAAGATGTTCACCATCTACCAGAGTGTGGACAACGGCAAGGAAATCATCGCTTCCTTCAAAGGTGGCATTGGCTCTGATGAAGATACGGATTTTGTCATTCGTGTCCCCTTTAGCCCAACTTCGCTGGCCGGTTTCGTTGCCTTGAGCCAGCGCCCCATTCTTGTCGAAAACGTCTACAACGCTGAAGAGCTCACCAATATCCATCCACGTCTGCAGTGGGACAAGAAATTCAGCGAAGGCAAAGGACTGTTTTTCAAGTCGATGATGGTCATCCCCATCAAGGATGAAATTCTGTTGGGGGTAATCCAGATCATCAATCTGCGTGATGATCCGGTTTTCAACAAGGAAGACCTGAAGCATGCCACGATGGTGGCCCAGATGCTCGCACGCCAGTTCCGTTCGGAGTTCCAGAGTACCCAGGGACCCTTTGATTACCTGGTGCAGCAGAGCAAGATCACCAGCAAGGACCTCGAGGAAATCGTCAAGAACGTCGGTTCGTATGGCGGCACCATCTCCAAAACCTTGATGGAAGACTTCAAGATCAACGCGGACGATATCGGCAAATCGCTGGAATTCTACTATCGCGTTCCCTACATGAAGTTCGATCCCAAGGTGGTATTGCCGGCCGACCTGATGGAAAACCTTGGCTCGCAATACCTGCGTAACAATCTTTGGGTTCCCATCTCTGGCAGCAAGGAAGAAGTGGTCATCCTCATCAGTGATCCGAGCAACTATCAGCGCATCATGGAAATCCAGGGCATCCTGAATGCCCGCAATTACGTGTTCAGGGTTGGCCTGCCCGAACATATCCTGCAATACCTCGGCGGCAGCGGCGGTGAAGAAGACGAACTCAGCGGTTTCGATGATGTATTCAAGAGCCTGGAAGAAGAAGGCAACATTGAAGTCATGGATGCCAGGGAAGAGCAGGAGGAGGGAGCAGCAGCAACCTCGGCCATCATCCAGTTGGTAAACAGGATTATTGTTGAAGCCGAGCGTCTGGGCGGGTCGGATATTCATATCGAACCAGGCAAGGATCGTAGCGCGGGTATCGTCCGTGTCAGGGTCGACGGCTTGTGTCGTGAGCTCTTGAAGGTTCCGCCCGAACATACCGCTGCACTGATCGCGCGTATCAAGGTTATGTCGCGCCTGGATATTTCCGAGCGCCGCCTGCCCCAGGATGGCAAGTGCAAACTCAAGATTCGCGGCCGCGCGGTTGAATTGCGTGTAGCCACCGTACCGACCGTACAGGGCGAGGGGGCGGTGCTGCGTATTCTTGCGGCGGGTTCGGCCATGCCGCTCGACAAGATGAATTTAAGTCCCAAGAACATGGAGAACCTGCTCGAAGCGTGCACGCATCCGCATGGCCTTCTGCTGGTCGTCGGGCCAACCGGTTCCGGCAAGACAACAACCCTGCATGCCGTGCTCGGGCATCTCAACAAGCCTGAACGCAAAATCTGGACTGCAGAGGATCCGGTTGAAATTACCCAGCAAGGCCTTCAGCAAGTACAAATGATGCCCAAGATCGGATTCACTTTCGCCACGGCGATGCGTGCCTTCTTGCGTGCTGATCCTGACGTTATTCTAATTGGCGAGATGCGCGACAAGGAAACTGCTTCCATCGGGGTTGAAGCCTCGCTCACGGGCCACTTGGTACTGTCTACACTGCATACCAATTCCGCGCCGGAAACCATTACCCGTCTGTTGGACCTGGGTCTTGATCCAGTCAACTTCTCCGATGCCCTGTTGGCCGTTCTGGCCCAGCGTTTGATGCGTACCCTCTGTGGCAACTGCAAGGAGAGTTATCAGCCGGAGCAGCGTGATATTGATCATTTGATTGATCAATATGGCCGGGAAGACTGGGAAGCACGCAATTTCACGCCTGACCAGTGGAATTTCAAGCGGCCTGTTGGCTGTGACAATTGCGGGGGCAGTGGTTATCGGGGGCGAACCGGTGTTCATGAACTGCTGCGCGGTACCCATGCAATGCAGAGCCTCATCTATAGTCATGCCACCCTGGATGAAATTCGCACACAGGCAATCAAGGACGGCATGACCACCTTGAAACAGGACGGTATTCTCAAGGTTTTCCAGGGTTATTCGGACTATCTGCAATTGCTGCGCATCGTTGCCGAGTAATTAGCAGAAAAATGTATTGTGCTTCCAAAAACCCCTGTTTTTCTCGGTTGAAATTACCTGAGTTTGCTGAAGACCCGTTTTTTTATGCACAAAATTAACCACCGCAAGCAATAATCTCAAAAACAGCGGGCTGGATTAATTTTTCATAAATTGAAATTGTAACTTTATGATTTTTAACAAGAAATAGTTGGTCATTTTTTGATCAATCTGTCGCGGGGTTCATGCGGGCCTGCCCTGACCGAGGTTTTCAAGAAGTTATCCACAGTCTTATCCAGAGCTCTTGTGGAAAACAATTGCCCTCGAGGGAAAAACCGCTGGAATACACGCTGCCCTGAGTTGAAATGCTATACTGGCCAAGTAATCTCCAAACCCGGCCATAGACGTGCACATGCTTGAAATCAACGACGAAATTCCTTTCCTCTGGCGCTTGAGCTCAGATAATGATGAGGGCTTTAGTCTCGTTTCCATGGTGATACCGTTTCATACTGGCACTGAGAACCTGGAACACACCATACAGACCGACATCATCAGCTTCATCGGTGAACATGAGCAGTTGGATGAGGAAGAGGTCCTGGAGTGGAATGAAGACGATATTTCGCTCTTCCTGAAGCTGCTGGCGATCCGGCAGCAACGGCCTGACTTTGAGCCCAGCCAGACCTTCAGGGTCGACCTGAGCGACCCTGAAACCATTGAAATCGTCCACATCGTGGCGGCTGCCGGCTTTGGCATGGCACTAAGTGTGGATGATTTGCTGATCACGGATCCGGGTGATGCCCAGCCCACGATAACCGAGCCGGATATTGGTACCCGGATTACCCTGCATACAGTGGACGGGTACAAACGTGGCGTAGTGGTTGGTAACGAGGATGATGAGGTTGTCTGCGTACTGCTGGACCCCATCAAACCCAACAAACTGAATGACATGACCGATATTCATCCCCATGATCTTGTCGTTGTAAAAGGCCATCAGCTATTACCGGCCCGTTATAGCAGTCAGGAACCAGGCCTGAGCGACGTACTGCATTAGCGCTGCTCCCTTCATCCCCCCGTTCCTTATTTGCATTTGCACACGAGTTGGATTCAATGACCCCTTTTGAAGAAGCTGTAGCCAAGCGCCGCACTTTTGCCATTATTTCGCACCCTGACGCCGGTAAAACCACCATTACCGAGAAGCTGCTGCTGTACGGACGTGTGATCCAGAAAGCCGGTACCGTCAAAGGCAAGAAGTCGGATCGTCATGTCACGTCGGACTGGATGACGATGGAGCAGGAGAGAGGGATCTCGATCACCTCTTCAGTGATGCAGTTTCCTTACGGTGGCTGTACGGTCAACTTGCTTGATACTCCCGGTCACGAGGATTTCTCCGAAGATACTTACCGTACCCTGACTGCTGTGGATTCGGTGTTGATGATCATAGATGGTGCCAAGGGCGTGGAAGATCGCACCATCAAGCTGATGGAAGTATGCCGTCTGCGGGACACTCCAATCATCACCTTCATCAACAAGATGGATCGCGATATCCGCGATGGCGTTGATCTGCTGGATGAAGTCGAAAATGTCCTGAAAATCCAGTGTGCGCCCATCTACTGGCCGCTCGGCATGGGCAAGGAGTTCAAGGGCATCTACAACCTGTATACCGATACCGTGCATGTCTATGAACATGAATATGCCGACGAAATCAGGGTGGTGAAGACGCTGCAGGGGCTCAATAGTGCAGAGGTCATGTCATATCTCGGTACCTATGCCGAGGATTTTCGTGCAGAAATTGAGCTGGTGCGCGGTGCGAGCCACACCTTTGACAAGCAGGCTTATCTGGAAGGCAGGCAGACCCCGGTATTTTTTGGTACAGCTTTGGGCAACTTCGGGGTTGAGGAAATGCTGGATGATTTCGTCAAATGGGCACCGCCGCCTCAACCACGTGCCACCAAAACACGGGTGGTAGAGCCCACCGAGACCAACTTCTCCGGTTTTGTTTTCAAGATCCAGGCAAACATGGACCCCAAGCACCGGGATCGCATTGCGTTCATGCGCATTTGTTCTGGTGCTTACGAAAAGGGCGTGAAAATGTACCACGTGCGTCTGGGCAAGGAAGTGCGTATCAGCGATGCAGTGACCTTCATCGCCGGCGATCGTGAGCAGGCAGAGTATGCGGTTTCGGGTGACATCGTGGGCTTGCACAACCACGGTACTATCCAGATCGGCGACACCTTCACCAGCGGTGAGAATCTGCATTTCACCGGTATCCCGCACTTTGCGCCGGAATTGTTCCGGCGCATGAGGTTGAAGGATCCGCTCAAGCTCAAATCGCTGCAGAAAGGACTTACTCAGTTGTCAGAGGAAGGTTCCACACAGGTTTTCATGCCGGAGCGCAACAACGACCTGATCGTGGGCGCGGTGGGTGTGCTGCAATTTGAAGTAGTGGCATTCCGTTTGAAGGATGAATACAACGTCGACTGCATGTATGAACCTGTGAACGTATACACCGCACGCTGGGTGGAAAGTGACAATCCCGCCAAGCTCGCAGAGTTCAAGATCAAATGTGCGGAGAACATCGCGATTGATGGCGGTGGTCATCTTACGTACCTGGCCCCGACACGCGTCAATCTTGCCCTTACCATAGAGCGCTGGCCGGAACTGCGTTTCTTTGCGACACGGGAGCACTAAGCTCCCATTGTTCCGCCACCTTCCCGGTTGCCAAACCACCTTCAGTTGATTTGGGATAAACCGCCTGTGCCGTGCCTGGCTAGAATTGGTTCTCACTGCCAAATGGAATGCAGTTTGCGGGGTGAAACATGAAACACACGGGGTTTCTCAAAGGCTTTGCAGTCGGGTTGTTGGTGAGTGGTGCATGCTTTGCGGCGGCCGTCACGCAGCGTGATTTGACGCAGGAAGAAGCGAATATCGCGATTGCCATGGAATTCTATGATCTTTTGCTCAATCAGAAAGATTTCGCGAAGGGCAAGGAATTGATGGGACCTTACTATACGCAGCACAATCCCAATGCCACTGATGGTTTCGAAGGCATCGAAAAGCACATCAACATGCTCAGGGAGACTTACCCGGAGAACCATGGCGAGATCAAGCGGGTATTCTCCAACGGGGATTTGGTAGCCTTGCATGTGCATTCAAAGCGGACACCCGACAGTTTGGGCAATGCAGTGGTTGACATGTTCAGGATAGAAAATGGCAAGGTAGTAGAACATTGGGACGTGGTGCAGGCGGTACCGGAAACTTCGCTCAACGACAACACCATGTTCTGATCGGGCACACCAATCTTCAGTTCGGTTCAATATAATCAGAGTTCAATCAAGCCTGACATGCATTCCGAAACCCACAAGCATTCGCACGGTTCTTCGCAGCGTATCGGTTGGGCTTTCTTCCTCAACGTTTCATTTACCATCATTGAGTTTATTGGCGGATGGCTGACACACAGCACCGCCATCATGGCCGATGCAGTCCATGATTTGGGTGATAGCCTGGCCATAGGCTCGGCCTGGTTGCTGGATCGCCAATCGAAAAAAATCGCTGACGAAGACTTCACGTATGGCTATCGGCGCTTGTCCCTGTTCGGCGCCTTGCTGAATGGAGTAGTGCTGGTCGTCGGTTCTGCGCTGGTGCTGGTGCAGTCAGTACCCAGAATCTTCAATCCAGTGATGCCGCATGCGCAGGGAATGTTGTTGCTGGCGGTATTGGGGATAGCAGTAAACGGTACAGCAGTGTGGAAATTGCGGAAAGGCTCGACTCTCAATGAAAAAATGCTCAACTGGCATTTGCTGGAAGACGTCATGGGTTGGGTGGCGGTACTGCTGGTATCCATCGTCCTTTTGTTTTTTGATTGGCCAGTGCTGGATCCCATGCTGGCCATCATGTTCACGTTGTTCATCGTATTCAATGTGGTGAAAAATCTGCGCGAAACCCTGCGCCTGTTTTTCCAGGCAGTGCCGGAAGCGTTGCTGACGCGAACGATCCACAAGGAATTACTGACGCTGGATGCCATTGCGGGCATACATCATGAACATTGCTGGTCACTGGATGGAGAACATCATGTCTATACCGCACATCTCTTGCTGAAGCAGGTACTGAATGTAGACGAGCAATATGAACTCAAGCGGCAGATAGCAGACAGGCTCAAGCCTTTTGATCTGACCCACACGACCATCGAACTTGAGTTCCCCCTGGAGGCTTGCAGGGATTCGGCTTGAGTTCGACGTCCCCTCGTAATTGAGAAGCGCCTAGATTTGGAGTCCAATACCCCAGAGAGGAGATTGGACCTAAAGAAACGATTTTCAGAAGAACAGAACATTTACTTCCTAAATGAAGTTGACGCCGGGATTCCTGTATAGGATCTGTGCCGCAAGCACGGGTTTTCCGATGGCAGTTACTACCTTTGGCGAAGCAAGTTCGGCGGCATGAGTATCCCGGAGGCCAAGCGGCTGAGGGAGCTGGAAAGTGAGAATACCCGGCTGAAGAAGCTCCTGCCCGAGTCGATGTTTGAGAACGAGATCGTCAAGGAAGCGTTTAATAAAAGTGGTAGCCGCAATGGCAAAACGGAAACTGGTGCGGTGGATGGTCGATAAGGGGCTGGGTCAGCGTCGTGCTTTGCGGGTCGTCTAGATGAGTCCGAGTGCGTGCGGTACCTGCCGGCTCCATATTGCAACCAGGAGCTGCAAGAGCGATTCGTGACACTGGCCCAGCGGAATCGTCGCTTAGGCGCAGGAATGATCTACCTGAAGCTGGACAGGAAGGCTTGCTGGTAAATCACAAGCTTGTCGATCGGCTTTATGCAGAGGCGTCTGTGCAGGTTAAGCGCCGTAAGCGCAAGAAGATCCCAGTTGGCGAGCGTGAGAAGCTATTCCGGCCGGGACAAGCCGACCAGATCTGGTCGATGGATTTTGTGTTTGATCGCAGCGCCGAAGGTCGCGTGGTCAAATGTTTGACGATACCACGCATGAAGCGGCAGCGATTGTGGCTGAACGTGCAATTGGTGGTGAGCTACTGACGAGCACCATGAAACGGATCTGCAAGGAACGTGTATATCCCCAGATCACCAGGACAGACAACGGCAAGGAATTATGCGGCAGGCTACGTAACGAATGCCTGAACGAGAACTGGTTTCTTAACATGCACAACGCCAGGGTGCTGATCGAGGCTTGGAGCAAGGAGTACAACGAGGAGAGATCCAAGAAGGCTTTGGGAGGATTATCACCAACAGCCTATGCAAGACTGCTGGCTATGAACCCAGTTACAGTTAACCCGGGACTCTAAAGCAATGTGCTTCTGAGGACTGGGAGGCCCCGGTTCTTTCAGGCCGCAATCAATCAGCTCTATCAATAACGGCTTGTGCCTCAGAGTCGGCCATTTCAGAACACTTGGGGCCACTTACAATCAGCTCATTGTCAGGATAGGCATTCTTGAAGTAACGGAAAGTGTACCACGTTACGAATACCATGCTTAAAACTGCTATATGCGCCAGCATGTTGATGCCGATATAGAGGAACTGTGCGGTATACAGTCCAAATGCCAAGCTCCATAGACAGCCAAGCAAAATGGTAACTAGCCATTTTGCATATACCGGCGCGTTACGAATGGGATTGAGATTCGGATTCAAAATGCTCCAAAGTGATCGCCATAGGAAATAAACGAATTTGAATAACGAAAACATGGACAGGCTTCTCTTAAATTCAATCAGGTGCTAAATCTATAATGAATTTAAGTTAAACGATAGCGCAAAGTGTCGAATACTGTACCGCCTGACCTTTCCCCATAAACCATAACAGCCGTAAGGGTTTCCCTGATATTTCCACTCACCAGACAAGATGTTCCATAGCACACTCTGCAGCATGCCGAGTTTTTTCAATCCATTGCCATTTTACTGGCTGTGATTTTCAGGTGCTGCTTACCCTGTGTTTACCGGGAAAATAAAAAAGGGCTAGCTTTCAGGCTAACCCTTAGTTTTTATGGTAGCGATGAGTGGATTTGAACCACTGACATCAGCATTATGAATGCTGCGCTCTAACCAACTGAGCTACATCGCCATATTCGTTTGAGGGCTTACCCTCGGGACAGGGCGCGCATTTTCCGTCATACGGCTTTTAAGTGTCAAGGTCGAAGGCGTCAGACATTGAAACGGAAGTGCATTACATCCCCATCCTGGACGATGTATTCCTTGCCTTCCAGACGCCATTTGCCGGCATCCTTGGCTCCCTGTTCGCCCTTGTACTGGATAAAGTCCTCATACGCGATGACTTCCGCGCGAATAAAGCCTTTTTCGAAATCGGTATGGATCACGGCAGCCGCTTTCGGGGCGGTGGCGCCAATTTTCACGGTCCAGGCACGGACCTCCTTCACTCCAGCGGTGAAATAGGTTTGCAGGCCCAATAACTGGTAACCGGCGCGGATCACGCGGTCGAGTCCAGGTTCGGTCATGCCCATGTCCTGCAGGAACATTTCTTTCTCTTCGGCCTGCAATTCGGCGATTTCGGCTTCCATCTTGTTGCAGATCACAACGACAGAGGCATTTTCCGCGGTAGCAATGGCCTGGACCTGGTCGAGGTAGGGATTGTTGCTGAAGCCCTGCTCGTTGACGTTGGCGATGTACATCGTTGGTTTGATAGTCAGCAGGTGCAAGGTTTGCAATGCCTCAAGTTCGTCCTTGTCGAGCTTGAGGCTGCGCACTGGTTGACCCTGGTTCAGTTGCCCCTGTACGCGCGTCAACAGATCCTTCAGTTTCAGCGCGTCCTTGTCACCGCTCCTGGAGGCTTTGGTTGCCCGGTCGAGTCCTTTATCAATGGTCTCCAGATCCGCCAGCGCCAGTTCGGTGTTGATCACATCGATATCGTTCTTGGGATTGATCGCATTTGCCACGTGGATCACGTTGTCGTCCTGGAAGCAGCGAACAACGTGGGCGATCGCGTCACATTCACGAATGTTGGCCAGGAACTTGTTGCCAAGACCTTCGCCTTTGGAGGCGCCAGCCACCAGGCCGGCGATGTCAACGAACTCCATGGTGGTGGGGACAGTACGTTCTGGCTTGACGATGGCCGACAGGGCGTCCTGGCGTCGATCAGGCACTGCCACGATGCCGGAATTGGGCTCAATGGTGCAAAAAGGGAAATTCTCGGCAGCAATTCCCGCCTGGGTCAGCGCATTGAAAAGGGTGGATTTCCCCACGTTGGGCAAGCCCACGATGCCACATTTGAATCCCATAAAATCAGTCTCTATTTTTTGGTGTGTAATTGCTGCATGGCAATTTCGTTCTTGCCCTCTGCCAGCAAGGGCAGTACAGCGAATATTTTGTTGATCTCTTCATCCAGCACCGGCGTTTCACTGCGGGAAAAATCACCGAGTACATGGCCAAGCACCTTGCTGGCGTCGCCGGGATGGCCAATGCCTATGCGAAGCCGCAAAAAATCAGGTGTTCCCAGCGTTGTGATAATGTCCCGGATGCCATTGTGGCCGCCATGCCCACCACCGAACTTGAGCCTGGTGGTTCCGAGGGGCAAATCAAGTTCGTCATAGGCCACCAATATTTGGCTGGGCTCAATCTTGTAATAAGAGGCCAGTGCAGCGACAGCGCGTCCGCTATTGTTCATAAAGGTGGTAGGGAAAAGCAGTCGTACTTCGATACCGGCCAGCTTGATTGCAGCGGTCATGCCGGAAAATTTCTTGTCTGGCTTTAGTTCAGTCTTGTACTCGCGACACAATGCATCGAGAAGCAAGGCCCCGGCATTGTGACGGTTATGCTGATATTGCTGGCCCGGATTTCCCAAGCCAGCAATCAGTGCGATCCCGTTGCTCATGGTGAGCGCGAGGCTTATTTCTTGGCAGGTGCTGGAGCGGCAGCTGCAGCTGACTCTTCAGCGGCGCCCTTGAGCATGTGGATAGCTACCACGGCCAAATTGCCATGTTCGCCGTGGCTCAGTGCGACGCTGGTCACGCCAGCTGGCAGTTTCAGGTCGGCGATGTGCAGTGATTCACCAACGTCGAGGTTCTGGATATCAACTTCGATGAATTCCGGCAGATCTTGCGGCAAGCAGGCGATTTCAAGCTCTGTCATCAGGTGGTTCACTTTGCCGCCACCCTGCTTCACGCCAACAGAAGTAGCTTCATTGATAAAGTGCAAGGGCACTTTTACATGCAGGGCGTGGTCGGCGCTAACACGCTGAAAGTCAGCATGCATGACGCGGGGCTTGGACGGATGGCGTTGCAGGGCTTTGACGATTACGTTCTCGGCTTTGTCATCTACATTCAAGGTAATGATGGAGGTGAAGAATGCCTCATTATCCAGGGTATGCATGAGCTTGTCATGATCCAGGGTTATGTTGGCAGGCTCTTTATCTCCGCCGTAGATGATGGCAGGGACAGCATTGTTAAGACGACGCAGGCGGCGGCTCGCACCTTTCCCTACGTTGGCCCTTGTGCTGGCCTGGAGTACAAATTTCTGTTTTGACATTGTCGTTACCTCTGCGGTTGCCGGGTCAGTGACCTGGTGGGGCCGCATCTGTTTCTGATCGGGTTTTACCCGGTTTGTTTAACCTCCTGACTGCTTGCGACCGGCTGTCAGGAGAGCTCATCTGCAGTGCTTCTGTCCGACTTGAGTCTATGACTCATCGAACATGGCACTGACGGATTCTTCATTGCTTACCCGGCGAATGGATTCGCCCAGAAAGCGTGCCAGTTGCAACTGGCGAATCTTGGTACAACTTTTGGCATCTTCGCTCAACGGGATGGTATCGGTGACCACCAGCGAGTCGAGGCTGGAATTCTTGATGTTCTTGATGGCGTTGCCGGACAGTACTGCGTGCGTGCAGTAGGCCACCACCCTGGTGGCGCCCTGATCCTTGAGTGCATCGGCTGCTTTGCACAAGGTGCCGGCGGTATCCACCATGTCATCCACGATCAGACAGGTGCGATCCTTGACTTCACCGATGAGATGCATGACTTCGGTTTCGTTGGCCTTGGGCCTGCGTTTGTCGATGATGGCGAGATCGGTGCCGAGCTGCTTGGCAAAGGCGCGTGCACGGACTACGCCGCCGATGTCGGGAGATACGACAGTCAGGTTTTCATAATTCTGGAGGCGTACATCTTCTACCAGCACGACCGAACCGTAGACGTTGTCTACAGGGATGCTGAAAAATCCCTGTATCTGTTCGGCATGCAAGTCGATGGTGAGTACCCGGTTCACACCAGCGGCGACCATCATGTCGGCGACCACTTTGGCGCTGATCGGCACGCGTGCCGAACGCACCCGGCGATCCTGGCGCGCATAACCGAAATACGGGACTACCGCAGTGATTCTTTCTGCTGAAGAGCGGTGCAGGGCGTCTGCCATCAACAGAAGCTCCATCAGGTTGTCATTGGTCGGTGAACAGGTAGGCTGGATGATGAATACATCCTGGCCGCGCACGTTCTCATTCAGTTCAACGTTGATTTCACCGTCGCTGAATTTCTGTACAACCGCCCGGCCCAAAGGCACGCCGAGCCATTTGGCTACTTTGCCGGCCAGATCGGGGTTGGCATTGCCACTGAAGACCATCAAATTATTCGGCATGGGGTCAACCTTGTTGTTAGCGCCTGAGTCTTGAATTGTATTTGCGTTGATGGGTCAGAACCTGTTCGGGTCGTGAAATTCCGTAGTAACGGAAAATATCGTGCTGTCGCATGATCTGAATAAAAGTGGCTGGGGTGGCTGGATTCGAACCAACGCATGCCAGGATCAAAACCTGGTGCCTTACCGCTTGGCGACACCCCAAAAATTCTGTTTCTGCCTCAGGTGCAGGCTAATGATCCTCACAACTATTGGGGAGTTGCTGGATCAATTTCTGTTCCAATCCCTGGAACAACGGCGACCGGTTTACGCCCCGGGCAACAAAGCCGCTGAATTTTGCGGGTAACTGCGCCAATACTGCCAACGCCTGTGCCTGCTCCCCGAAACCGGCAAATACACTCGAGCCGGTTCCCGTCATCTTCGCTTCAATGCGTGCTTTGGAGAATTGGCCCAGCCAGCCGATAGCTTGTTCAATCTCCGGATGAAGCAAGCAGGCGACTGTTTGGCAATCGTTCCTGGTACCCGAAAATGGAAAGGGCGGTATTCTGATGGCGGCACTGTTTCTTGTCAATTGCGGGTGGGAAAAAATTTCAGCTGTTGCGGCCCTGCTGGATGGGGTAATTACCACATACCAAAGCTCGGGAAGGGTCGTAATTTGCAGCTTTTCACCAACCCCTTCCGCCCAAGCGCTATGCCCAAAAATGAAAAGGGGGACGTCGGCTCCCAGGCGCTTGCCCAAGGTCATCAATCCGGGTTGGTCGAGACCGCAGTGCCAGAGTGCATTGAGAGCTACCAGGGTAGTGGCCGCATCGGAACTTCCACCCCCCAAACCACCGCCAAGCGGCAGTCTTTTCAGCAGATGGATATGGCAGCCACGGCCCTGGGTATTGAACGCTTGCAGCAGCGCTGCGGCTCGGGTTACCAGATTGTCGGCGGTCTCCAGTTCCTTGAGGTTACAGCTGAAGCTTACTTTGTCGTCCCCAGTCGGGCTGAACTGAAGCTCATCGCCGTATTCCAGCAGCTGGAAAACGGTTTGCAGTTCATGGTAGCCATCGGGCCGACGGCCAAGCACATGCAGGAAGAGGTTGAGTTTGGCTGGGGCACTCAAGGTCAACATCAGGGTTGCCTGCTGCTGGCGGGCGTTTGCCACCCATCGATCAGAAACCTGAGTGTGACTCCCTGGCTCTGCAGGTTGATGCGGCCGGGCAGCGCAATCTGCTGCACTTGTTCATAACGGTCAAAGCTCAGTTCAAAACGTTGCCCGGAAGGAGAGGTTTGCACCAGGGTTTGCAGCAGGCTCTGCTCGTTCAGGGTGCTGCTCACTGGCAAGTAAGGTACAGGCAGGCCACGCACCCACCACCGCAGATAGGCCGCCGGGAA
>JBIIWM010000206.1:0-5188 GCA_044338875.1 Pseudohongiellaceae bacterium | reverse complement strand
GGACTATGAGATAGGGGCTGAGGTTGACCTGACGCGGGTGCAGGTCAGGTCAACCCATTGCGAGTGCGTCGATTAGACGTCTGTAATCTTGACTACACTGAAGCCGCGGAAGTCAACGAAACGGAATTGGTAAAGACTGTGCTTAGCTCCCATTGCGAGGACTTGGCCATTCTTGATGGCACAGCTGCCGCCTTTGCCATCACCCCCAAAGTGTTGCCCGTCAATGCTGAAGCCGCAAGCGCTGTTACGGTCGATCACGCAAAAATCGTCACCCCGCATTTCTATGGAAAGGTGTTCCCGCGAGATATTCAACAATTTGCCGTCATCAACCAGGTACAGATCATTGTTGGGGTTGGTGTTGCCCGGTCTATGGCGTTCCATGCGATGTACCTGCCCGGTTTTTTCATCGCGCACCACGCGAGACTCGCGCCCGATGCGGTAGGGGAAATTATTGAATCCCACCAAGCCTTTGGGCACAAGCCCATTGGGAAGTGCGTGCAAGGCCTCATCGGTCATTGGCACCAACGCTGCCAGTGGCATCAGCTTGAGCAGAAGTAGTTTCTGATTGCTTGTTTCCATTTGCAACATCTCTTCAGATTTGTTGTTGGACAAAGATTAAAATCATATCACTTTTCGCTGCCATTCCAGACGCCAAAATTACTTGCGTTAACGGATGAATGGGCCGGTGGCTCCATCGAAACCGATGCTGGTCAAGGTTTTCAGTTCGGCCTCAGTGGTCACGCCCTCAGCAATGACCAACAAGCCAATGCTGTGCGCGATCAGTGTCAGGCCCTTGAGAAAAGCCTGATTGCCGCTGTTGTCCTGGATGCCGCTGACAAAGCTGGTATCGACCTTGATGTAATCCAGCCCGAGTTGGTGGAACAGGCCGATCTGGCTGAATTGACGGCCAAAGTGTTCGATGCCGATGTGACAGCCACTGGCCTTCACCATTTGTACCAGTATCTTGAAGGCAGCAAAATGACGGAGTGCACCGGTTTCGGACACTTCCAGCCAGAAGCGCCCGGCTTCCCTGGCATGGAGTGTCAGCAGGGCTTTCAGCTTGATGACGAAGTCGGGGTCTTCGAGCGAGCTGGCCGACAGGTTAATAGCAAGCCCGGGTAAGCTGGCATCAGCAGCAAGGCCGATGAGTCCAAGTTCAACCGCAGCCAGATCCAGCTTTTCCGTCAGCTTCAAACGTTCCGCCATTGGCAGGAAATGGCCGGCCGGTAACCATTCGCCATGTTCTTCCAGCTTGAGACGCAAGGGGCATTCCTGGTGCATCAAGTCGCCGCCCGCAGCTGCTACCGGGAAAGAGATGAGACGCACCCGACGTTGCTCCAAGGCAGTGCTGATCAAGTTGGACCAGTCATTCGTATTTCTTGTTGGAGTAAAATCAGCAGCGATGTTTGCTTCGCGAATACTGTTATTGCCATCGGCTTCGGCAGCAGCCAGCGCCGTATCTACATGCGATAGCACCACAGCAGGTTCTATGCCATGCGGAAAGACGCCAATGCCAAGGCATACCACCTGTCCATGCTCTGCATAAGAAGCGCTTTCATTGACCAGTGTAGCCAGCAACTGCTCGGCAATTTCTCTCAGTTTGACCGATCCGGCCAACAAGATGGCAAAGTCGGCACCGTTCAGTCGTCCGGCAATGCCTTCGCCATGGCCCTGTACGCATTTTTGTGCCACGGCACCTACTCGTTGTAATAATTGATCAGTGGATGCACGTCCGAGGCGACGATTGATGCCGACAAGATCGGTGACCCTTATGATTAAAAGGGCGCCGCCAGAGAAATCATCACTTTGCAGCAGGGAACGCAGACGGCCAAGAAAGAAGTCGCGGTTGGCAAGTCCGGTCAAGGGGTCGCAGTTGGCCTCGAAGCGCAGGATGTCGAGTTTGCGCGCTTCCTCATCGAACATCGACTTCAGGCGCCCAACCATTGAATTCATTGCACCCGCCAACTGGGAAAGTTCGGGTACAGCAGGCTCCTCAATGGTTACAAAACGGCGCTCGGTGATCGCCAGGGCCTGGTTGATGACGGACTGGAGCGGTTTGCGTAGACGCCCCAGGATTTGACTGCCGATAACGCTGCCAACGACACCAGCCAGCAAGGCAGCCAATGCCATTTCAATGGCGCTCTGCCAAAGTGCTTCATAGGCAAAGTTGCTTTTGCTGCGCAGGATAATACTGCCAAACTGGGTCCAGCCACCTGTAATCATGGCTTCACCAGGCAGTGCCGCAATAGGGAGCAGGCGCGTGAACCAGCCTGGAACACTCCCGATTTGTTCAGGTGCAACCCGGCTGATCAGCATGATCCCGCTAGGATCCAGCACTTCGATTGATTGATAGTGTCCACTGTCGAAAAGGGCAGAGACCGCCAGTTCGACCAGCACCTGATCCGGTTGTTGCTGACTTAGCGACAGCGCCAGAGCCGTGGCATTGTCACTGTTCTTCATGGTCAGTTGTGCTTCCAGATAGCTACGAGCCGACAGCATGGACGCCAGCAGGCTGCCAGTCAGCGCCAGCAGAATGCTGCAGATGATCGCCAACCAAAGTTGTTTGTACATGGACATGGTGCTCTCCTGGCTAAACCTGTTTACTCGAAACCTTCAGTGCGTGTGCGTTGTTGCAAATCCTGCCAGCGCGTCATTTGCCGCGAACCCGGGTCCTTGCTTGCAGATGCTGAAACTCCGCTCCAGATGGCTTCACTGTTGAAACTGAAAATCGGCAGCAAATCCCTGCGTTGCCCTGCTGGCCTGATGCGTGCAACCAGATTATCCAGGATAAGGGGCTCGGCATTTGGCGCAGGATAGTAGGCGAGAACCATGTGGGCCTGTTGTACCGGGCCGGAAAAGTGCTTTACAGTAGCCCTGACATAGACCAATCGCAGTTTGTTCACCGGTACTCCGGCCGTCGTAAGCGAGAAATATTTGGCGATCGCAATGTCTTCACAGTCGCCGCGGCCCTTGCCGATGGTCTCCAGCGGCGTGGCCCAATAATCTTCCTCCCCCCAAATGTCCTGGTCAGCTTCAAACCGGATATAGCGGTTGAACAAGTCATTGATCCGCACGAGTTTGTCTTCCTCGTCGAGCCCACGCGCGTCTTCCAGGGTAGTATTCAGTCGCTTGAGGGTTTTTTCCTGGGAGGAACCAAAGCGCGCTAGCAGGGCGCTTTGCAAACGGTCAAAATCATAGGCGAGCACCACGGAGCCCCACGCCAGCCAGACCGGGACGGTAACAAGCACGAGCAAACCCGCCAAATAGCGGGATGGAGCACATGTTTTTTTGATGTTAAGGGTATGGATCATCTGCGGCCATATGCTCGCATTAATTCAAGGACAGGACTAGCACCCAGAGGGGGTATAACGATCGTTTTCAGTGGGAAATCCTCCGGAATTTCTCCCTGCTCCATGGATAAATGCTAAAGTGCACAACGTTAACTGCAGTGGCTTCCAGAGCCAGAAAACCAAGGAAACAGTGATGAAAAAAGCGTTGATAACTGGCGTGACTGGTCAGGACGGCTCCTATCTGGCAGAGTTTCTGTTGGAGAAGGGTTATGAGGTCCATGGCATCAAACGCCGTACCTCACTTTTCAATACAGCTCGTATTGATCATCTGTACGAAGGCCCGGAAGTAAAAGATCGCCAGTTTGTCCTGCACCATGGCGACATGACCGACTCCTCCAGCCTCATCCGCATTATTCAGCAGGTACAACCAGACGAGATTTACAATCTGGCAGCCCAGAGTCATGTGGCCGTTTCCTTCGAGGAACCGGAATACACCGCTAATTCCGATGCGCTGGGCACACTGAGAGTGCTGGAAGCCATACGGATCCTCGGCCTGCAGGAGAAGACGAGGTTTTACCAGGCCTCGACCAGTGAACTCTATGGCCTGGTGCAGGAGACTCCGCAAAAGGAAACCACACCGTTCTATCCGCGCAGTCCCTATGCCGTCGCCAAACTCTATGCTTACTGGATGACGGTCAATTACCGGGAGGCCTACGGCATGTATGCCTGTAATGGAATCCTGTTTAACCACGAATCCCCGGTGCGCGGTGAGACTTTTGTAACACGCAAGATCACGCGCGCGCTGGCACGCATAAAGCTTGGCTTGCAGGACTGCCTGTACCTCGGCAATCTGGACGCCAAACGAGATTGGGGTCATGCGAAGGACTACATTGAAGTGATGTGGCTGATGCTGCAACAGCAGGCGCCCGAAGATTTTGTCATTGCTACCGGGGTCCAGTTTTCGGTACGTGATTTCGTCAATGCCGCTGCGGCAGAATTGGGAATTCACATTCGATGGACAGGTGAAGGTGTGCAAGAGCGAGGACTTGATGCGCACGGCAAGTGCATTGTTTCAGTGGATGCGCGCTATTTCCGGCCCACTGAAGTTGAAACCTTGCTGGGTGATGCCAGCAAGGCCAGGGAGAAACTGGGTTGGGTGCCCAAAATCAGCTTTGCCGAACTGGTAGCAGAAATGGTGCGGGAAGATCTCAAGGCAGCCGAGCGCGATGAATTGATCAGGAAAGAAGGCTACCAGGCCATGTACTACCACGAGTAGGAAAGGAGACAGGGGTGAAAGGGAAGCCGTTATGATGAAACCGCGAATATTTGTGGCTGGCCACCGGGGCATGGTGGGTTCGGCTCTGGTGCGACAGCTGCAAGCTACCGGTGGCTGCGAGCTGGTCACACGCACACGTGCTGAACTTGATCTGGCTGATCAGGCGGCAGTCCATGCTTTCCTGCAGGAGCAGAAACCCCAGCAGCTGTATCTGGCAGCAGCCAAAGTCGGCGGCATCCATGCCAACAACACTTACCCCGCCGACTTCATCTATGAGAATTTGCAGATCGAGTGCAACCTGATCCATGGTGCCCATTTGGCAGGTGTCCAGAAACTGCTGTTTCTGGGGTCTTCCTGCATTTACCCGCGCGCAGCGCCGCAACCCATGCGGGAAGATGCCTTGTTGACAGGTACCCTTGAAGCGACAAATGAGCCCTATGCCATTGCCAAGATTGCCGGGATCAAGCTGTGCGAGAGTTTCAATCGCCAGTATGGGCGGGATTACCGCAGTGTGATGCCCACCAACTTGTACGGGCGCAACGACAATTTCCATCCTCAAAACAGTCACGTGATTCCGGCATTGTTGCGCCGTTTTCATGAAGCCGTGCACACGCGGGCCGAC
>JBIIWM010000219.1:0-4853 GCA_044338875.1 Pseudohongiellaceae bacterium | reverse complement strand
ACAAGTTCTGGCTCAAAACCGAAGGCGGCTACGACCCCGATGCGGATACAAGCGAAAAGGCCGAACTGCAGTTGCTGTTCAGTCGTGCAGTGGCACCGTTCTGGGATCTGCAGGCTGGCTTGCGTCATGAAGAAGGTGAACGCGCATCAAGAGATTACGCAGTGGTGGGTGTGCAGGGACTCGCGCCCTACTGGTTTGAAGTGGACGTTGCCGGCTTTGTCAGCGCTGACGGCGAGCTCAGTACCCGAATTGAAGTTGAGTATGAATTGCGTTTTACCCAGCGCCTGATCCTGCAACCGCGGGTGGAACTGGGTTATGCGTTTGGCGATGATGCCGAGGCCGGCGTGTGGCAAGGCCTGCATGAGGCCAGCGTCGGCTTGCGCCTGCGCTACGAAGTGCTCAGGGAATTTGCGCCTTATGCGGGGGTGGAATGGTGGCAGGCCCATGGCAGAACCGGGGCAGGGCTGGAGCGCAGAAACCTTGATAACCGGGAGTTCAGGCTGGTGGCGGGCGTACGCCTTTGGTATTGACGTCGCGCAAAAAATTGAACCCGTCATTATTCACCTGCAAACGCGGCGTTGCGCTTGCTTGTGCACCTTTTTTTGCAATCTGGCGAATTTCACCAACCCTTGGTAGAGGAAAGGCTTCTGAATTTCCCCTGGGTCGATAAATTGCGAGTAATACATTGAAAACAAAAGGATTTGAAAGTTGGCACGGCTCTCGCTACAACCTTGGTAATCATGCGCGGCATGAGCAAACCAAACAAGTCACATTAGGGAGCAAGCGATGAATCTTCTGGGCGCAGTGATAGTCATGGCGCTGGTCTGTGGCGGCATTGTGCTGCTGATTCCGGTGGTAACGGTGGGCGTGATCGTGGCAGTCATCGTGGGGTTTTTCCTGCTGTGGCTGCTGCCCATCCTGATCATTGCCGATTCGGACAAGACCTCGGGTGGGGAAAAGCTGGCCTGGATACTGGCGATTGTGTTCCTGTCCTGGTTCGCGTGGATCTTTTATTTCCTGCTGGCGCCGATAAAGCCCAGACAGCGTTATTACTACTAACAGTGACGACTGAGCAACAGTTGATCCGGATATAAACCATGAGTTCCTACGATTACCGAACCGGTTTGGTCAGGTCTCCCCGGCAGCCAGAACCTTCCTCTTTCTGGTACAGCAAACTGCTGGCCCTGGTCATTTTGCTGCTGTGTTTGGCGGTCGGAATGATGGGCCTTATCCTTCCCGTCATTCCGGGTTTTTTATTCCTGATGCTGGCCTTGTTGTGCGCAGCAAAACTGTCGCCGGCGCTGGCCGGCAGATTGGGACGCTTTGCCTGGTTCCGCGCCTACCTCGACAAGATGGCGCAGTTTTCCGAACTGAGCTGGAAGGGCAAAGCCCAGCTGCTGTGCTGGCTGCTGATCAAGCTGCTGGTGGATGCAGTGGTGTGGATGGTGGCCGCACTGGCCTGGTTGCTGCGCTTTGCGTTTAGTACACCCGAAAGGCTGCGCCAGCGCTGAAAGCTCGCTATTATCGGAGTGACTGAATCCCGGATCGGGTTAACAAGGAGCTTCCGATGAAAGCATTGAGCTGCATTCTGCTGAGCTTGTCCCTGCTGGCTGCTTGCAACACTGCCTACAATCCGCTCGAGGATTATGAGCAGCGCAATCCGGTGACGAGTCTGGAGCCACCGGCGGCACGCACTGAGGTATCCTTTCCCGCGGAAACCGTAGAGCGCGGCAAATATCTGGTGGGTCTGTTGGGTTGCGGCTCTTGTCATACCAACGGCGCGATGGTGGGAACGCCGGATATGGCGCAATTGCTTGCAGGCTCCGATACCGGCATCGCCTACAGTAATCCTCTTGCAGTAAAGAATCCTGGCATTGTGTATCCGGCCAATATCACGCCTGATGTGGCAACCGGCATCGGTTCGTGGAGCGTGCCCGAGATCGTGGCGATGATCCTGACTGGTGTCGACAAGCACAGTGGACAGACCATGGCGGTGATGCCTTGGCCGAGTTATGCCAACATTCATGCTGAAGACGCCGAAGCGATTGCCGCCTATTTGCTGAGCTTGCCGCCGGTAACGCATGAAGTGCCGGCCAATGTGCAACCGGGGCAGCGTGCGCGCGCACCTTTTGTGCACTTTGGGGTGTATCAAAGCAAGTAGCGGGTTGCGCCAGGTTCCTGTTTGGCAAACTGTGGTCAGGCGCTAGATCCTGATTAATCGCTCCTCTGTGGCACAGGCTGCGCTGGGTTCATCTCAGGCTCCGTTCCGTTTCGCTGCGCTACACTCCAGGTCGCCTGAGCTGAGCCCAGCTCCGCCGTCGGAGTGACTCCAGTCATAGACCATATATTTAAATTCTACAGTTTGTAGCAACGTGGCTGTTTGGTGAGTGGGCAAGTAAAGGCGAGTTCGATTGCCTGTAATTGCAGGCCGCGCTTGTCCTTGTTGTCGCTGCCGTATTGGGGATCGCCCAGTACCGGGAAACCGGCGTCGGCGAAATGGCGGCGGATCTGGTGTTTGCGACCGGTGATCAATTCCACGCGTACCAGACTGCTGTCCTTGTCCGGGTCGTAGCTCAGGCGGGTGTAACGCGTGAGGGCGGTTTTGCCGTCCAGCGGCGCGTTGAACTCGCCGGTTTCCGGTGCCTCGCCTTTCACTTCAATCTGGTAGACCTTGCGGATTTTCGCGTGCTCATCCTGCTGCGCAAACAACGCCGAGAAGGCCGCTGCCGCCTTGCCATTGTGGGCAATCAGCATCAGGCCGCTGGCTTCGCGGTCGAGGCGATGTACCAGGAACACTTCGCGATTGAGTTGCTGTTCTGCAATGCGCAGCAGTGCGCAGTGATCACCCTCTCTGGAACCTTGTGCCAAAAGCCCCGCGGGTTTGTTCCACACGCTGTAGTGTTTTTCGTCGGCGACAAGAGTGGGAGCCGGGGCGCTCAGCGCGAGGATGTCGGCGTTGTAGTAGAGCGTGAGCTCATCGCCCTTGCGCAGTTCCAGCGTGCTGCGACGCATGCGGTTGGTGCTGTTGCCGCGCTTGAGCCAGACGGCACCTTTCGCCATCGCGTCTTTCAGGCGCATCTTGGGCAGCTGAGATATGCGCGCCAGCGCAGCCAGCGCGGTTTCATTGTCGGTTTCAGGTTTGGCGCTAAAGGTTTGGGTTTGCAAAACTGCTTCCAGAAGCGCCTACACAGCGGGCTTCAACGTGGGTTCCAGGGTGAGTCCATTTTATAGGGTGACTGCACAAAGGTCGCTACCACCGAGGCGATGCAATTGTCTTTTATCTTGAACATTTCCAGGAAACCCCAAGTCTGTGGTTCGCGGAACACGCTCTTTTGCGGGGTGCCATCGGTAAGGGTGTATTCGTCGAGTACGCCTTTGTGATCAATAAAGCCACGTGACAGCGCAATGCCCTTGTCTTCATCGACCAGCACGGGCCAGTTGCGAACCTCATTGTTGAAGAGATAGCGGCCGGACTTGAAGCCCCCTTCGATATTGGTAAACAGCAGGCCGTTTTCGCGGCGAATCGCCTCGGGTGCGAAGCAAGTGCCGCGGATTTCACCGTTGTTGTGTTGCAGCGTGGAGAAATAGCCCTTGGCATGGGCTTGCAGTTCTTCACGCGTCAGTTTGTCTTCTACTGATGCCGGCTCACGGATCACGGGATCGTGTACATAGGTTGCATGATCGCCGATCGGCGTGGGCGGGCTGCTCAGGTTGCGCTTGGTGGAAATCACATGTTCGATTTCGCTGATCTGCATGTTGTCCACGCGCAGGCGTACCGCGAGAAAACCGGGGGTGTCGTTCTGCATGATGGCGGTGAAGATGGCGATCTGGCTGGTGGCGGGGTCGGTCAGAGTCAGCGTCTCGCCCAGTTCCTCGGTCACGGTATCCCAGGTGGCATCGGGAAAGGGCATCTCGACGAAGTTCTCGCTGAAGCGCACGTTTGCCGCAAACGGTGCCATGGAAGGATCGTGGGCGAGGTAAGCCGCGCGATACTGGTCGGCGAAGGACTCCAGGCAGGCCTTGTCGCAGCCCACCGGCTGGGCTGCAGCGCCGGTGCTGAGGACGTTGGCTCCAACAATGATGCCAACACAACAAACCAGTCGACTGAACGAAACAGTGCGCATGCGCATTCCCCTCTCTTATTGAGTTGCTTGTTATAGTTGGGACAGAAGTGTACACCTTCCCCCGGAATTTCAAACCGTCCGGGCGGGCATTGGACTTTTGCTTGGTCGCTGGCATAAGCTTGGCCCAGCCCTTATTGCCACATAACCATTACAAAGAAAGGCGCGCATCCATGGTCGATTTTACCCAAGGCCCGGCCCCGGCCGGATACTTCTCCCCGCTGCGGTTTGAAGCCGACATCTACGACTGCGAAGTCGAAGGTACCATTCCGCCAGAGCTCAACGGTGCCTTTATCCGGGTCGGGGGCGAGTGGTTCTATCCACCCACGCATGCTGACGACAGTCCCTTCTCCACTGATGGTTATATCAGCAGTTTCCGGATTCACAATGGCACCGTGGATTTCAAATCGCGCTGGATCAAGACGCCGCGCTTTCTCAATAACCTCGCGGCGCGCAAACAGTTGTACGGGAAATACCGCAACCCCTTCACGGCGGATCCCTCGATGCAAAACATCGACAAGCCCTATCTGAATACCGTGATCAATACCGCGCCGATCGCGCACGGCGGCAAGCTGTATGCGCTGAAGGAAGATGCACATCCTTTCGAGATCGATCCGAACACGCTGGAAACCCTCGGTCCCTGGGATTTCGGTGGCCAGTACAAGGCGCAGACTTTCAGCGCGCATCCCAAGATCGATCCGGTCAGTGGCGACATGATCTGCTATGGCTATG
>JBIIWM010000205.1:0-5215 GCA_044338875.1 Pseudohongiellaceae bacterium | reverse complement strand
ACGGTACGCGAAACCTATACACCAGTGAGCCGTGACAGGTTGATTTACCGGGCCACGGTCACCGATCCAATTGCGTATACCCGCCCCTGGACCATAGAGGTTCCGCTGGATCGCCTGCAGGACGAGCTGCTCGAAGTCGCCTGCCTGGAAGACAACAATGATCTGCAACACCTGAGAGACGTGCGCGATGAATTTCGGGCCGCTCAACCAACCACCGCGGAGTAAGTCATGAAACTGTTCTCACTGATAACGGCAAGTGCGCTGGCTGCTGTCAGCTTGC
Source organism: Pseudohongiellaceae bacterium (assembly GCA_044338875.1). Classification (GTDB taxonomy): domain Bacteria; phylum Pseudomonadota; class Gammaproteobacteria; order Pseudomonadales; family Pseudohongiellaceae; genus CAILUG01. The sequence goes on along the minus strand of JBIIWM010000205.1, from coordinate 4,935 downwards.
TGCCTCTTGATGCGTTTGCGCACCATTCCTTTTCGGCCGAATTTGACACCAACAAACCGGTACAGTTGACCGGCACTGTCACCGAGATGAAGTGGTCGAATCCACACGGCTGGATTTATCTGGATGTGAAAGATGCCAGCGGCATCGTCACCAACTGGGCACTGGAAACCGGGGCCGCCAACAGCCTGATCCGGCGCGGCTGGCGCAAGGCGGATTTGCCCGCCGGTACGGTATTGAACGTGGACGGTTGGCAGGCGCGCAATGGCAGCACTACCGCCAATATCCGGTCGGTCACCTTTGAAGATGGCACCCGCCTGTTTGCTGGCACCTCCAACCAGGCCACGCCCGAAGTGGAAACCGGGCGCTAGGGCTCAGTTCACCGCAAAGAACCAGATTTTGATTGAGTTACTGTAGCGGGCACCGCTCGCCACGAAGATTTTTTTGTTGAGCCAGTCATATTTGCCGTCTGGTGCCTTGAAGCGCGGATTGGTGCGGAAGTAGTACTCGGCCGGGTCCACGTCTTCGCCAGCGGCCAAGCGCTTCATCACCGCTTCCGGTCCATGGCGCAAGCCGAAGTTCTGTACCTGGATCACCACGCCATCATCAGTCTTGATTGCGTAGGTAGCTTCAGCCTGGGTCACCCCATCGGCACGCATGTACTGCCAGTCTGCACCGCCGACCGGCAAGAACGTGCCTTTGATGTTGGGACCTTCAAAATATCCGTCCAGGATCGGAATGATACGGCGGGGCCCTTCATGGGTTGGGCCGATTGCAATCGGTGCACCCAGAATGCCTTCGGCACTGAATGCCAGTTCCAGAGTGGGGATGATCATTGGTGAGGTCTCTCGTCAGGATGGCCGCCAGTGTAACCACACCAATCACGCAGGGCAAAGCTGTGCAGCCTTGAAAGCGCTTTGCTGCGCTTCATGTTCTGCTGAAGACTTAGTACATTTGATTTCCTGATCCAGTAACGCTTCAACCGAGGAGCTTGTGCATGACTTATAAACTTCCTGTCGTCGATGACACATTGGTGTGGGATGCCTGGCTGAACCTGTACAAGGTGCCGGCGCTTTCAGTGGCCATCGAACTTGATATTTTTGAATCCCTGGATGCCAGGCCCGATACGCCGGAAGGGCTGGCCGAGCGCCGCGATTTTGATGCACGGGCCTTGCGTGCCTTGCTGCCGATGCTCAGGCAACTTGGCTTCCTGCAGCAGCATGCCGCCTGTTATCAGCTGAGTGAAGCGGGTCGCCAGTATATGCTCAAGGCCAGCCCGTTCTTCTGGGGGCATCTGTTCAGCCGCATTGGCAAAACCATTGCTCCGCACAAGTTGCTGCTGGAAACCGTCAACAAGGAGAGAGCCAAGGCGGCCAAAAATCGTCCTGCAGATGGCTGGGAAAGTGGTCATGTTGATATGGAAATGGCGCGCGAAGTCACTGCCTTCATGCACAGCCATTCGATGGCAGCTGCCGTGGGCATGACCCATACCTTTGATTTTGGTGGCATCAAACGAGTTCTGGACGTGGGCGGGGGGTCTGGTTGTTTTTCAATTGCGCTCGCCCGGCAGAATCCGGAACGCCGTTGCACGATCATGGAACTGCCGACTATCTGTACGCTGGCCCTTGAATACATCACCGCCGGCGAGGTGGCGCACCAGGTTGATACTGTCACCGTAGACATGTTCCGCGAGGCGTGGCCCTCAGGATATGACGCCCATTTCTTTTCCAATGTCTTTCACGACTGGAATCCCGAAACCTGTCTTGCGCTGGCGAAGAGCAGTTATGCCGCGTTGGAGCCGGGTGGCAAAATCCTGCTGCATGAAATGTTGCTGGATGACAGTGGCACCGAGCCTGCACCGGCAGTAGCGTTTTCACTGTTGATGGCGATGGGCACCATGGGACAGCAATTCACGTTTCCGCAATTGCAGGCCTTGTTGACTGAAGCAGGCTTCCGCAAAGTCAGCTGCCGCCATTCGTATGGGTATTACTCACTGGTGAGTGCCGAGAAGTAGAGGCTCACCCATCCAATCCGGCAAGGGTGACCAAGGGCTATTTACGAAGGAATTTTCGCTAGACGAAAAATCGCGAATTTAGGCAAAAACTGGGAAATAGAAAATAAAATATTAAAAATTAGCAAGTTGAGAGCAAGTCTTTATAAAAAGGTTTAGCAATCTTCCTGGCTATTACCCACATTTATTGCGGCCGCCCTTACTTCCTATAGAAAACGGATCGTGGCAGAATGCGCCACTTTTATTTTCCACCAAGTTTATTTACCCGAAAGTTCCAGGAGCATATAGATGAGCAAAAATAGTCTCAGTGCAGCAATTGAAGCAGCTGGCGGTGCAGTAAACCTGCTTCGCAATTCCAAAGCCGGTATCTATGTATACCCGGTTGTGGCGCCTGAATTCTCCAACTGGCGTTCAGAGCAGATGGCATGGCGTAACTCCGCCGTACTGTTCGACCAGACCCATCACATGGATGAGCTGACTGTTGAAGGTCCGGATGCAGAAAAATTCCTGAGCTATGTTGGTATCAACAGCTTCGCCAACTTCAAGCTGAACGTTGCCAAGCACTTTGTCCCTGTTACTCCTGCTGGTCACGTGATCGGCGACATGATCATCTTCCGTGAAACCGAAGAAAAATTCGTATTGGTTGGCCGCGCTCCTACTGCCAACTGGGTAATGTTCCAGGCTTCCATCGGCAACTACAACGTGCGTCTTAAGCACGATCCACGTTCCGACAGCCGTCCTGATGGCAAAGCCATCTACCGTACCCATTACCGCTTCCAGATCCAGGGCCCGGAAGCCAACAAGATCTTTGAAGCCATGAACGGCGGCCCGATCCCCGAAGTGAAATTCTTCCACGTCGACACCGTCAATATCGGTTCGCGCAAGGTTATGGCCCTGCGTCACGGTATGGCCGGCGCTCCTGGTCTTGAAATCTGGGGCCCCTACGCTGACAAGAGCTACATCCAGTCCACGATCGCTGAAGCCGCCAAAAAAGCCGGCGTTGACCTGCGTTTCGTAGGTGCACGTGCTTATTCGTCCAACACCCTTGAGTCCGGCTGGATTCCATCCCCATTGCCAGGTATCTACACCGGCGAAGGCATGATGAAACAGTACCGCGATTGGTTAGGTGCTGACAGCTACGAAGCCATGGGTTCCATCGGTGGCTCGCTGGTCAGCAACAACATCGAAGACTACTACGTTACCCCGTTCGAACTGGGTTACGACTTCTACATCGGCTGGAAGAAAGAAGACTTCATCGGTAAAGCTGCCCTGGAACAAATGAAAGGTCAGGCCAACCGCAAGAAAGTCACCATCGAGTGGAACCGCGAAGACGTGCTGAAAGTAATCTCTTCCTGCTTCGAGCCAGGCCTGGCGTACAAGTGGATCGACTTCCCGCAGCCCAACTACTCCTCCAGCAACGCTGATGCCTTGGTACGTGATGGCAAGAAAGTGGGTATGTCCATGTTCAACGGCTACTCCTACAACGAGCGCTGCTTGTTGTCGCTGGCCGTGGTTGATGCTGACGTGCAGATCGGCGACGTGCTGACCCTGCTGTGGGGCGAGCCGGAACTGACTGGCAAAACCTCTATCGAGCCGCACAAACAGGCTGAAATCCGCGTAAGAGTAGCAGCAACTCCTTACGCCGCAGATGCCCGTGAAAACTATGCGGACAGCTGGAGAACCAAAGCCAAGTAAGTGCTTCGCCAGGAGACTGGCGAATCCGGCTTTTGCCCTGACGGGCACAGAAAAGGCGCAGCCTCACGACTGCGCCTTTTTTATTGCCTGCAAAACCTTGATTTTCAATGGACTGGGGATGGTATATAAAGGTCCGGTAAACCAGGTAACTCCCGCAGCGGTCCGGTATTGCGCCGGCTACAGGCAAGTCATGGCAAAAATTGAAAAAAACCCGCGTGAAGATGGTGAATACCTCAATTCACTGGCGCGTGGACTGGCAGTACTGCGCTCATTCAGTCGCGACAAACCGGGTATGACCCTGAGTGAGCTTGCCGCGCATACCGAACTCAACCCGGCCGTTGTGAGGCGCTGCCTCAACACCCTGCAACATCTGGGTTACGTCACCAAGAAAGACAAGTTGTTCCTGTTGCGACCTGAAGTGTTCAGTTTGGGTTCCGCCTATATCGAATCCATGAACCTCGAGGAAGTGATCACTCCGAGTCTGCAGCGCGTGCGGGATCTGACCGGTAACAGTACGGCCATGGCGATACTTTCCGATTTCGACATACTTTTCATGGTGTATGTCTCCACGAAGCTGCTTACCAGGGTAGTGGCAGGAGTCGGAACAAGGTTCCCTGCCTATGCCACTTCTGCAGGACGTGTGCTGCTGGCCCATATGGACAAGGATCGCCTGACTGACTATCTGAACAACGTAAAGACCGTGGCACTCACCGATCGTACCGTCGTCTCCAGGTCTGGACTGCGCAATATCCTGCAGGAAGTCAGGAAACAGGGGTATGCGGCGACTCAGGGTGAACTGGATTTCGGCGTAGTCTCGGTAGCAGTTCCCCTGCATGCCGAGGATGGGCGGGTTATCGCCTCCTTGTCTTGTTCTACCTCGCTGGCCAGGCAGAATCTGGAGCTTATGGTGCGAGAAGTGGTGCCTGAGCTGCAGCAAGCGGCACGCGAAATTGAATATGAGCTGCGGCGATGTCCGCTGCTGGTGCATTCGATTACCAATTGAAATGTGTCAGGTGACATCTTTTGGGCTTTGTGCAAGAAAATTGACTTTTTTGAATATGTTTGTGAATGAATGTAATGGTTCTTGAGTCAGCAGGATGGGCGGTATACATTCAAATTCAGATTAGCGAATATTTGTTCGCAAGATGGAATTTGATAGTCAAAAAAACAAGGCAGGCAGGCTGCTGACAGTTATCTGCCCCGTTTTGTTCGGCGTGAAAAAGTTGCACCAC
>JBIIWM010000027.1:0-16892 GCA_044338875.1 Pseudohongiellaceae bacterium | reverse complement strand
ATGCGCGATTGCATGGCCGAAATCCGTCATCTTTGCATCGATGAAATCCTGCGCGAGCAAGTACGCAAGAAGCCGGTGCTGGCCATCTGTGTCGGCATGCAGGCCTTGATGCAGAGCAGCGAGGAAAACGGCGGTGTTGATTGCATCGGTCTGTTCGCCGGCAAGGTGCTGCGTTTTGCTGATGATCTGGTGGATGCGCAAGGCGCCGCGTTGAAAGTGCCGCACATGGGCTGGAACCAGGTACGACAAACGCAGGCACATCCGATGTGGCAGGGTATCGGGGACAACGGCAGGTTTTATTTCGTGCACAGCTATTACGTGGCGCCCCATTCCACAATTGAAGTGGCAGGGGAAACGGACTATCCGCAACCATTTTGTTCGGCCTTGGCACACAAGAACATCTTTGCCGTACAGTTCCATCCGGAGAAAAGCCAGGAAAACGGCCTTCAGTTACTGCAAAACTTCCTGAGCTGGAATGGGCAAGCATCATGAGTCTGGCAAAGCGCATCATTCCCTGTCTTGATTGCGACAATGGCCGTGTCGTCAAAGGCGTGAAATTCGTCGACATTCGCGATGCGGGTGATCCGGTGGAAATCTCCAAGCGCTACTGTGACCAGGGTGCCGACGAAATCACCTTCCTCGACATTACTGCCAGCAGCCAGGATCGCAGCACTACCATTCATACGGTGGAAGCCATCGCGAGTCAGGTCTTCATCCCGCTTACCGTCGGTGGCGGCATCCGCAAATTGCAGGACATTCGCAACATGCTCAATGCCGGCGCGGACAAGGTCGGCATCAATACCAGTGCCGTGCTGAATCCGGAATTTGTGCGCGAAGCGGCGGAGCGTTTTGGTTCGCAGTGCATCGTGGTGGCCATCGATGCCAAGTGCGTGTCGAAACCGGGCGAGCCCAAGCGCTGGGAAATTTTCACCCATGGCGGGCGCAATCCCACTGGCCTGGAAGCCATCGCCTGGGCGAAAAAAATGGTGAGCTATGGTGCCGGCGAAATTTTGCTGACCAGCATGGATCGTGATGGCACCAAGAGTGGCTTCGACCTGGAACTGAATCTTGCGATCAGTTCAGCAGTACCGGTGCCGGTGATTGCCTCTGGCGGTGTCGGCACATTGCAGGATCTGGTTGATGGTATTCAGATCGGCAAGGCAGATGCAGTGCTGGCCGCGAGTATTTTCCATTTCGGGCAATTCACCATTCCCCAAGCCAAGCAGTACATGCGGGAACACGGCATCGAAATGCGGTAGGGACGCGGCATCCTGACAGGTGAGTGCCGTGCCCCTGCGTTCAATTTTTTCGCTGCATGATGCTCAGGCCCTTGAGCAAGTTCATCGCTTCGTTGAGCTGGTAATCTTCCACCAGCACTTCATCCGCTGTTGCCGCCGGAGTTGTAATCGCAGGCGCAGCTTCAGTAGCCGGTTTTTCTCCTGCCGTGCCCGTTTCCAGATGTCGACTCAAGTCAGCTTCGCGATAGGCAATGGCGCTGTCCGGAATCTTGGTGACCTGGCCACGGTCGATGATGATGTCCGGCGTGATGCCTTTGGCCTGGATCGAACGGCCATTGGGCGTGTAATACAGCGATGTGGTGAGTTTGATCGCGCGGTCATTCGTCAAGGGCAGTACTGACTGTACGGACCCTTTGCCAAAACTCTGGGTGCCCATGATGATGCCGCGCTGATGATCCTGCAGCGCACCGGCGACAATTTCCGATGCCGAGGCGGAGCCACCGTTGATCAATACCACCAGCGGCACACCCTGGCTCGGATCGTCCGGAGTCGCCTGATACCGCATGTCGGCATTGGGCACGCGACCTTCGGTGTAGACGACAAGACCGTCAGTGATGAAGGCATCCACTACGCCGACAGCTGCTTGCAGTACGCCACCAGGATTGTTGCGCAAATCGAGCACCAGTCCGCGCAAGGGCGTGCTTTCTGCCTGCAGCTTGGCCAGCGCATCCACCACTTCGGTCGCGGTGTCGGCGGCGAACTGGCCGATGCGGATATAACCGAAACCCGGTTCGATGGAGCGATAGCGAATGCTGCGCGCCTTGATGATTTCGCGCGTGACGGTTATTTCCAGCGGTTCACTGACCCCTTCACGCATGATGGTGAGAGTGATCGACGTGCCCGGTTCGCCGCGCAGCAAATCCGAGGTGTCGCCCAGAGTCACATCACGCGCCGGGGTGTCGTCGAGCTGGATGATGAGGTCGCCGGCCTGGATGCCGGCGCGTGCAGCCGGGGAATCATCCATGGGGGCGATGATCTTGATGAAGCCGTCTTCGATTCCCACTTCCACGCCGAGCCCGCCAAATTCACCGGTCGTGCTTTCCTGCAGCGATTCATAATCATCCGCAGCAAGATACTGGGAATGCGGGTCGATGCCGGCCAGCATGCCCTTGATGGCATTTTCCAACAGGGTTTTATCGTCAATTTCTTCCACATAGGCATTGCGCACCTGATTCAACACTTGGGCGAAGATACGGACTTCGTCCAGCGGCAGGGGCAGCGTGCCGGGATTTGCAGCAGGTAACGCAGGGGCTGCAGCGACAGGAGTCCCGGTAGACGGCGCGGGTTCTACTGCAGGCGATTCCTCGGCCGCATTTGCCAGTGCTGTTACCAGTGTGCAACAGCTCGCCAACAGCGCGAGTGAGAACAGGGCTTTTCCGGGTTTGCGCATAAAATTTGGCATGATCATCAGTGACTTCTGAAGCAGGTTGATATTCAGCGGCGTGCGACACACCAGTTGACCGGGTTCTCGGCTTTGCCATTACGGCGTATTTCGAAGTAGAGCGCGTTGCTGCGCTGGCCACCGGTATTGCCCACGGCGGCGATCCGTTCCCCGCCGCTCACCCAATCCCCGACCGTTTTATGCAGTTGCTGATTGTGGGCATACAAACTCATGAAACCATCCCCATGATCGATTATCAATAGCTGGCCAGAACTGCCCAACCAGTCGGCAAACACGACGCGGCCATGGTGGATTGCCCTGACATCGGCACCCGCTTCAGCCTCCAGCGTCATGCCTTCCCAGGTCAGATCGCCCAAGCTGTGCTTGCTGCCGAAGCTGTTGAGGACGCGACCCTCAAGTGGCCAGGGCAGTTGGCCCTTGCGTTCGGCAAAGGGAGTATCGGCATCGCCCATGTTGAGGTTGGTGATGGAGCTGCGGATTTCTTCCAGCACTGCTTCGATTTCCTGGCGTTGTCGTTCCAGCGTGGCGAGCTCGTCGCCCTGGGTGACAATGGTCACATCCAGGTCGTCCAACAGGTTTTGGCGCTCGACCAGTTTGCTGTCGAGTTGCTCGCCCTCTTCGATCAAGCGGACGTGCTCAATCCTGAGTTCTTCAGAGCTGGCTGAAATGTTAGCACTTACTTCTGCCATGGAAGCCAAGGTTTTGCGGTAACTCGCCAGACGCTCTCCGCGGGCAGCGCTGAAGTATTCGTAATAGCGCAGCATGCGACTGCCCAGTGCCGGATCGTCCTGGTTCAATAATAGTTTCAGGGAGGTAGCGCTGCCGGCGCTGTGGGCGCTCATCATATAGTCAGCAATGAGGGCTTGTTGTTCCTGGCGCTGGGCTTCGAGCACGTTGGCCTGGGTGTGCAGGGCGGCCAGTTCTGCTTCAGTCGTCTGGATGCGTTCGGTGATGTCGCCCAGGGCTTGCTGCACCTTGAGAATGGCCTGTTCGTTTGCCTGCAGCCCGTCAGCGACGTCGCTACGCTGGTTCCTGGTGATGGCGAGTTCGGCTTTGACTTTACCAATGCTGGACTGGAGCCTGGCGAGCTGGTCTGCGCTGACCTCTTCCTGGGCCCACGCTGGGCCCGGCAGCAGCAAGCTTGCGGTACCCAGGATGTGGAGCAGTAGACGTGGCAGCATCAGATAACGTCAGTTAGTGAGCGGAGCAATGAGGGAATGGCCGCTCATTTCTGCCGGGGCTGGCAGTTGCATCAGGCTCAACAGGGTGGGGGCTACATCACACAGTGCACCACCATCCCGCAATGTCACCACTTGCTTGCTCACGCATACCAACGGCACCGGGCCATTGGTATGCGAGGTCATGGGCTGGCCGCTCTCGGTGTCCAGCATTTGCTCGACATTGCCGTGATCGGCGGTGATCAGGCAGCTGCCGTTTTCGGCGAGCGCAGCGTCGACAATCCGACCTACGCACGCATCAAGAACTTCCACTGCTTTGATAGCTGCAGCCAAAATACCCGTGTGCCCGACCATGTCGCCATTGGCAAAGTTGCAGATGATGGCATCGAATTGGCGCGAATGAATGGCTTCGACCAGATTGTCGGTCACTTCAAAGGCGCTCATTTCCGGCTGTAAATCGTAGGTGGCTACCCTGGGGGAGGGCACGAGGATGCGCGTTTCACCGGGGTACTCCTGCTCGCGGCCACCACTGAAAAAGAATGTAACGTGCGCATATTTTTCGGTTTCGGCGATGCGCAACTGGGTTTTGCCGAGTTCTGCCAGGTATTCGCCCAGGCCATTGCTGAGATTTTCCGGCTTGAAGGCGCTGATGGCGTTCAGGTCCCTGGCATATTCAGTAAGCGTGAAGAAGCCGCCAAGTTGCGGCAGTTTCCCGCGTTCAAATCCCGAGAAGTTGGGGTCAGTGAAAGCCATCGTCAATTCGCGCGCGCGGTCGGCCCGGAAATTCATGAAGACGATGACATCACCCTCTTGCATGGGTGCTGGTGCGCTGCCGTGGGGACAAATCAGGGTAGGCGCAACGAATTCATCGTTTTCACCCCGGACGTACGCCGCTTGCAGTCCGGCCACTGCCGACTCTGCCCTATATTTCGCAGCTCCATGGCAAATGGCAGAAAAAGCCTGTTCCACGCGATCCCAGCGTTTGTCACGATCCATGCCGTAGAAGCGGCCGCTAATCGTCGCAATCGCGCCACTGCCGGAACTGGCGAAATGTTCAGTGAAGCGATGCAGTGAAGATTCCGCGCAACGCGGCGGTGTGTCGCGGCCATCAAGCAGGGCATGCAAACGGATATTGCGGCTGCCTTTTCGCTCGGCCAGTTCGATCATGGCGGCGATCTGGTCCTGATGGCTGTGGATGCCACCGTCTGACAGCAGGCCGATGATGTGCAGGGCACTGTTGTTGTCGAGGGTCTGTTGTACCGCCGCATTGAGTTCGGGGTTGGTAAAGAAGTCTCCATCGGCAATGGCTTTGTTGATGCGGGTGAGGCTCTGGTATACCACGCGACCAGCCCCAAGATTCATGTGCCCGACCTCGGAATTGCCCATCTGGCCGTCCGGCAAGCCCACGCTCATGCCTGAAGTCTGGATCAGTGTATGAGGACAAGTGGCCAGCAAACGGTCCCATACCGGGGTATGCGCCAGTGCTATGGCGTTATTGTCGCGCGCTTCGCGGTGACCCCAGCCGTCAAGGATCAGCAGAATGGCGGGGCCTTTCTCCCTGGGAAGGCCACTGGAAAGGCCGCTGGAATTGTTCATGGATCTCGTCATCAATGCGTACTTCAATGGGGAGTGGGATAGGGTGCAGCACTGCAGGCAGGACGGCACGCAACAGGCGGCGGAGTTTAAATTCAGGCGCGTCGGTAATCCAGCCCGCAAATAACGCTGCCTCGCCCCGGCCCGACTGACTTCTTGAGCCGAGCTGTGTATACTCCCGCGCTCCTGCGAAGGGCCATTATGCCGGTCGTGGAATTTACAGCAACGACAGAATTATTTGCATGGCCCGCTTCCTCGAATTTCTCATCTCTCACTGGATACTGACCGGCCTTTGGCTGGCTGTGTTCGCCGCCCTTGTTGCGTACTTGATGTCCAAGGCTGCCCGCAGCGTCAGTCCGCAGCAGGCCACGTTCCTCGTGAACCGTGAAAATGGCGTTATTCTCGATATTCGCGAACGCAAGGACTTTGAAAAAGGCCATATCGTGGATGCCGTGAATATCCCGTTTGCCAAGCTTGAAGAGCGCAGCACTGAGCTCGACAAAAGAAAGACGGCCCCCGTTATCGTGGTGTGCAACATGGGGCAGCATTCCGGAGCTGCCGTGAAATTGCTGGAAGCCAAGGGCTTCACCCAGGTCAGCAAGATGTCCGGGGGCATGAACGAGTGGCTGGTGCAGAACCTGCCGATCGTAAAATAAAGGGCCATTCGCCCGCAGACACCCCATCTTCCAATCAGGAACTTAACAGTACAGGTGACACATGGCAGAGAATGACAACCAGGGCAATCAACCGGCAGCGCCAGCCCAAGCTGCAGCAGAACAGCGTTTTGCCATACAGCGCGTGTACGTCAAGGATGCTTCTTTTGAAGCGCCGGATTCTCCCGAGTCATTCCGCCGTCCCTATACTCCGCAGATCAACTTCAATATCAACAGCCGTAGCCGCAAGATTGATGACAACTTCTATGAGGTAGTGCTGCGCCTGACTGCCGATGTGAAGCAAGAAGACAAGACTATCTTCCTGGTTGAAGTGCAGCAGGCGGGCGTTTTCGAGATTGCCGGTGTCGAAGGCGATCGTCTTGAGCAGTTGCTGTCCATTACCGCCCCAAGCATCCTCTTCCCCTACGGGCGCGAAGTAGTGGACTCCCTGGTTATCAAGGGCAGCTTTCCTGCCTTGATGCTGGCACCGATCAATTTTGAAGCGGTTTACCTGCAGGCCAAGCGCAGCCAGGCAGAGCAGGCGGGCAAAATCCAGTAACAGCATCGAATACTGCTGGATCCTGGATTCAGGGCCAGTTTTGCAGATCCGAAACGGGAAACCAGGTTACTGGTTTCCCGTTTTTATTGGTGCTTCCAGGGCCCCTTCAAAACCGTTCTGGCGCCAGGCTTCATAGACCACCACTGCAACCGTGTTGGACAGGTTCATGCTTCTGCTATTTGGCATCATGGGCAGCGCAAGCACCCCTTCGATCCCCTCCTCTTGCATCAAATCGGCTGGCAGGCCGCGGGTTTCCGGGCCGAACAGCAGAAAGTCTCCCGTCTGGAACCTGACTTGGGCGTAGTTGCGCTTGCCCTTGGTGCTAAAGGCCCAAATGCGACTTGGGCGCGCCTCCGCCACGAATTCGTGCCAGCCCGCGTGCACAGACACATTGGCATATTCACGATAATCCAGATGTGCTCTCCTTAAGTTTTTCTCTTGTAAATCAAAGCCTAATGGTCCAATCAAGTGCAGGTTACAACCACTGTTGCTGGCCAAGCGCATGATATTGCCAGTATTCGGGGGTATCTCAGGTTGGAACAAAACAATATTAAACATACAAATTTCTATATAAAATAATAAGATGGGTATTGATACTAATGTTAATTCGAGTTAAAAGCTGCATAAGCGGCCAGTTTGGTTCAGGTGGGCTATCGTTGGAAGCCAACACCTGCCAGTACAGGAATTTCTCCCATACTTTAACAGGTTAGAGGTACCTACAATGGTTAGCCTAAAAGAGGGTACGTCGCTATAGAATTAATTCGAGAGCAGCTCTCGTTAAAGAGCTTCGGCAAGAAGACAGTCAAAAGTGGTCTGGTTGGCGCCTCCTGCGGTAATCAGGAGCTGGCACTTGCCCATGTTGATTCACCGCAAACAGGCATGGTGTTTGTAAGGGAGTATACCGACGAGCTGGAAATAGTCGCTGAGTTCATTAATTAATCTCTGGTTGTGCTGCTCCAAGCGGTGCTGGAAGCGAAGATCTTTTGAAGAAAGGCTTCCAGTCAGGAATTGACTTGAAAGTACTTGGCAAGGTGAATACTAATCACGAATTATCAGCTGAATTTGAATTTCTTAAAGAAGAGGTCTCCTGTGTTTCCAATCCCTGAACGATATCTAGGGTTCCAAGGGCGGAAACCCGGGGTGCTGTGCAACTGATCTCCAGACAGCGCCTTGCTACGTTGAAAAAGTTGCATCTTCATCCTTTATTGACGGGGTGAGTGAAGACATCAAGCTGATCAATTGCAATGGATTTTTCTTGGCCAATAGCGTCAATGATCTGCTTCGCAGAATTGATCCTTATTGTCGTTAAGTAGACACAATCAGTATATGAGCACAGTCATGAGTTTGTACACGAAAGTAAAACCTGGCGGAAAGGTAAAAGGTGCACTGGCATGAGTCTGGTCAATGACATGCTGCGGGATCTGGACAAGCGCAAGCAACTGCCCATACAAGCACGCCGCGTAAGCGGCACGCTGAATAAGTATCGAGAAAAAACAAGAGCGCATCCCTTGTTATGGCTCCTGGTGGTAGTGCTGTGTCTGTTGGCTGGGCTAGGCGGCGGTTATTTCCTGTTCGACAAGAGTAATATCGTTCCACTGCCTGCTATCACTACACAAGTAAAGATGTTGCAGCCGGTTCCGGTGATGAACACAGACTCGCAAATTATTCCTGTAGGTGCAGACTTGGCGATAGTAGAAGAACAGGTGTCTGAAAAAGGTTTCAGTTTGCGTATCAATGGTAGCAAGGAATTTGACTATTCAATTTCCAATCGCAGCAGTAACAGCATGAGCTTGCAGCTGGAAGGAGTAGATTCCTATGATTTGGGCTCGAGTGTTATTGACGGCTTAAGTGTCCTTCAGTTGCCAGAATCTACGCTACTGGAGCTGGAGTTAGATCAGGACGTGGACTTCCAGGTGTTTAATGATTCCGGTACGGGGGGATTTGACCTCGTGCTGACTGCGACTTATCGCGAGCACTAAGCGCGAGGCTGATGCTGTGGTCGCTGCAATAATTGATGAGCTTTTCGCCATGGTTGTCCGAAAAGGGCAATATTGTCCTTGGCATGGTGGATCTGATAGATCTGTTTGTCTATGACGACTTGCCACGTATCCTGCAGCGGGATATTGATATTGCGCTGGTACGTGAAAGCGAACTGCTCAATACCTTGATCTTTTATTACTGGGCACCGAAGAAATTGCTTCATTAACTGGCAGTAGCTGTTCATCAACGAACAGCCCTGATCCTGCTCAGTCTTCCTGTTCTTCCTCTTCCTCGTGACCATTTGCTTCCATGCCCAATTCCTTGATCTTGCGAGTCAATGTGTTGCGGCCCCAGCCCAGTAATTCCGAAGCATCGCGTTTGCGACCACCACTGTGCTTGAGTGCCACTTCAATCATGCACTTTTCGAAGATGGGGATGGCCTGTTGCAGGATGCCAACATGGCCCAGGCTCAGTTCCTGGTCGGCCCAGTGCTTGAGGTTCTGGATCCAGTTGCCGGCCACGGGGTTGTCACCTGCAGGTTTGAGGAATTCCTCTGGCAAGTCGTTGATGAATATCTCGCGACCGGACGCCATTACTGTTATCCAACTGCAGAAATTTTCCAGCTGACGCACGTTGCCTGGCCATGGCAGGTTGGTGAGGAACTTGATGGTTTCAGGTCGCAGGAATTTCTTCTCCACACCCATTTGCTGGGCTGCCTTGCGCAGGAAATGCTCGCACAGTGCAGGAATGTCCTCGCGGCGATCGGCCAGGCGCGGCAGATTGATTGGAATCACATTGAGGCGATGGAACAAGTCTTCCCGGAACAGATGTTCCTTGACTCGCAATTCCAGATTCTGGTGCGTGGCTGCGATGATGCGTACATCCGCCTTGATTGGAGACAAGCCGCCGACACGGAAGAATTCTCCATCGGAGAGCACGCGCAACAACCGGGTCTGGGTTTCCATTGGCATATCACCAATCTCGTCCAGGAACAGCGTGCCACCGTGAGCCTGTTCAAACCGGCCGACCCGGGTTTGGGTGGCCCCGGTGAAAGCCCCTTTTTCATGACCAAACAGTTCTGACTCGATCAGGTCTTTTGGTATGGCAGCAACGTTCAAGGGAATGTAGGGCTTTTCGCCACGCGGGCTGTGCCTGTGCAAAGCCTGGGCTACGAGTTCCTTGCCGGTACCGGATTCTCCTTTGATCAATACCGTTATGTTCGAATGCGCGAGTCTGCCGATGGCGCGGAACACTTCCTGCATTGAAGGGGCTTCACCGATGATCTCCTTGGGCTCTACAGCGGTGACCGGTTGTGTTTCGCTTCTGGTTTCCTTTGAATGTTTCACTGCGCGTTCGGCGACCGCGACCGCATCATTCACATCAAAGGGCTTGGGCAGATATTCAAAGGCTCCACGTTTGTAGGATTTGACGGCGCTGCTCAGATCCGAGTGCGCAGTCATGATGATAACGGGCACTTGCGGATAGTGCTCCTGTACTGCCTCCAGGACTTCGAGGCCATCAGTGCCGGGCATGCGAATATCGCTGATGATGGCATCCGGTTGCCGGGTTTTCAGGCGCTCGAGAAGTGCATCTCCGCTATCGAAGCTTTCACTGTCGAAGCCGGCCTTGTCGAACGATTTTTCCAGTACCCAGCGGATAGAGCGATCGTCATCGACAATCCAGATCAGATCCTTTGTCATTTGTTGCTACCTTCGGTATTGAATGGGAGTGAAATAATGAAACTGGTGCGACCTTCCTGGCTTTCGCATTCGATCAGCCCTTGATGGTTTTTCACAATGTTCTGTGCAATGGAAAGGCCTAATCCCGTGCCTTCAGCGCGGCCGCTGATGAGCGGGTAGAAAATGTTTTCGATAATGTCGGCAGGAATGCCGGGGCCGTTGTCGATGATCTCCAGCTTCATGATCAGCTTGTAAGTCGTCGACCCAATGGTGGCGTGACCCACTGCGCGGGTGCGCAACACTATCTGTGGTTTGCGTTTTGGGTGCGGATTTTCAGTGAGCGCTTGCATGGCATTGCGCACGATGTTCAGCACCGCTTGTATCAGTTGCTCCATGTCACCACGCAGCTCTGGCAGGCTGGGATCGTAATCGCGTACGAAAGTGATGCTGCCTTTGGTTTCGGCTTCCACCAGATTACGCACACGCTCAAGCACCTCGTGGATGTTGAGCATGGTGATATTGGGTTTCTTGTAAGCACCGGTCAGACGGTCCACCAGATTCACGAGGCGATCAGTTTCCTCGATGATCACATTGGTGTAGTCCTGCAGTTGCGAGTCGGGCAGTTCGCTGGCCAAAAGCTGGGCTGCACCACGAATACCCCCCAATGGATTCTTGATCTCGTGGCTGAGGCCGCGAATCATTTCCAGCGTGGTTTCATGGGTGGAGAGGAGCGCTTCCTTCCTGCTGATGGCCCAACTGCGGTTGATCCCCTGCAGTTCCAGCAGGAAGAATGGTTGGGAACGCTCTTCTATCTTGGAGATCGCGTAGTCCACTTGCAGCTTGGTGCCGCTGGTCAGGACAAGTTCAGTCTTGCGCACGATGATGGAATTGTTGGATTCAAGTACCGACTTCATGCCCTGTACCAGCACAGCACTGTTTCGGATGAGGTCAGTAATGGACGCCTTGTGGGAATGCTTGTTGCTGGTATCCAGCAACTCTTCAGCCGAGGGATTAAGGTGGTAGAGACAGAAATCCTTGTCGAGCACGACCACAGCTGTCGTCAGGTTGTCGAGCAACCTGGTATTGAAGTGCTCAATATGTTGTTTGCTGGTCATCTTGTCCTGGTAAAAGCCGGATTCATTTGGGGGCACTTGTGGCGCCGTCGAATGGCAGCTTTTGCAAATTCACGTGTAGTTAAAGGGTAGTCCAAGCGTTAGGCCCACTGCCGTTAAGCTTAACCCTGCTAGACCATGCAATTCCTGCACCACATTGGTAACTCCACGATTTGCAGCGGGTTTCCCGGAGGATGCTAGCAGGAAGTGTGGCAGTGGGCACCAAAATAGGGCGTGCCGCTAGTAAGGAGGAATAGAAGGCAAAAAAAACCCGCTGACTGAGAGAAAGTGCAGCGGGCTTTTCTGGTGCTGGCGGTCCATCGCCGGCGACCGGGTGGATTAGCAAGCGTAGTACAGTTCGAACTCCAGCGGATGTGTGGTCATGTTGACCAGGGTGTGCTCGCCTTTCTTCAGTTCGATGTAGGCATCGATGAAGTCGTCGGAGAACACGCCGCCAGCGGTCAAGAACGCACGGTCAGAGTCCAGATTGCGCAAGGCGTCCATCAGGTCGTCTGCAACCTGCGGGATCTTCGCTTCTTCTTCTGGCTCCAGATCGTACAGATCCTTGGTGGCTGGTTCGCCTGGGTGGATCTTGTTCTTGATGCCGTCAAGGCCGGCCATCAACAAGGCCGCGAAGAACAGGTACGGGTTGGCTGTCGGGTCACCAAAGCGGGCTTCGATGCGGACTGCTTTCGGGTTGCCGCCCAGGATGTAAGGGATACGGATTGAAGCAGAACGGTTGCGGGCGGAGTAGGCCAGCAAGGTGGGAGCTTCGAAACCTTTTACCAGTCGCTTGTAGGAGTTGGTAGAAGCATTACCGAATGCGTTCAGTGCCTTGGCGTGCTTGATGATACCGCCGATGTAGTACAGTGCTTCTTCAGACAGGTTGGCGTAGCCGTTGCCTGCGAACAGGTTTTTGCCATTCTTCCAGATGGACTGGTGCACGTGCATGCCGCTGCCGTTGTCGCCTACCAGCGGCTTGGGCATGAAAGTGGCAGTTTTGCCGAAGGCGACAGCCACGTTGTGTACGCAATATTTCAGGATCTGTACTTCGTCGGCTTTTTTCACCAAGGTATTGAAATAGGCGCCGATTTCACACTGGCCAGCGTTGGCTACTTCGTGATGATGGATTTCGATTTTCAGGCCCATGTCTGTCATGGTGCTGCACATGGCGGCACGGATGTCGTGCAAGGAGTCGAGTGGCGGAACCGGGAAGTAGCCACCTTTGACGCGTGGCGTGAAACCTTTGGGGCCGTCATCCTTGTCCAGATCAGTTGACCAGGCAGCTTCCTGGGAAATGATCTTGCTCATGCAGTAGCCCATGGTGGTGCGGTACTTCACGTCATCGAAGATGAAGAATTCAGGCTCTGGACCAAAATAGGCGGTATCGCCGATGCCGGTGGACTTCAGGTATTCTTCGGCACGACGGGCAATGCTGCGTGGGTCGCGGTCATAGCCGCTCATGGTGGCGGGTTCGAGAATGTCGCACACCACGTTTACCTGGGTTTCTTCTGAAAAAGGATCCAGTACTGCAGTGCTGTCGTCAGGCAGCAATACCATGTCTGATTCGTTAATGCCTTTCCAGCCTGCGATAGATGAACCGTCGAACATTCTGCCTTCAAAGAAGCTGGCATCGACTTCGGTGGCGGGAAAGGTCACGTGCTGTTGTTTGCCGCGCGTGTCCGTAAAACGGAGGTCAACCCACTTTACATCGTTATCCGCGATCAGCTTGAGAGTCTTCTCAGACATATTTTCCTCCGTAGAGCTATGGTCCAGGATTAGCCTGGCGTCTGTTTTGGTTAAAAAATTGATATCGAATGATAGAGCCGCAGAATTGCGGCTTGTTATCAGCAATACTGGGGGAGCAAAATATATGCCATCCCTTTGGAACTTGAAAGCCTTGTTTTTTCAGGGTATCAGTCCCAGACTTGGGGCGCGTGCGCACCAAAATAAGGCAAATAATTTAGATTTGCGTCAATCTGGTGCGTCAGCTGCTCCAATAAGACGCTTAAAGAAGCTTAAAGACGAATTAAAAGACGCTTATGAAGTACCTGCTCAAATATTCTCCAGAAATGACCACCAAGAGCCGCACTGTACGCACGCGATTTTGTCGGCAGTTGCGCAAGAATCTGGCCCGTATCCTGCGTGAGCAGCTGGGCCTGCATGATGTCGCCACTGGTGCCAAGAGTCCAGAAAGTATCTCAGTTGAAGCCAACTGGGACAATCTGCAGATCTACATCCCGCCAGAACAACAGGAACTGGCTCCGCGGATTGAAGAAATACTGAGTAACACGCCCGGCATCTGGGGCTTCAGTCGGGTGTTGTCATATCCCCTTGGGACATTCGACGACATGTTGGCGCAGACCAGGGCTGTTTATGCAGAACGCATGAAAGGAAAAACCTTCGTGGTGCGCTGCCGCAGGGCTGGTTGGTATCACAAGTTCAGCTCAATGGATGTGGAACGCACCATCGGTGCAGGGCTGCTGCAGCAGACAGAAGCAGTCGGTGTCAGCTTGAACAAGGCGGAAATAACCGTAGCGCTGGAAGTGCGGGATCAAGAATTCTTTGTCGTGGATGCATCAATGCCGGGGATCGGAGGTTTTCCACTGGGGACGGTGGATTCCGTGATTTCCCTCATCTCGGGCGGCTTCGATTCAGCAGTGTCCACCTTCATGACGATGAAGCGTGGTATGCGCGCACATTTCCTGTTTTTCAACCTGGGTGGGCATGAGCATGAATTGGCAGTGAAAGAACTGTCGTTCTATTTGTGGAACCGCTTTGGCTCTTCACACCATGTGTATTTCATCACCGTTCCTTTTGAAGAGGTAGTGCGTGAAATCCTCGTGAAAGTCGAAAATTCACAGATGGGCGTGGTGCTCAAGCGCATGATGTTGCGCGCTGCTACCGCTGTTGCCAATGAGCTTGAATCTGATGCGCTGGTCACTGGGGAGAGTGTGGCGCAGGTGTCGAGCCAGACCTTGGCCAATCTTGCCGTGATCGATGAAATTTGTCCCAAGCTGGTGCTGCGTCCGCTCATCATGAGCGACAAGCAAGACATCGTGGACATGGCGCGCAAGATCGGCACTGAAAAGTTCTCGGCAGTGATACCGGAGTATTGCGGCGTGATTTCGGTAAGGCCAGCGACACGCGCGCGACGCAATCGGATAGAGAGAGAGGAAGCCCGCTTTGATTTCACCGTGCTTGAGCAGGCGATAGCTGGCCAGGTCAAGTTGGACATCCGCTCCCTCGCTGACACCGCGGCTTGCTCGGCACCGGCAGTCCACATTGTGCCGGTGCCGGCCAAAGGCGCAGTGCTGGTTGATATCCGCCACCCTGCTGAAGAGGAGCTGCTTCCGCTCAAGGTGGCAGGGCATGAGATCCTTCGAATCCCTTTTTACCGGCTCGGCAGTGAAGCGGCGGACTTCAAGCGCGGACAGCAATACCTGCTTTATTGTGGCAAAGGGGTCATGAGTCGATTGCATGCGTCCCATCTGCGGCACCTGGGTTGGGAGAATATCGGGGTTTACTTGCCTGGGAAGGCTGCCGTTATCGCTGCTTGAGCCATGGTTGACCGACTGTTTTTCCAGGTTGGGGAGGGCCATAGGCGCCTATGGCCATTTCTCGTGTATAATCCCGCGTCGTTTTCACCTCCCCTTGCCCCAGGTTATCCCCGTGATTGAAAAAATACGCAACATCGCCATCATCGCGCACGTCGATCATGGAAAGACCACGCTCGTCGACAAACTTTTGCAGCAGTCAGGCACCCTGGCCGCCAACCGCGGCAAGGAAGTTGAACGCGTGATGGATTCAAACGACCAGGAAAAAGAGCGTGGTATCACGATCCTGGCCAAGAACACTGCTGTGCGCTGGAACGGATACCGTATCAACATCGTGGATACCCCCGGCCACGCTGACTTCGGCGGTGAAGTAGAGCGCGTACTGTCGATGGTCGATTCAGTGCTGCTGTTGGTAGATGCAGTAGACGGTCCGATGCCACAAACGCGCTTCGTTACGCAGAAAGCCTTTGCACGCGGCCTCAAGCCTATCGTCGTGATCAACAAGGTAGACCGCGAAGGCGCGCGTCCTGACTGGGTGCTCAACGAAGTATTCGATCTTTTCGACAAACTCGGTGCAACCGAAGAACAGCTTGATTTCCCGGTAATCTACGCTTCGGCGCTCTTGGGCATGGCGGGTCATGATCCCCTCAATCTGTCCGAGAACATGGATCCCTTGTTCCAATTGGTTGTAGACAAGGTGCAGCCACCGGAAGTGGATGCAGAAGGTCCACTGCAGATGCAGATCAGTGCGCTCGATTATTCCTCTTACCTGGGTGTTATCGGCGTAGGCCGCATCACGCGCGGCAAGGTGCGCGTAAACATGCCGGTGGTGATTCTCGACATCGAAGGCAAGAGCCGTAAAGGCAAAGTTGGCCTGGTCAAAACCTACATGGGCCTGGATCGCGTCGATGCGCTGGAAGCCAGTGCAGGTGACATCATATGTATCACCGGTATCGAAGTACTGAACATCAGCGATACCATTTGCGATCCGGAGCGTCCGGAAATCATGCCGCCGCTTACCGTGGATGAGCCAACTGTCACCATGACCTTCCAGGTAAATGATTCGCCTTTCGCCGGTCTGGATGGCAAATACGTGACGTCGCGCAACATCAAGGAGCGTCTCGAGCGTGAACTGATTCATAACGTTGCCTTGCGTGTAGAGTCAGGTGCTACTGCCGACAAATTCATTGTTTCCGGTCGCGGCGAATTGCATCTTTCGGTATTGATCGAAACCATGCGCCGCGAAGGTTTTGAACTTGCGGTATCCAGGCCACAGGTAATTACCAAGATCATCGATGGTGAAAAGCTTGAGCCGTATGAGTCGCTGGTAATCGATATCGACGAGCAGCATTCCGGATCTGTCATCGAAGAGCTTGGCAAGCGCAAAGCCGAGATGACCGAGATGAACAACGACGGCAAAGGCCGTACGCGCCTGAACTTCCTGATCCCGACACGCGGTCTTATCGGTTTCCGTACCCAGTTCATGAGCATGACCTCCGGCACCGGTATCCTCACCCACATCTTTGAACATTTCGGTCCGATGAAGCCCGGCGAAATCGGCACACGCACCAACGGTGTGCTGGTGTCGATGGTACGCGGCAAGGCGCTGGCTTATGCCCTGTTCACATTGCAGGAGCGCGGTCGTTTGTTCATTCCGCCGAATATTGAAGTGTACGAAGGCATGATCATCGGCTTGCACAGTCGCGAAAACGACATTGTGGTAAACCCTACCAAGGCGAAGCAGCTGACCAACATTCGTGCTGCCGGTACGGATGAAAACATCGTCCTGACGCCGCCTGTGCGTCATAGCCTCGAACAGGCGATGGAGTTTATCGATACCGACGAGCTCGTGGAAATTACTCCTCACCACATTCGTATCCG
>JBIIWM010000204.1:0-5269 GCA_044338875.1 Pseudohongiellaceae bacterium | reverse complement strand
ATATTCCTCGGCATCTCCCTGGAGAGGGCCATTGTCCAGGAAATGGGTAAATTTGAACTGGGTCAGCCAGCGGTTGTTCCAACTCCGTTGCCAGTCCAATGTCAGGTAATCCCAGCCACGACTCAGGCTGTCGCGCGCATACAAGGCTGGTTCTCCATCGGCGAGATAATCCATCTCCTCGCGTTGGAATGCTTCCAGCGTGTGGATGCGTTGCCCGTTTGATTCATGCCCGAAACCGGCATCGACGTAATTTGTACGGGAAGTCCAGAATCGGTAAAATAATTCAGGGTTGAAACTGCGGCCAACCACCGGTGATGAATTGCGTTCACCCATATAGTGGGAAAAGCGCCCCGTGAATCCCAGATACAGCTGCATGAAATATTCGTTTTCGCCAGGCAGCAGCTGTTCCAGTGAGTCAGCAATGTTGGAATTGAGTGCATTGAATGGTTTGGCTGAAGAGAATAGTGGGTGTTTGGCGGAAAGTTGGAAATCCACATAGCTCGCGCTACTGTCGAGCTTGTCGTTTCGCAACATCAGCATGGTGGGGTCATGGCTGGTCAGGAAGGAATGACTGGCAAGTACCGCCTGGCGGGTCTGGTTACTGTCAGAATCATCGAGGTACTTTGCTGTGCTCATGATCGCCAGCACCGGCAGCAGTTGGTCGACCACGTCCTGGTTGCATGAATTGTAGGCAGAGAGAGTTTGCCCCTGCTCCACTACCAGCAATACCTCGCGACTGCGGATCACATCAGGTTGTACATAGATGCGCAGGGTAGAACCCGCCAAGCTGGTTTCAAGCTGGCGAAAATCGGTGCGCGGCAGGGCTGGCAAGGTTGTCTTGCGGCAGGCGCCTTCCAATACCAGTGCGTCTATACGGTATTGAATGAACGCTTCATCGCTCGTGCTCAGCAGGGCAGCTACCTGATCCTGGTTCAGCAAGCGAGGCTCAGACTGGGCCAGGCCCGCGACGCAGCCTAGCAGGATGCTTGCCAGTGACGCATAAAATCTCATGTGAGCTACTCCCCATATGGGTGCTGGATTATTGAAGGCAAGATAATCAAAGAATAGTGAACAGATAATGAACGGATTGATCAAGACGGTTCCTGGATGGAACCGGGGGCACTACAATGAAAAGACAATCCAAAGGAGACCTTATAGGCAACCCTATGTTACGTATCATTTCAGCAATGCTGGCACTGTGCCTTGTGGCCGGGTGTGCAGTCAATCCTGTCACGGGTCGCAACGAGCTTAATATTGTATCGCTGGCGCGGCAGCAGGAGATCGGTGCCCAGCAGTATGGACCCTCACGGCAAAGCCAGGGCGGAGAGTTCCAGGCTGATCCGGAATTGTCCGCTTATGTGAATCAGGTAGGGCAGCGCCTCGCTGCCGTAAGTGATGTGAAACTTGATTATGAATTTGTCGTTCTCAACAACGGCGTGCCCAATGCCTGGGCGCTGCCGGGTGGCAAGATTGCGGTTAACCGCGGGCTGTTGGTCGAACTCAACAATGAGGCAGAACTGGCTGCGGTCCTTGGACACGAAATAGTGCACGCAGCCGCTGGACACGGCGCGCTCGCGATGACCCGCGGCACTCTTATGCAAGGAGCGCTGGTGCTCGGCACTATCGCTTCGCGCAATAACCAATATTCCGATTACATCATTGGTGCATCTACGCTCGGCGCCCAACTTATCACTACGCGTTACGGTCGTGAGGCCGAACGGGAATCGGATTACTACGGCATCAATTACATGGTACGCGCGGGCTATGATCCGCGCGCGGCGGTCACCCTGCAGGAGACCTTCGTGCGCTTGTCCGAAGGACGCAATAGCAGCTGGCTTGAAGGCTTGTTTGCCAGTCATCCACCGTCGCAAGAGCGCGTGGACAACAACCGGGCGCTGGTATCCGAATTGCAGCCGACGCTGGCTGGGCGCGATATGGAGCTGGGCGAACAGCGTTATCAGCAAGCTGTCCATTGGCTCAAGGAAAACAAGGAAGCCTACGCCCTGTTTGATGAAGCCGAAAAAGCCGTGGCTGAAGACGACCTGGAAATTGCTTTCGCCAATATCGGGGAAGCCATCGAGCTGGTCCCCAACGAAGCCCGGTTTTACGGACTGCAGGGCGACATTCTGGTGTATCAGCGCCGCTATCGCGCGGCACTCGACAAATACGATGAAGCCATCGAACTCGACGACGGATATTTTGATTATTACCTGGGTCGCGGTGTTGCATATGCGCGTCTGAACCAGAACGCCGATGCCCGTGCCGACCTCGAACTCAGCTCCGGCTTGCTGCCGACGGCCATTGCGCAAAATGAACTGGGCAAACTCGCCCTGGCTGAGGGCAATCGCGCCGAAGCCAAACAGTATTTCCAGAATGCAGCACAGGCCCAGGGTTTCGTCGGACAGGAAGCCCAGGCTGCCTATATCCAGCTGGACGTGAGCGACAATCCTGCCGCTTATGTACAAGCGGAGGCATTTGCTGATCAAAGTGGTCGCGTGCTGGTAAGGGTAAGCAACCGCAGCCCCATCACGCTCAATAACATCAGCGTCGACGTCGCCGCCGTCATCAATGGCAGTATCCAGCGCCGCAGCCTGCAGATCGGCAGTTTGCAGGGTGGCTCCTACAGTGATTTCCGCAGTGGCCTGGTCTTTCCGAAAGACAGCACCTGGACGGCTGACATGATGAATGCGGAGGTGAGTACGGCCAGTCCCTGACTGGAATTCAAGGTCTCTGACTGCCTGGCAGAGTCCCAGGCCTTTGATCTACCACACATGCCTGCAAGTCCGTTGCCTTTATGATTGATGCCATCAATTATCAGGGAGGGCTTCATGCAACTTGCCAGCCAGGCGCAAACAGCCGTAGTGCTGAGTGCACGCAAGCTCTGCAAACAGTACCGGATGGGAGAGTTCACGGTGAACGCCCTTATCGACGTCGACCTTGACCTGTATAACGGCGAGCTCACAGTGCTGCTCGGCGCTTCCGGTAGCGGCAAATCCACCCTGCTGAACATTATCGGCGGACTTGATGTTCCCACCAGCGGAGAGGTCATCTACGCGGGCAAATCGCTGGCCGCGTTGCATGAGCACGAGCTCACGGACTACCGCCGCCAGCATGTTGGTTTCGTGTTCCAGTTCTACAACCTGATTCCCAGTCTCACGGCGCTCGAGAATGTAGCGCTCGTCACCGACCTCGTTGCCCAGCCGATTGATCCCAAAACAGCACTCGATCTCGTAGGCCTGGGCGACCGTCTCCATCATTTTCCTGCGCAGCTTTCCGGTGGCGAACAACAGCGGGTGGCCATAGCGCGTGCCGTTGCCAAGCGTCCCCGGATTCTGTTGTGTGATGAGCCCACGGGTGCGCTTGATGTGATGACCGGGCAACTGGTGTTGTCGGTACTGGAACGTGTCAACCGGGAAACCGGCACCACCACTGCGATCATTACGCACAATGCGGCGATTGGTGGCATGGGAGACAAGGTGGTGCATATGAGTAGCGGCCACATTGCAAATGTTGCCCACAATGTGCAACGGGTAAAGGTGGAGGACATTGCATGGTAGGGCATGGCAGTGTTTGACGTGCAGAGGCTGAGGCCGCATGAAAGCTCTTGATCGCAAGTTGCTGCGTGAACTCTGGCAGATCCGGATGCAGATGCTGTCGATTGCGCTTGTTGTAGCCGCTGGCGTGATGTCTGTAGTGACAATGCGCGGCAGTTACGAAGCACTGGTGTCGGCGCAGCTCAAATATTACGAGAAAGCGGCCTTTGCCGACGTTTGGTCCGGGTTGGTGCGTGCCCCGGATTCTGTCATTGAACAAATCGCTGCTATCCCGGGAGTGGACAAGGTCGACACCCGCGTCACCCTGTTGGCTACCCTGGACCTGCCAGTGCTGGACTTGCCTGCGCAAGGGCGTTTCGTGTCGCTCCCTGACTTTGGTCGGCCACTTCTCAACGACATACGTATTATCAAGGGGCGGTATGTTGATGGCCGCGCCCAGGACGAGGTGATCGTCAGCGAAAAATTTGCCGCAGCACGCCAGCTGTTGCCCGGTGCGCAAGTGACTGCCGTACTCAACGGACGTGCGCGCGTGCTCCGGGTGGTTGGCATCGCAGGTTCACCTGAGCATTCCTATGCAGTGCAGCCCGGTTCCCTCTTGCCGGAATACGACCGCTATGGCGTGTTCTGGATGAGCCGCTCCATCCTGGGGCCGGCCTTCAACATGGATGGCGCTTTCAATGAAGTGGTACTGGGCCTGAATCCAGACGCGAATACGCAAGCAGTCCTCACCCAGCTCGATACCATTCTTGAACCGTATGGCGGACAAGGCAGCTACGCGCGGGAAGACCAGCTGTCCCATCTGGTGCTAAGCAACGAGCTGGCCGAGATTCGCATCATGGGAACCTTTATTCCCGCGATTTTCCTGGGTGTCGCCATGTTCCTGCTGCATCAGGTGATGAACCGTCTGGTTGCCACCCAGCGCACGGAGATTGCGATACTGAAAGCCTTTGGCTACGGCAACGTGCAGATCGGATTGCATTATCTGGGTTTTGCGTTGCTGGCGGTATTGCTCGGTGCCGCCCTGGGCAGTGCCGGGGGGATCAAGCTGGGACAGCTGATGATTGGCGTCTACACGCGGTTTTTCGAGCTGCCTGAACTCTACTATCAGGTAACGCCCTCCCTTTTCGTATTGGCTATTGGCTTGAGTTTTATCGGTGCCGGCGGCGGTGCACTGACTGCAGTGTCGCTGGCAGTGCGCTTGCCACCCGCGGAAGCCATGCGTCCACCGAGTCCGGCGAGTTTTCGTTCCGGCTTGCTGGAACGCGCAGGTCTCGCAGCCGTGCTGACGCCAGCCGTGAAATTCGTCTTGCGCAATCTGCAGCGCAGGCCATTGCAGTTCGTGCTATCGATAACCGGCGTGGCCTGTGCGCTGTCCATTCTGGTCACTGGCATGTTCATGTTTGATGCGGTCAATTATCTGATGGACACCCAGTTCCGCCAGATTCAGCGGGAAGATCTTGCGTTGAGTTTCAAGGAAGAAACCACAGAAGCAGCACGCCATGAACTGCAGCGGTTGCCCGGTGTGCTGCTGGTGGAAACCTGGCGCCTGGCACCGGTGCGTTTGCGCAATGGGCATGTGGAAAAGGAGACCATGGTCACTGGCGTGGAGGCCACCAGTCACCTGCGCCGCATCGTCAACAACAGGGCTGAACCTTTGCCTTTTCCCGCCAGTGGCCTCGTGCTGAGCAAGGCGCTGGCAGACAAGCTGGATCTGA
>JBIIWM010000203.1:0-5283 GCA_044338875.1 Pseudohongiellaceae bacterium | reverse complement strand
CAGAGCTTTCAACACGCTGAGCGGCTTGCCGCTGAACTTGCTGAACTGCACCAACGCAAATTGCGCCTCACTGCCGAACAGACCGCCCTGGTACGGGCACCGCTGGACGCGCGTGTCAGTGCGGTGCATTTGCAACGCGGCATGATGGTGACACCCCAACAGTCGGTGCTGGCGCTGCTGCCTGCAGCTTCAAGGTTGCAGGCGGAACTGCTGGTGCCTAGTGCGGCCATTGGTTTTATCGGCAACCAGCAAGCAGTACGCCTGCGTTTCGATGCATTTCCTTACCAGAAGTTCGGCGTGCAACCAGCGCTGGTGCAGCAGGTCAGCCATAGCACCGAGCAACTGCGTCAGGGCGAACACGCGCCAGTGGCGATTTACCGCGCTCAGGCAGCACTCGAAAAACAAAGCATCAGTGCCTATGGCCAGGAAGTCCCCTTGCGTGCCGGTATGCAATTTTCTGCGGACGTGCTGCTGGACGAGCGCAGTTTGCTGGAATGGCTGCTGGAGCCACTGTTCAGTATCCGGGGGGCACTCTGTTGTTGAAATTTGGCTCACACCTCCAGCGACTACCCGTGGTATTGCAGGCCGAAGGCAGTGAATGCGGCCTGGCTTGCCTGGTGATGCTCCTCAATTTTCATGGTCTGCGGACTGATCTGAATACTGTGCGCGCACGCCGCAGTGGTTCGCAGCAGGGGCTGACCTTGCGCAGCCTGATCCAGATTGCAGATCAGGAAAATCTCGCCTGCCGCGCGTTACGGGTTGAGCTGGACGAGTTGGGAAAACTGAAGCTGCCGGCCATCCTGCATTGGGACATGAATCATTTTGTGGTGCTGAAAAAGCTTCAGGGCGACAAGGCTGTTATTCATGATCCGGCAACAGGCGAAGTGACCCACGACATGAAGGCCCTCAGCCGACATTTCACCGGCATCGCGCTGGAAGTCACGGCAACCGCTGATTTTGTGCGCAAGCAGGAGGCCAGCAAGCTCGGTCTGCGCGATCTGTGGAAGCGTTCAGAAGGACTCTGGGGCAGTCTGGCACAATTGTTCCTGCTGTCTGCCCTGTTGCAGTTGTTTGCGCTGTCGCTGCCGTTTTACACCCAGCTCTTCATCGATGAAGTGCTGGTCAGCCAGGACTTCGCCCTGCTGAAAATCCTCGCCACCGGCTTTCTGCTGGTCGCCATCGTGCGCTGTTTCACCGAATGGCTGCGTGCCAGATTGGTGCTGTATATCAGCAACAGCATCAGTTTCCAGTTTTCCACCAACGTGTGCCGGCATCTGCTGCGCTTGCCGCTGGCCTGGTACTCGCGCCGCCATCTGGGCGATATCGTGTCGCGTTTTGGCTCACTCAACAACATCCGGGATTTTCTCAGTTCCGGGGTGGTGGAGGTTTGCATCGATGCTCTCATGGTAACGGGCACGCTGATCCTGATGTTTGTCTACAGTCTCTCGCTTACGCTGGTCGCGCTGATCGCGGTGGTGGTTTACCTGCTGTTGCGCTTGCTGATGCATTCAGGCTTTCATGCCCGCAACGAAGCATTGATTCATGCCGGAGCGCTCGAAAGCAGCAACTTCATGGAGAACATTCGGGCCATTCAGGGTATCCGCATGTTCAACAAGGAGGCGGAACGACTCAATGGGTGGCAGAACCTGTTGGCCGATCGCATCAATGCTGGCGTCAAACTGCAGAACCTCAGTATCAACGTCAAATTGATTCATGGCTTGTTGATTGGCACCGAGAACATCGTGCTAATGCTGCTGGGTGGATTTGCCGTGCTTAACAATGAAATCTCGATCGGCATGGTCATGGCCTATATCAGCTTCAAGGACCAGTTTTATGGCAGGGTCTTTGCGTTGCTGGACAAGCTGTTCGAGTTCCGCCTGCTCGATTTGCATCTGTCGCGACTGGCCGATATTGCGCTGTGCCAGCCAGAGCAGTACCGGGACGGGCTGGGCGTGCCGCCTATTGAAGTGTGCCTGAAGGGCGGACTGCGTCTGCAACATCTGGGCTTTCGCTACGACGAACAGGCCAAATGGCTTTTCCGCCACATTGAACTCGACATGGACAATGAAGAGGTAGTTGCCATTATCGGTCCCACTGGTTGTGGCAAATCCACCTTGCTGAAGCTGGTGCTGGGTTTGCTGCAGCCGGCGGAGGGCAGCGTCAGCTTGCATAACATGCCCATCAATACGATGGGACTGCACGCTTATCGTGGACGTATCGCCGGGGTGATGCAGGATGATGCACTGCTATCGGGCAGCATCCGCGACAACATCACGTTCTTTGATCCGACTCCCGATCAGGAACGGGTGGACTATGTCGCCAGTCTCGCTGCATTGGCCAATGATGTGCGCGGGCTGCCGATGCAATACAACACGCTGGTGGGCAGCATGGGTGCTGCGCTCTCTGGTGGCCAGGTGCAGCGGATCTTGTTGGCGCGTGCGCTCTACAAGAACCCGCGCCTGCTGGTGCTGGATGAGGCGACCAGTCATCTTGATCTGGCGACCGAACGCTCTGTGAACAAGGCAATCAAGCAACTAAACATTGCACGCTTGCTGGTTGCACACCGCCCCGACACGATCCTGCTGGCTGACCGGATCCTCGAACTGACCCCGGAAGGATTACGACCGGTACCGCATTCCGAGATACGACCGCGTTTGGAGCAGCGGCAGCAGCTGGCAGGTACCTTGGTCGTTTGACCGCAGGTCCTTGAAAAGCCAGCGCTGGGCTGAATCGTGTCTTGGCCTTATTCCTGGAATAACCGGTCTACCACAAAGCCACTGACATCGCGGATCTGTTCCGGTGTGAGTGCGCCCTTGAAGACTGGCATCGCATTGCGGCCGGTTGTCACTACCGTGATGGCAGTGCGAATGTCCGTCAGATTATTGAGCGGCATGCCATTGTTATGCCCCCCCATGCCATCGTCTCCATGACAGGGCATGCAGGTTTGCTTGAACAGGCTTTCGCCAGCGGCATAGTCAGGTTCGCCTTCGGCAAACACCACGTCTGCTCCAGTATCAGCGGCGCCAACGGCAACTGCTGCAAGAGTATCGGCAGGCGTGGTCGGTTCCACCGTGCCATCCAGCGCAAACAACCAGACGCTGTCACCGTGCGCTGAACCGGCGAAAATGTTGCCAGCGGAATAAGCGGCTACATACTGCTTGCCAGCCATTTCAAAGGTGGTGACAGGCGCGTTCATGCCGGCGCCGGTCTGGAATTCCCACAGCTGCTTGCCGGTATCGGTATCCAGCGCGGTCAGGCGGCCGTCATTGCGGCCCACGAACAACAGGTCGCCTGCAGTGGCGAGGAAACCGCTGTAGCAGGATTCCGGCCAGCGCCACTGCCACACCAGCTTGTTGGTGCTCATGTCGAGGGCGGCCACGATGCCGGTCTGGGGTTTGGACAGGCCTCCGAAACCACCGCCGGTGTAAAGCTCACCCTTGTAGGTGTCCGGAACCTCGATTTCTTCCTGTACCAGTGTCATGCCAGTTTCGGCGGCACATACATACATGATGTTGCGGGTGGGATCGTAGGCGCTGGGCGGCCAGTTGGCGCTGCCGGCCGGGCTGGGCTGGATCAGTGCGGGTTTGCCGATGCCAAACGGCGTGAAGATACGGCCCTGGTTAACAAGGGTAGTGCCTTCTGGCGGAATGTCGATGAACTGCGGCACGAAGGAATCGCCGACTGGGTAGGGTTGGGTCGCTGCGGTCAGTTGTTCCGGTTCTTGCGGTACCGCCTTGTCCTCGATGCCAATTATGGGTGCACCAGTCACGCGATCAAGAATGTATACCCAGCCAGTCTTGCTGGCCTGGGCCAGCGCCTGGCGCTGGGCGCCCTCGTATTCCATGTCGAACAGGATCACCGGATTCGGGGCATCGTAATCCCAGATGTCATGGCGCACTTGCTGGAAATGCCAACGGTATTCACCAGTCTGCGCATCAATTGCCACGATGGAAGCAGTGAACAGGTTGTCGCCGGCACGCACGGCACCGTTGTAGTCAGGCCCGGGATTGCCGGTCGAGAAGTACAGCAGTCCCAGAGCCGGGTCTACTGCGGGGGTTTGCCACACCGTGCCGCCACCATATTTCCAGGCGTCAGAATCCTGCGGCCAGGTGTCGTGACCGAACTCGCCGGGACCTGGTACCGTATAGAAGGTCCAGGCTTCTTCACCGGTGTCGGCGTTGAAGGCCTTGACCATGCCGCGCACGCCATACTCAGCACCAGAGAATCCGGTGATCACGAGGCCTTCGTAGAACAGCGGCGCACTCGTGATGCTGTAACCGTCTTCCCAACGGGCGGCCTGGACTTCCCATGCGACTGCCCCAGTGGCCTTGTCGAGGGCAACCAGTTTTGCGTCCAGCTGGCCAACGAAGATCTTGTCATCGCTCATGCCAACACCACGACTGGTCCAGCCGCAGCAGATGCTCTTGCCCATCGCCTCGGGGAACACCGCTGCGTATTTCCATTTTTGCTGGCCGCTGGCAACATCCAGCGCAAACACGCCGTTGTCACCGGTGACCACATACAGCACGCCATCGTCATACAAGGGTTGGGCTTCGCCGGAGTTGCGGGTGCCCATGCCGGAGCCTTCCAGATGCGTACGCCACACACCTTTAAGCTGGCTGACATTGTCGCGGTTGATCTGGTCCAGGGTGGAATAGCGCTGGTTGTTCAAGCTGCCACCATTGGTGCGCCATTCAGCCGCCGGATTCTGGCTCAGGCCACCAGCGGAGTAGGGTGAGCCATCGCCCACGGCCACTGCTGCGGTCTGTTCCTCCTGGGCACAGGCTGAGCCCATGCCGAGAAAGCCGATAATGAGGGCGAGTGAGCAGATTTTCGTCGTTTTCATAAAATGCAGGTGTTCGCTGTAGTTGTTATGAGTGCCGGGATTATAAGCTAGTATTTGGTGGACGAAAGGAGCTTTAAACTGCAGCCTTGACCCTCATTGTTACCTGTAACAAAACCACTGGAATTGAGACATGACCTATCTGCGGAAGGTAGTGCTACCCCTGCTGTTGACCTTGCTGCCCCTCAGCGTCCAGGCACAGCGCTTCGCGGGCAGCCAGTGCGAGGATCCTGGACAAAGCATGCTGTGGCGCGTGGAAAGTGCCGGCTTGCAGGAAAAGGGCATCACTATCCATCTGTTCGGTTCCATCCATGTCGGCAAGCCCGGGTTCTACCCCTTGCCTGGCCAGATCGAGTCGCTGGTCGCTGCAGCTGACAACCTCGTGTTCGAAGTCAATCCGGAAACAGCGGCCGATCCCCAGTTCGCGCTGCAAATGTCGT
>JBIIWM010000202.1:0-5326 GCA_044338875.1 Pseudohongiellaceae bacterium | reverse complement strand
CAGAAACCTGCCTTGACCGTTATCGAAGAGAGCCTGCAGGCGTTGGGCGTGCACGCGCAGCAGTACGAAGGCTTCATCGTCGAGAGTGCTGCCGCGTTGGCCGGTTGGGCCGGCATGTTTGCGCGCCTCGAACTGCATCCGGATGAAAATCACGCGCAGGCACCCGCCAAGCTGAACGATTTCCTCGCCGTGCGTTTCGTGCTGGCGCGGCGTGCGATCGAAAAGAGCTGCCTGAAGGCCGGCTTGCCGGTGGCCTGGGATGACTTGCTCGCACGCGCCCCTGATCCGGACGCCGGTCATCGCAACGAAGACGCGATGATCCTGCTGGCAATCGCGCAGGCGGCCACACTGGCTCCGCAGGATTTCGCCGCGTTGGACGATGCGACGATTTTGCGCCTCTGGCAGGAAGTGCTGGCATGCCCGCCGCTGACCTGTCGCGCCTTGTGGATGGAAGCCTACGAACACTGGTATTACCGGCAAGTACTGAACGGCATCGCTGCGCTGCGACCGGAACGCTTGATGAACTCCGGCCAACGTCCGCGGGCGCAATACCTGTTCTGCATGGATGAGCGCGAAGAATCCATCCGCCGTGCAATAGAAGAGCAGGGCGCCGAATACCAGACCTTTGGGCTTGCCGGATTTTTTGGCGTAGCCATCGATTACCAGGGGCTCTACGACCACAAGCCCGCAGCCTATTGCCCGGTGGTGGTGACTCCCGCGCACGAAGTGCATGAGACACCGCTGTACACCCAGCGCAGCTGGCATGACATCCGCAAAAACCTGCGCGATGTCTGGCGCAGTGCGCGGCGCAATATCCATTACCAATCACGTACGCTCAGTGGTGGCGCCGGCTTGTCGTTGTTGCTTGGACCTTTGTTCGCGGCAACCGCGGCGCTGCGTATCCTGTTTCCGCGCAGATCGCTGGCACTGCACGAAAGTGTTACCGAGACGATGTCGCCGCTACCCGTCACGCGGCTGCTGGCGCTGCGCTCCGGTGACGAAAATCTGCGCACGCAGAGCGGCAAGTTTCCCGGCTTTACCCTCGTCGAAGCAACGGACAGGGTAACGAATGTGCTGCGCAGTATTGGCCTGGTCGACAACTTCGCTCCGATCGTGGTGGTGTTGGGACACGGATCGACGAGCCTGAACAATCCGCACGAATCTGCGCACGATTGTGGTGCCTGCGGTGGTCGTCGCGGCGGAGCGAACGCGCGGCTGTTCGCCGCGTTGGCCAACTTGCCTGAAGTGCGCCAGGCCTTGCGTGAACGCAATATCAGCATTCCGAACGACACCTGGTTTGTCGGCGGCCTGCACGATACCGCCGATGACAATGTCGCTTATTCGGACCTGGCCGATCTGCCGCACGGTCTCGCAGCAGCGTTTGATGTCGCAGACAAGACACTCGACAAGGCACGGCGGATGAGCGCGGCAGAACGCTGTCGGCGTTTCCACAACGCCGCACTGGGGCTCAGTCCCGATGCGGGCCTTGAGCATGTAGAAACCCGCGCCCGCCAATTGGCGCAACCGCGCCCGGAATACGGCCATTGCACCAACGCAGTAGCTGTCGTAGGCCGTCGTTCGTTGACGCGCGGCCTGCATCTGGATCGCCGCGCGTTCCTCATCAGTTATGATCCGACCATTGATCCCGATCACGGTATCCTTGAGCGTATTCTCGCGGCTGCGGGTCCGGTTGGTGCCGGCATCAGCCTCGAATATTTCTTTTCGTCGGTCGACAACGAGCGTTATGGCTGCGGCACCAAGCTGCCACACAACGTCATCGGTTTGCTGGGGATCATGAACGGGCACAAGAGCGATTTGCGCACCGGCCTGCCGTTACAGATGGTGGAGTTGCACGAACCGATGCGCCTGTTGATCGTGTGTGAATCCTCACCGGAAGCCTTGCTGCGGATCGCCGGGCGGCAGGACGAAGTACGCGAGCTTGTCGTCAATCGCTGGGTGCAGCTCGCGTGTGTGGATCCGGTCACGGGGGCGATGCACCTGTTTACTGATGCGGGCTTCATTCCCTATCAGCCCGATGTTTCGGGCATAGGCCGTTTCCCTGATTCTGCCAGCCGGCACGGGATGCACCGTGGGCACCTTACCCCGGTGCTGGTGGACGCTGCACTTGCCACTGCCACTGGCGTCAGCGCCGAAGCCGCCTGATCATGCAAGGAGAACCAATGCACGACTTACTTGATGTGGCGCTGGGGCTGAGCATAGCCTCGCCCTTCATCTGCGCACTGCTGACCGGGTTGTTGATGCTCGGACGCAAGGGCTCGCTCACCGAGCCCACGGTTTACCGGGTTTGCAACACCGGGCTGCTGCTGTCGCTGGCCGGCAGCATCGCGGTATTTGTACTGCATGATTTTGACCAGCCCGGGGTTGAACTCGATTTTGGCCGCTGGATCAGTGTGGATTCTTACCAGATTCCGGCGCTGCTCTATGTCGACATACTGGCCTGTGCATTTTCGCTGCTCGGCGCACTGCTGACACTGCTGGTCGCACGCTTCTCGCAAACCTACTTGCACAAGGATGCTGGCTACACCCGCTTCTTCGTGCTGCTCGGCATCTTTGCCGCCAGCACGCAGCTGGTGGCGTTTGCCGGTGCGCTGGATGTGTTTTTCGCCGGCTGGGAAGGCATTGGCATTTGCTCCGCACTGTTCATCGGATATTTCTACGAACGGGCAGAACCGGTACGGTCTGCGTTAAGGGCGTTTACCACCTATCGTATCTGCGATGCCGGTTTTCTGGTGGCGCTCGTCAGCATTCATGAATTGCTGGGGACGACCAGCATTTCCGGATTGCAAAACGCGGGCACGCTCGCCGTAGTTCCTGTCACACTTATCTCAATGATGCTGATGCTGGCCGCGTTCGGCAAATCGGCACAGTTGCCGTTCTCGTCGTGGTTGCCGCGCGCCATGGAAGGACCGACCCCGACAAGCGCGCTGTTCTACGGTTCGGTCTCGATCCATACCGGCCTGTATTTGCTGCTGCGAACCAGCCCCTTGCTGGAAGCCGCACCGCTGGCACAAGGCATGGGCATCGTGGTCGGCATTGCCACCGCCATATATGCGACGGCGATCGCACGCACGCATACAGATGCGAAAGGTGCTCTCGCGCATGCCACGTTGGCGCAAACCGGCTTGATCCTTGCAGAAATCTGCATGGGCTTTACTACTTTCGCGCTGATCCATCTGGTTTGCCATGCGCTGTTGCGTTCCTGGCAGTATTTGAAAGCGCCCAATACGCTGGCAGATTCGCATGCCTTCGGTCATCACGCTCCGACGGAATCAGGCTTGCTGGCCAAATTTTCGCCGGCGCTCGCGCGCTGGTTTTATGCGCAGGCCGTGCATCGCTTCAGGCTTGATGACCGCATGGATGCGCTGGTGTCTCCGGTTCAGCGTATTGCCGAGTTGCTGGCACGCTGGGATGAATCGTATCGCAGTCGCCTGACGCTGAAGCAAGGAGACAAGCGATGAGCGGTCCTGCAACTTTCACGGTTTTCATCGCTTTGCTGGCGGCCATCCTGCTGGTAGTCCCGCTGGTGATGGGCGGACGCCGGGAGCCCCAGGCCTGGTTGGGCGCAGCAGTCATGCTTGGCCTTTTGCTGGTGCCACTGCTGGGTACTAATGGCATGTTGGCCTATCTGGCGCTGGCTGCCGTTACGACAATACATGCACTGCTGGCTGTGAAGAAAGCACGTACCGGCGCGTTGTTTCTCGGTGCGGCAGCGCTGTTGCTCGCTGCCACTGCAGCTGCCCTTGCAATCGGTGCAGAAGTCGCGGCCTTTGCCTTGTCGTGTGCCGCGCTTGCGTTGCGCTCGGGGCTGCCACCGTTCCACCCTGGCGTAGCCGAACTGTGCATGCACCACCGTGAACTGCAAGTGCAACAAAATGCGTCGCTGCTAATCCTGGTCATCACGCACCTGTACTTCATTGATCATTTTCCGATCGCGCATGAACTGGCGCCCCTGCTGGTGATTTACGGCACCGTGCTGGCGTTAGTCTTTGCCTTGACGGCACTGGCCCAGCGTGAATTAGGGGGACTGTTCCGTACTTCCACGCTGATGCATGCCGGCATGCTGTTTGCTGCCGTGGGTGCAGCAGGACGCGGGCATTTCGGTGCGGCGCTGCTGGTTGCGGTCACGATCGTGCTGGCCTTGAGTGGCTTGGCATTGATCCAGAATGCGATTGATGACCGTGTCGGCAAGGTGTTGTTGTCAGGTCCTGCAACCGGGCGTGCGTTCGCCTTCCCTAAACTGACTGCGGCGTTCTTTTTCTTTGCGGCTGCAGGTGTAGGCATGCCTGGCACAGCCGGTTTCATCGCCGACGATCTGTTGCTGCATGCGTTGTGGGAGGAGAGTCCGGCTGGCGCGATCATTATTATTTTCGCCAGTGCCATTCTGGCGATTGCCTCACTCGGCATCCTTGCGAAAGGCTTCTGCGGTCCACCGTTGCGTGCGCTGGCACCAGACCTGCGTGCGCATGAGCGCACGGTAGTCGTGTTGCTGGTGGTTCTGCTGCTAGGGCTGGGCTTGTTCCCGCAATTGCTCGTGGGTGCCGCAGAACTCGTCCTCGGCTAATCCTGCGCCACGAAGTAGAGTGCATTCACCAGAATCTGGAAGTTGGGTCCAGCCCGATCATCGAGTGCATTCGGTTGATACTCACCTGGCTGGTAAGCCACCACGCGTCCTTTCCAGCCGGGGCGCGTCAGCGCGTAGCCGAGCAGACGCTTGCCTTGCGAGTCGGAGGCAAACAATGGGGTGCGCACTTCACCAGCCTCTTCCAGCAACAAGGTGTCGGAATAAAGTTCATCGGGAATATTCACGAAATAGGGATAGGTTCCTGCCGGCACGCCACTGACACCGGCAAACGGCCCTTCCTCGCGATAGGCAAGTCCATTGCTGCTGACAAAATGGGAACCGCCAGTGTTATAGACACGCTGACCCGCGACGGTATCCCACGCAATGCTGTTGGTCCGGGCACCGAGCAGCTGCAGCAAGGCGTCCTTGGCACCCGGTGCAGTGAAGTCTACATACAGGCCGTGATGCAGTACCACCACACCCAGGCCCTGCTGCAAGCCATGCTCGATCAACTGGGTGAATTCGCCTTGTGCATCACTGCCATCGCAACGCCTGGTCGCACGATGGGCAAAATACAACACGACATCAGGCGGCTGGGCAGCAGCCAGCGCACCCAAGGCTGCATCCGCGCATTGGCTGTTCACCATGGTTACAGAAGCCAGGTTCAGCGCGCTGTCACTTGCTGTCAGTGCGGGTTCAAGGTCCTCGGGCTGGGTCAACTCGGCTGCGCCGAGCTTGTGTGGA
>JBIIWM010000026.1:0-17224 GCA_044338875.1 Pseudohongiellaceae bacterium | reverse complement strand
CTGGCGGATGAAAATTTCCGGCGCAGCTTGCGCATCGACCCGGACAATTCCCAGACTCGCAACAACTATGCTGCTTTCCTGTTTTCCAACAGCCGTTTCGAAGATGCCTTCAAACAGCTGCAGATAGTAGTCCAGGATACATCTTATTCGGCCCGGCCCCAGGCTTTTGAGAACCTGGGACTTGCGGCTCTGCGCATCAACAAGTTGGATGACGCCGAGCTTGCCTTTACACGGGCAGTGCAGCTCAACAGCAATCAGGCACGCTCAATTCTTGAATTGGCAAACGTGAACCTGGGTAAACAGAACATTTCCAAGGCAGCAGGCTTTTATCGGAACTATTTGACCTTGCTGCAGTTCTATAACGTGGCGCACAACGCACGCAGCTTATGGATAGGCATTCAGCTGGCACTCGCCCAAGGCGATGAAGAGACCATGAAAAATTTGGGTACACAACTGGAAGCGGGTTTCAGGTCAGCTCCTGAAAATCAACTTTACCAACAGCTCCTGGAAGCCCGTGGCAATGACTAACGCAATAGATGTGGAAAAGCAGCTGGCTCAAGCCGGGCAGAAAGAGTCTCACAACGAGGCGCAGCAACCTGGCGCGATCAAGCCCGGGGAAATGATTCGTGCCCAACGCGAAGCTGCTGGTATTACCCATGCGGCTGTTTCCGAGGCGCTGCATCTCACTGTGCATTACGTGAAGGCGCTTGAAAATGACGAATACGGCAAATTGCCAGGGCTGACTTTTGTAAAAGGCTATTTCAGGGCTTACGCACGGTTTCTGTGCATGGACGTGGATGCGGTGCTGGCGTGCTATGAGCGTTATTTGAAAGAACAGGGCTTGCACACCACTGAGCAGGAACAGAGCTGCAGGATCCGCAAGCGCAACGACCAAGTGGTTCTCTGGGCCGTGGTAGCAGGACTCATCCTGGTAGCCGCAGTGCTCGCAGGCTGGTGGTTCTTTGGCAGGGCAGGCGAGGAAGCAACTGCTACGATCCGCTCACCGGTAAATACTGTCAATATTGAACGACCTGCCCCTGTGGTAGTGACGCCGCCTCCGGTCGCTCCTGCAATACAAACCGGCACGGCAGCTGCCAACGGCGTTGCTCCAATCAACAGCGTTGCTCCAATTAATAGCGTTGCTCCAACCAACAGCGGAGCTGGAACAACACTCGACAATACTCAAGTCCAACCAGCTTCAGCGGCCACCAGCAATGCGACCGATCCAGTTGCCACTCCTGCCGCTATCGGCACTGTTATTGAGCCAGTCCAATCTGCCTTGGTGGGTGAACCCAGCCCTGCAGAATCTGGTGTAGTGGAGGCGACTGATCAGGCACCTGCTGCTGGTGAGCCTGTCAATGAGGCAACAGTGCTTCCTGGAACTGCTCCGGCCCCTGCTGTGCAAGCCACGGTTCCAGCAACTAACCAGATCGACTCTGGGGCGGTTGAAGCTGATCCTGCTGAAGCATCCCCTGTGGAAAGCGCGCCCGATACAACGCCCGATGCCCCGGGCGCAGCACAACCGGAAACTGCCCCTAATCAGGTTATCGAAGGAAATGCCACCTTCATTCGCAATCCGGATGGTTCACGTCACGTGGAACTGGCTGGAGCGGGCGATGACTCGCTGCGCATGATTTTCAGCGGTAGCAGCTGGGTGGAAGTGGATGACCCGGCACGCAAGCGACTCTACAGCGACCTCATGCGCAATGGCGATGAGTTGGTCATTCAGGGTGGAGCACCATTCCACATCCTGCTGGGCGATGCTACCCAGGTGCGAATAGAATACAACTCGAGGCTCGTGGACCTCAATCCCGGTATCAGGACTGACAATACCGCACGTTTGGTCATTGATGATGCCGGCATGGCCCAGTGGG
Source organism: Pseudohongiellaceae bacterium (assembly GCA_044338875.1). Classification (GTDB taxonomy): domain Bacteria; phylum Pseudomonadota; class Gammaproteobacteria; order Pseudomonadales; family Pseudohongiellaceae; genus CAILUG01. Next base: position 15,350 of record JBIIWM010000026.1, on the reverse strand, counting down.
TGGTGCGCTAATGCGGATGCAATCTCCCATCGTACGACGCAAGTCACGCCAGATCATGGTTGGCAAGGTGCCCGTGGGTGGCGATGCCCCCATTGCCGTGCAGAGCATGACGAACACGGAAACCTGTGACGTGCAGGCAACACTCGCACAGATTGCCAAACTGGAAGCGGTCGGTGCGGATATCGTGCGGGTTTCAGTGCCAACGATGGAAGCTGCCGAAGCCTTTCGCCTTATTCGCCAGGGAACCACGGTACCGCTGGTAGCCGACATCCATTTCGATTATCTCATCGCGCTCAAGGTGCTTGAGTACGGCGTCGATTGCCTGCGCATCAATCCCGGCAATATCGGGCGTGAAGACAGGGTGAGGGCAGTGATCGAATCTGCACGCGACCACAATGTGCCCCTGCGCATCGGTGTCAACGCCGGTTCGCTGGGCAAAGAACTGTTGCGCAAATACGGCGAACCCAATGCCGATGCCATGGTGGAATCCGCCATGCGCCATATCGACATTCTCGATTCCTATGATTTCCAGAATTACAAAGTCAGTCTCAAGGCCTCAGAAGTGTTCATGACGGTAGCGGCTTACCGCAAACTCGCTACCCAGATAGACCAGCCCCTGCATTTGGGTATTACTGAAGCGGGTGGTCTGCGCTCCGGCACCGTCAAATCCTCGGTAGGGTTGGGACTGTTGTTGATGGACGGTATAGGTGACACCATCCGGATATCGCTTGCGGCAGACCCGGTGGAAGAAATCAAGGTCGGCTTTGATATCCTCAAGAGCCTGGGGCTGCGCTCGAAAGGTGTAAACCTCATCGCGTGCCCCAGTTGTTCGAGGCAGAATTTTGATGTGATCGCGACCGTGAATGCACTTGAAGCCCGCCTCGAAGACATTACGACACCAATTGATGTTTCAGTGGTTGGTTGCATCGTCAATGGTCCTGGTGAAGCCATGGTGTCTGATATCGGACTCACAGGTGCCACTCCCGTCAACATGTCGTATATCAATGGTGTGACCAGCCACAAGATTGCCAATGAAAATCTTGTGGATGAACTGGAGGCCATGGTGCGCCGCAAGGTTGCAGAAAAGCAGGCTGCGGAAAAACAGGCTGCGGCACCCACAGCCCAGGCACACAACAGCTCCCAGACGCAGCAGTAGGAAGACGGACCAGCACGTGAATAAAATCCAGGCCATCCGCGGCATGAATGATGTATTGCCGGAGCAATCCGCCCAGTGGCAATACGTGGAAACGGTCGCCCGCGAACTGCTGGCTGCCCATGCCTACCGCGAAATCCGTTTCCCTGTGCTGGAACAAACCCAATTGTTCAAGCGTTCCATCGGTGAAGTGACCGATATCGTCGAGAAGGAAATGTATACCTTCGTCGACCGTAACGGTGACAGCCTGACACTGCGTCCCGAGGGCACCGCCTGCTGTGTGCGCGCGGCAGAGCAACACGGCCTGCTGTATAACCAGACCCAGAAACTCTGGTACATGGGACCCATGTACCGCCACGAACGTCCGCAGAAAGGACGCTATCGCCAGTTCTACCAGCTGGGTGTCGAAACCTTTGGCATGGAGGGAGCGGAGATCGAAGCAGAGTTGTTGTTGCTGTGCCATGCCTTCTGGAAGCAGCTGGGCATCGCCGGACATCTGCAGCTGGAATTGAATAACCTGGGTGCTTCCGAAGACCGTGCCCGTTATGGCCGGGATCTGCGCGAGTGGCTGTTGCCCAAACGTGAACAACTTGATGCCGACAGCCAGCGTCGTCTGGATAGCAATGTACTGCGCATCCTCGACAGCAAGGCTCCGGAGACACAGGCCTTGTTGCAGGATGCCCCGCGTCTGGACCAGTACGTCAGCGAGGAACCCAGGCACAAATTTGCCCTGTTGCTGCAAACGCTGGAACAGGCAGGCATTGCTTATCGGGTAAATCCTGCCCTGGTACGTGGTCTCGACTATTACAATGGTATGGTGTTCGAATGGACTACAGACCAGTTGGGCTCCCAGGCGACGGTGTGTGCAGGAGGGCGTTACGACGGCCTGTCCAGGCAGCTGGGTGGAACCGATACTCCTGCGGTCGGTTTTGCGATGGGACTGGAAAGATTGTTGTTATTGATAGAAGCTGCCGGGCGCTTTCCACCGACACTGGCCAGCCAGGTCGATGTTTACCTGGCAGTAGTGGGCGAGGGGGTAAAAACCCAGTCCTTGTTACTCGCCAACGCGCTGCGGGAAGCACTGCCGGGCCTGCGGATTTTGACCCACTGTGGCGGCGGCAAATACAATAGCCAGTTGAAAAAGGCTTATGCCTCTGGTGCCCGCTGTGCCGTGATCCTTGAAGGTGACACGGAGCAGGATCAGGTCAAAATCAGGATCATGGATGACAGCAGTGAATCGTTACAGTTGAACCTCACCGAGCTGGCAGGCTGGCTTGGTACTTATTTCACACCGAAGACGGAGTAGTTCCCTTGGCAAGTTACGCGAGTGATGAAGAACAGTTAGACGCCCTCAAGCGCTGGTGGAAAGACAATGGCAACTCGCTGTTGGCTGGCGTGGTGATCGTGCTTGCCGTGTATTTTGGGGTTGGACAATTCCAGGATTCACGGAATGCTGAAGCTGGCGAGGCATCGGATCTGTATCAACAGCTTTCCGACCTGTCCCTGGCCAAGCTAACCGAGAGTGTTGTCGAAGATGATCTTCTGGCAGCACAAACACTGTATAGCCAGCTCAAGACTGATCACGGCAACAGTATCTACACGCGCTACGCCGCCCTGATGATGGCGCGTTTTCATGTGGACCTGAACCAGCTCGACCAGGCTGCCGCCGAACTCCAGTGGATTCTCGACAATCCTGAGCTGGGTTTTATGCGCAAGGCCGACACTGAACTTTTCACGGTAACCCGATTGCGCCTGGTCCGCGTTTTGCTGGCACAGGGTGAGGCAGAAAAGGCTTTGGCGCTGCTGAACGCAGAACCGGTCCAGGATGAATTCGTCGCAGGATTTGCTGAAGTGGAAGGCGACATCCAGCTGACGCTGGGTAATCAGGACGCTGCTCGTGCCGCTTATGAAAAAGCCCTGGTTGCTCTTAACAACAGCGGTGCCGGCAATCCATTGTTGCTGCGCCTTAAACTCCAGGAACTCGGCGTGAATCCGGCGGAAGCACTGTGATGAAAGGTTTGCAGGTAATGAAAGGTTTGCATGTAGTGTTCCGCATGTTGGTACTCGTGCCGGTGCTGCTGCTGGCTGGTTGCAGCTGGCTCGATTCCCTGAGCAAGGAAGACAATGAAAAACCCCTCGAACTCGATCGTATTGAGCAGGAAGTCCGCTTGCGCAAGGAGTGGAGTGTCAATGTAGGTGATGGTCAGGGTGAAAAATTCAATCGGCTGAAACCGGCTATTTCCGGTGACAGGATTTATGCAGCGTCCAACAACGGAGTCGTCGTTGCTGTTGATATTGAAAGTGGTCGTACCCAATGGAAGTTGAAGACCGGCCGTGTGATAACCGGTGGTGTGGGTGCAAGCAATGGCCTGGTACTGGTTGGAACCGAAAGCGCCCGTGTTATTGCCTTCTCTGAAGAGGATGGAACTGAACTTTGGAATATCAAGGTAAGCAGTGAAGTGTTGGCAGCTCCTGCTACCAACGGCAGGGTCGTTGTGGTGCAGACAGTCGACGGCAACCTTATCGGGCTGGATGCCAAGTCTGGTGAGCAACTCTGGATCTACGAAACCAATGTGCCGGCTCTAAGCCTGCGCGGCACCAGCTCTCCGTTGATCATCGACAATTTTGCGATATCAGCACTTGCCAATGGCACAGTGATTTCCATAGCGATCGACAACGGTACACTGCGCTGGGAAGAGCGGGTAGCCATTCCTACCGGGCGTTCTGAAATTGATCGTCTCGTGGACATTGATGGAGATGTCGTCATCAATGATGCGGGTCTTGTTCTTGCTCCCAGTTACCAGGGTTATTTGGCCGGGATTGATGTGGTCACCGGACAGACGCGCTGGCGTGTAGAAGAGTCTTCCTATGTGGGCGCTGGTTTCGGTTTTGGGAATATCTATAGCGTGGACGATGAAGACCGGGTCAAGGCCTATCGTACCGGCCAGGAAACAACTGCCTGGATCAATGACAAATTGTTACGCCGTCAAGTATCGACTCCGCTCAGCTTCAGCAACTATGTGGCTGTAGGCGACGAGGAAGGATATGTACATCTGTTGTCCCAGGTAGATGGCCGTTTTGTCGGTCGCACCAAGGTTGACGGTGATGGCGTGCGCGCACGCATGTTGAACCAGGGCAACACCCTGTATGTTTACGGTAACAGCGGTAAGCTGGTTGCCTTGCGGGTGGAATAACCACCCGTATCGCCTTTTTTCTCTGAGGTAACCAGAAAATGGTTCCTGTAATTGCCCTTGTCGGGCGACCTAATGTTGGCAAATCCACTCTCTTCAACCGGCTGACCAACAGCCGGGATGCGCTGGTGGCCGACATTCCCGGACTAACCCGGGACCGTCAGTACGGTGACGGCAAATACGAAGACCGCCGTTTCATTGTCATTGATACCGGCGGCATCAATGGTGGCGAAGAAGGTATTGATTCGATAATGGTCGGACAGTCCATGTTGGCCATTGAAGAAGCAGATCTGGTAATGCTGCTGGTGGATGCCAGGGCAGGACTGACTCCCGGTGACCATTACATTGTCAACCACCTGAGGCGTCAGCAGAAACCGGTCATGCTGGTTGTGAACAAGGTCGATGGTCTTGATGAGGACCAGGCTCTCGTGGATTTCTATGCGCTGGGTTTCAATCCAGTGCACGCCATTGCTGCCAGCCAGGGCAGGGGTATCCATAAATTGCTTGATGAGGCTTTTGAGCACTTCCCGCCAGTGCCGGAAGAAAGCGCGGAATCAATTGCAGAAGCTGGTATTCGTATTGCAATCGCCGGCAGACCAAATGTCGGCAAATCGACTTTGGTCAATCGCATGCTGGGCGAAGAGCGGGTAGTGGTCTACGATCAGGCCGGTACCACGCGAGATGCAATTTACATTCCGTTCGAAAGGCATGGCCGCAGATACACGCTGATTGATACTGCTGGTATCCGCCGGCGCGGCAAAACCCTGGAAACGGTCGAGAAATTCTCCGTGGTCAAATCACTGCAGGCCATTCAGGATGCACATGTGGTGGTATTGCTGCTGGATGCACGCGAAGGCATCGTGGACCAGGATTTGCATCTGCTTGGCTATGTACTGGAAACCGGCCGTGCGCTGGTGATCGCGCTCAACAAATGGGATGGCATGGATGAATACGCAAAATCACTGGTGAAGCAGGGGATCTTGCGTCGCTTCACCTTCGTGGATTTTGCCAAAATCCATTTCATTTCCGCCCTGCACGGCACGGGTGTCGGCCATCTCTATGAATCCATAGAGAAAGCCTATGACTCGGCTTTCAGGAAAATACCGACTTCCAAACTTACCCAAACGCTGGAACGCATTGTTGCGAGTCATGCGCCGCCACTGGCCAATGGCAGGCGCCCCAAACTGCGTTATGCCCATGCCGGCGGACACAATCCTCCCATCATCGTGGTCCACGGCAAATCGACAGAGCATATTCCCGACAGTTACGTGCGTTTTCTGGAAAAGAACTTCCGCAAGATGTTGCGGATGGAAGGGACTCCAATCCGCATCCAGCTGCGCAGCGATGAAAATCCGTTCACTAAAGATGAGGCGGATCTTGATTATCGCCAGGTTGCCCGTCGTCGCCGTATCCTGAAAAACCGCGATTACCTGCGCGCGAACAAATGAAGCCATTGCTGATCATCAAAACCGGGAAAACCGTAAAACGGGTTCCCCCGGAAGCCGGAGATTTCGAACATTGGATAACGGCTGGATTGCAACTGGATAGCGGCCACCAGGCTCTGACTCGTTCCGTATACAGCGGTGAAGAACTGCCACATCCTGATTCGCTTGGTGGTGTAGTCATCACAGGCTCAGCCGCGATGGTGAGCGAGAGGCTTGCCTGGAGTGAATATGTGGCTGGGTGGCTGCGCGCTGCGGCCCGTCAAGGCCGCCTGCCGGTTCTTGGTATCTGTTATGGGCACCAGCTATTGGCGCACGCACTGGGTGGCCGCGTTGATTTCCATCCGCAAGGCAGGGAGATGGGGACGATCCGGATCAGCAAGACTGCAGCAGCACTCGACGACCCGTTGTGCGGCGACTTGCCGCCCGGCTTCAAGGCACAGGCCAGTCATCGCCAATCAGTCATGCAATTGCCCCCGGGAGCCGAGGTTCTCGCCAGCAATGAGTTTGAACCTCACCATGCGGTACGCTTCAATGACAGCATGTGGGGCGTGCAGTTTCATCCAGAGTTTTCTGCGGATGTGATGCTGCACTATCTTGCAGAACGCGAAGCAGACCTGGTGAGGGAAGGACTGGATGTCGCATCCATACGCAGCCAGGTTGAAAGTACTCCGGAAGCAACCAGGGTGCTCGCCAATTTTGGCAGGATGCTCTACACCCAGATGTGAATACAGCCAAGGGTGAATTCAGCACTGTATTCATCTGAAGCAGAATCAGTTGATCAGCTGCTGTACTGTTCCAGCAGCCAGGCCTGTGCCGAGCGGGGTTTGTTATTGCCTGGCGTACTGCGTTTGTAGCTGCCATCGTTCTGCAGTATCCAGCTCTGGGTATTGTCAGTCAGATAATTCAGCAGGCCTTCCTTTAAAACCTTTTCCTTGGCCCGCGCTTCTTCGATAGGGAAACAGGTCTCTACGCGCCGGAAGAAGTTGCGATCCATCCAGTCTGCGCTCGCGCAGTACAAATCGTAATCGCCATTGTTGTGGAAATAGTAGATACGACTGTGTTCCAGGAAGCGGCCGATGATGGAGCGGACGTGGATATTCTCTGATACTCCCTTGATGCCAGGGCGCAAGCAACATATACCGCGCACGATTAGATCCACGCGGACACCGGCTTGTGATGCCCGGTAAAGTGCCTCGATTACGGAGGGTTCCACCAGCGCATTCACCTTGATGATAATGCGTGCCGCTTTGCCTTTATTGGCAAAACTGATCTCGCGGTTGATCATTTCCAGCATCGCCTTATGCAGCGTAAAAGGTGCCTGCAGCACCTTTTTCAGTTTGCCGGGCTTGCCCATTGCAGTCAGTTGCTGAAAAACCTTCTGTACATCTTCTGTCAGCGCAGTATCGCTGCTGATGAGGCTGTAATCGGTATATTGGCGCGCGGTCGAAGCATGGTAGTTGCCGGTACCCATGTGAACATACCGTTTGAGTTGCTTGCCCTCCCTGCGCACGATCAACAACATCTTGGCGTGGGTCTTGTGCCCCACTACTCCGTAGGAGACGTGGGCGCCGGCTTCCTGCAATTCAGTGGCAATATCGATATTCTCTTCTTCGTCGAAACGCGCACGCAACTCGATTACCACAGTGACTTCCTTGCCCTCATGCGCAGCCTTGATCAGTGCATTCACTACACTGGAATCGTTGCCGGTGCGGTAGAGAGTTTGCTTGATGACCAATACATCAGGATCAAGCGCCGCCTGATTCAGCAGCTCTACAACAACATTGAAGGACTGGAAGGGATGATACAGAAGGATATCGCCCTTCTTGATAACTTCGAATAGATCGGTAGAGCGCAGCACACGATTCGGCATTACTGGGGAGAAGGGCGGGAATGAAAGTGCGGGCAAATCGATTTCCGATCTGATGGCCATGAGCCGGTGCAGGTTCACCGGACCGTTGACCTGATAAACGTCAGAACTGTGCAGTTCGAATTTCTGCAACAGGAAATCGATCATGTCCTGCGGACAATCATCCTGTACCTCAATACGCACGGCACGGGCAAAACGGCGGGTAGTCAGTTTGCCTTCAATGGCCTGCAACAGGTCATTTGCTTCATCTTCCTGCACCATCAGGTCGGCATTGCGGGTAACCCGGAATTGGTAGCAGCCTTTCACTTTCATCCCCGGGAAGAGGTCGCCGGCATGCTTGTAGATAATGGAAGACAGGAACACGAAATCGTATTCGTGGCTGGTAGCAGTACTGGAATCCGGCAAGCGGATGATACGGGGCAGCGCACGCGGAGCTTGTACGATGGCAATGCCCGAATTGCGCCCGAATGCATCCTTGCCTTCCAGCTGGATGATAAAATTCAAACTCTTGTTAAGAACTTGCGGAAAAGGATGCGCGGGATCAAGGCCTACCGGACTCAGGACCGGCAACAATTCCCTGTTGAAATAGCTTTTGATCCATGCGGCTTGCTTGTTGTTCCAGTCCTTGCTCAGCAGAATATGGATGCCGTTTTTCTTCATCTCGGGCAACAATACGTCATTGAGTATTTTGTACTGTTCCTTCACAAGCTCATGGGCAGCAGTACTGATCTTCTGCAGCTGCTCTACTGGCGTGAGGTTGTCCGGACCGGCAGCAGTGCCGCCGAAAATCGCCTGTTGCTTGAGGCCTGCCACCCGAACTTCGAAGAACTCATCGAGATTGGAACTGGCAATACTCAGGTAGAACAGACGCTCCAGCAGAGGGTTGGTGGCGTCAAGGGACTGCGCCTGCACTCTGCGGTTGAATTCGATCCAGCTCAATTCCCGGTTCAGGTAGAACTCGGGATTGCGCAGGTTGATGTGGCCAGGATCACTCATTTTGCTTGAGGGCGGGGTTGTTGATGATGAGCAGATACCCGGTATGGGCTCTGGGGCTGCTGATTGAGACAGAACGGATACTCCCCTTGTAAAGTCGGCGACAGCGTTGAGCAAGTTTCATGAATGGCGGACGGCCCGGGTCTGCAATAACAATTCTGGGCACTCCTGCAGCAAGGGCATTTTTGATCAACTGATGCAGCGGGTCGACAAGTTCATCCCAGAAACAGATGTCTCCGCCCAGGATCAGATCCTGTTTGGCCAGCAGCTCGGGTTTAAGATCCTCATAGCGGCTGACTTTGGTTTTGATCTTGATGTCATTCTTGTCGGCATGCAGTTCCAACAAGGGAAATACGTTTTTGTCTGCGTCAGTACCAGTGACTTTGGCCTTGAAGGTTTTCGCACAGTACATTCCCAATAAACCCCAACCACAACCGATCTCCAGAATGCGGCTGCGCGGCGCCGGTGGATTGGCATCAAGCCAATCCATGATGAAGTAACTGGAAAACCAGACCTTGTCGCCATGGATTTCCGGGGCTCCGGATTCTTTCTGCAGCTTCAGTACTTTCTTGTGCGTTTTCGGGTAAATCGTCAGGCCACGAACCGTCTGGAAATTGCTGGTGCCTTTGTTCTTGGCTACTTTCGTTTTGGCTGCTTTAGTTTTGACCACTTTGGATTTGACCATTTCGGTCTTGGCGCCCTTAGTCTCTTTGCTCTTAGCCACGGAATATTACTGCCTTTGAATTAGCGAATTAAAAATACCGGGTTAAGAAACAAACAAGGGAGGAGAGCCTTGCTTCTTTACTCGATTTCACCCGAGCCGGACTTTTGTTTTTCCAGAACGACACTGATGATGCTTCCTTGTGCCAATCTTGTCTGGATTGTAGCACCAGTGTTGATCTGCTCGTAACTGGTGAGGATGCTGCCATCCTCGCTGCTGGTAATGGAATAACCCCGCCCCAGGGTTGCCAACGGACTGACATTATTGAGGGCATGACTCTGTTCCTTCAATTGCTGTCGCAGGCCGTGCAACAGCGAGCGCATGCCGCGAGTCAAACGGGATCGGGAATTCTGCACGCGTTCCCGGAACAAGAGCAGTTGCCGGTCGGGTGCATGGGCCGCCAGGCCCTGCTGCAAAAGCTGCAATTTTCTGCGTTTGTGCAAGAGTGCATGGGCGATGCTGCGACGCAGGCGGGTTTCGAGTTCATCCAGCCGCTGCGACTGTTCCTGCAGGCGGCGACCTGGATGCTGCAAACGTTTGCCCAGGCGTGTGACCTGTTGCTGCAGTGCGACCAGTTTGTGACGCAGTAAATACGCCAGTTTTGCCCCGTGCCGCTGAAACGCCTGGCGCAAGGCATCCTGGTGCGGACTTAGCAGTTCAGCGGCTGCTGACGGAGTAGGGGCGCGCACATCGGCGACGAATTCCGCAATGGTGAAATCCACTTCATGACCCACTGCGGCCAGCACCGGAAGTGTCGAAGCGAAGATGGCACGGGCCAGCGCTTCATCGTTAAAGGACCACAAATCCTCCAGGGAGCCGCCACCACGGGTCAGCAGGATGACATCGACATCGGCGAAACAACCTCGACGCTGGTTTACCAGCTCCACTGCTGCAATGATTTCCGCCGCTGCGCCCTGGCCTTGGACTGCAACCGGAACGATCGTGACCGGCAGGGCAGGAAAGCGGCGTTTGAGTACGCTGAGGACATCGTGAATCGCGGCGCCGGTGGGTGAGGTAATGACGGCTATATGGCGCGGTAATGCAGGCAAGGGCTTCTTGTGTTCACTGCTGAACAGTCCCTCTGCCTGCAAGCGGGCTTGCAGCTGTTCAAACGCCCGCCGCAGAGCGCCAGCTCCGGTTTCTTCCATCTGCTCGAGGATCAACTGGTAATCACCACGCCCCTCATAAAGGCTCAGCTTGCCCTTTACGAGCACCCGCATTCCATCCCTCGGACGCATGCGCACGAACATGTTGCGATTGCGAAACATAGCGCAGCGGATCTGGCCGCTTTCGTCTTTCAGCGTCAAATACCAGTGCCCGGAAGAAGGTGAGGCAAAATTGGAAATTTCGCCTTCGACCAGTACGGCAGGGAAATACTCCTCCAGCAAGCCTTTGGCCAGGCGATTGAGCTGGCTGACACTCAGGATGGCATCTTTCTGCAGTGTGGACATTGGGTTCATCGTTCGGTTCATCGGTCGACATGATAGTGAAGGATTGCAACCAAGTCGCCATGCCGTCTGCAATTGGGCAGCGGAGATGCTGCAGCCGACATTGATTGCCGTTATGCTTGCCCCATAAACCAACTACCCAAGAAGACAGGAACCATGAAATACCGCGCTGCTGTTGTGCTGCTTTCCACTATATTTCTGCCAGGCCTGGCGCAGGCAGCCGATGTGGCCGGATCCTGTAATCTGCTGGGCCGGGAGGTTGCATTGCGGGCGGCTGAGCAAATCAATGCCGCGCTTGATGCAGAACAGCGCACGCAGCTGGCGCTCATTGTCGAGGCAGCCTGTGAAGAGTATCAGGCTGATGCCCTGCTGATCGATCAGGCTGGACAAAGCCCCGGCGCAGATGCAGAAGGCGAAGACAACAAGTTCCTCACCCTCGACCTGATAGCCCCGGAAGACCGGGTTCGAAGGACTGCACTCAAACGCCGTTGAAATTGCTGGTTCAGTCCGGCCCAGCTGGTCTATAATGCGCCGATTTCCCGAAACAGGGGTCTGTTTAGTTTCAGGTAATCAATATGCTGCGAGTAATTGAAGAAGCCCTCACTTTTGACGATGTATTGTTGGTCCCTGCCCACTCTCTCGTCCTGCCCAACAAGGTCGATCTGAAAACGCGCCTGACCAGCACAATCACGCTCAACATTCCCTTGATCTCCTCTGCGATGGATACCGTCACCGAATCCCGTCTGGCTATTGCCATGGCGCAGGAAGGTGGCTTGGGCATCATTCACAAGAGCATGAGCATTGAGGAACAGGCGCGCGAGGTCAAAACCGTCAAGAAGTACGAAAGCGGTGTTGTGACCGATCCCATCTGCATCACGCCGGACACCACCGTCAGGAAACTGCTGGAGCTGACTCGCGAACACAAGATTTCAGGCCTGCCGGTAGTAAAAGACAAGCAAACCCGTGACCTCCTGGGTTTGGTGACTTCACGTGATGTGCGCTTTGAAAAGGATCTCAACGCTACTGTCGAAAAGATCATGACCCCGAAAGAACGCCTGGTCACTGTTCCGGAAGGTGCCAGCCTCGATGACGTGAAAGTGCTGATGCACAAGTACCGGATTGAGAAAGTGCTGGTAGTGAATGCCGCGTTCCAGCTGAAGGGCCTGGTTACGCTGAAAGATATCCGCAAGGCGGAAGATCATCCCAATGCCTGCAAGGACGGCCATGGCCAGTTACGCGTTGGCGCTGCGGTCGGAACCGGACCTGACACCGAAGACCGGGTCGCTGCCCTGGTCGCTGCCGGTGTGGATGTCGTCGTGGTTGACACGTCCCACGGCCATTCCCAGGAAGTGATGAATCGTATCAAGCAAATCAAACAAAAATTCCCCAACCTGCAGTTGATCGGCGGCAATGTTGCTACTGCTGCCGGTGCCGTTGCCTTGGTGGAAGCCGGTGTGGACGCAGTCAAGGTCGGTATCGGCCCAGGTTCCATCTGCACCACCCGCATTGTGACCGGCGTGGGTGTACCGCAGATCACTGCGGTTTCCAATGTGGCGGAAGCGCTGAAAAATACCAATGTCACCATCATCTCCGATGGCGGCATCCGTTTCTCCGGTGATATTGCGAAGGCCATCGCGGCCGGTGCCAATGCCGTGATGATCGGGAGCCTGCTGGCAGGTACCGAAGAAGCCCCCGGCGATGTGGAACTTTATCAAGGTCGCAGCTACAAGGCGTATCGCGGCATGGGTTCGCTGGGTGCGATGACCAAGACCCACGGTTCCAGCGACCGCTATTTCCAAAGTCTCGACAGTGGTGCGGCCAAACTTGTGCCCGAGGGTATCGAAGGCCGGGTTCCCTACAAAGGCCCGATGTCAGCGATCATCTTCCAGCTTACCGGAGGCGTGCGCTCAAGCATGGGTCTTACCGGTTGTGGCACTATCGAAGAAATGCGGGTCAAACCCCAGTTCGTCAAGATAACCGCTGCCGGTGTCAGTGAAAGCCACGTCCATGACGTCAGCATCACCAAGGAAGCACCGAACTACCGCGTCAGTTAAAACCGGATCAGGTGACTGCAGCTTTTCAGTAACATGCTGGAACGGCTGCAGTCTGATTGTTCCATTGGCAAACTCACTAATATTTGAGTCATTTCATGGCCGTCAACATCCACGAACAGCGCATTCTCATTCTGGATTTCGGTTCCCAATATACCCAGCTGATCGCGCGCCGCATTCGTGAAGCCGGTGTCTATTGCGAAATTCATCACCACAACATGTCGCAAGACGAGTTTCGTGATTTTGCCCCTAAAGGTGTCATCCTTTCAGGTAGCCCGGAATCTGCCAACCTCACCGGTTCACCGCGTGTGCCTGAGTACATCCTGCATAGTGGCTTGCCCATCCTCGGTATTTGCTATGGCATGCAAACCATGGCCGAACAACTGGGTGGCAAGGTGGAAGGCTCCAATCGATCCGAGTTTGGTTACGCCCGCATCGAAGTAGTGGGGACTGATACCTTGCTGCACGATCTTGAGTATGTGATCGAAGAGCGCGGCAAACAGTATCACGATGTCTGGATGAGCCATGGCGACAAGGTCACGCGGGTGCCGGAAGGCTTTCATGTGATTGCCTCCACCGAAAGTGCTCCCATTGCTGCAATGGCCAACCCTTCCAAACACCTGTATGCATTGCAGTTCCATCCTGAAGTGACGCACACCAAGGCAGGTCAGCAGCTGCTCAACCGTTTTGTGCATGAAATCTGCTGCTGTGAACGCCTGTGGACTGCCGCCAATATCATTGAAGATGCCATCAATACCATTCGTGCGCAGGTAGGCACTGGGCAGGTACTGCTGGGCCTTTCCGGCGGTGTGGATTCCTCCGTCGTGGCAGCACTGCTGCATCGCGCCATCGGTGAACAGCTGACCTGTGTGTTCGTCGACAACGGTTTGCTGCGCCTCAATGAAGGCGACCAGGTCATGAAGACCTTTGCGCAGAACATGGGCGTGAAAGTGATCCGTGCAGATGCAGAAGCTGCCTTCCTTGGCAAACTGAAAGGCGTCAGTGACCCGGAACAAAAACGCAAGATCATCGGCAATACCTTCATCGAAGTGTTTGATGAGGAATCAACCAAACTTGGTGAAGTGAAGTGGTTGGCGCAGGGTACCATCTACCCGGATGTGATCGAATCTGCCAAATCCAAACACGGTACTGCCCACGTCATCAAATCGCACCACAATGTAGGCGGGTTGCCTGAACACATGAAGATGGGGCTCGTGGAGCCACTCCGCGAACTCTTCAAGGATGAAGTGCGTCGCATCGGTCTGGAACTGGGACTGCCCTACGATATGGTATATCGCCATCCATTCCCGGGCCCGGGCCTGGGCGTACGCATCCTCGGCGAGGTCACGCATGAGTACTGTGAAATCCTGCGCAAGGCTGATGCCATCTTCATGGAAGAATTGCACAATGCTGGCTGGTATCACAAAGTTAGCCAGGCCTTCGTGGTGTTCCTGCCGGTCAAATCCGTAGGCGTAGTCGGTGATGCCCGGCGTTATTCGTGGGTGCTGGCTCTGCGCGCCGTGGAAACCATCGACTTCATGACCGCACGCTGGGCGCATCTGCCCTACGAATTACTGGAACTGGTATCCGGCCGCATCATCAATGAAATCCGCGATGTGTCCCGCGTCAGTTACGATATATCGAGCAAGCCACCTGCTACGATTGAGTGGGAGTAGTGGAACCACCATCGGACAGAAACGATTGGATTGGCAGTTGACTATTTACTACTGATTTTTGAGCAAGACAGTAGATCTTCTGCGGACATCAGCAATTCTGCTGTTCTTTTCAGATCGCCCTGTGGGAAAGAGGACGATTCAGCCGTTGCAAGGCCGCAATGCTGAATTAGCTTATTGGTCAGTTTCGAGATTTGTCTGGATGGCACATGAACTTTCTTGTGAAGGAACCACAATGACGAAGCCTGCAGTATGAGAAAAACGATCAGGCCATATGTGCTTAATGTTTGCTGTTCTCGCGACTGTTGCTTCAGTCTTTCAAAACCTGGTGTTAACAACACGTAGCCGCTGTTTCCACCAATTGAAAAATCACGCCGTACTGTACTTTTTTCCTGACTTTCTGGATGCGGCTCTGTCTCTACAACTTCTTCATCAGGCGGAAAACTGGCAATCAGTTCGTCACCGTTCTCTGCTTTGAGGAAAATGTAAGCACGGCCGACGTCCGGGTTGTCGGCAATTATCCGATTGAGATCTGCGATCATGTCGAGATCCTCCATCCCGAGCGCATGTTCAACCCCCAAGCCTACAGAGATGGCCAAGCTTTCGAGTTCGGATCTCAGGTGTGTTTCTATGAACGCCTGCCTGCTCAGCGGGATTAATACAAACAGGAAAACTGCTGTAGCGAAGAGCCATAGACTCATAAGAAGTATATACCCAGACCACCATGAAACAGCTCTCACGGAATCGTACCGATAGTGATTGGATAGCCCTCTGGCGGCGTACTCTTCAGTACTGCAAATGCCCCTGG
>JBIIWM010000201.1:0-5400 GCA_044338875.1 Pseudohongiellaceae bacterium | reverse complement strand
GGGCAGGCCAATGAACACCAGTGCGATCAGGATGCCCAGTGGTGTGAACGCGATCTTGATGCCGAGTACGCCTTCATAGAAGCGCCCCAGCCAGCCGTTGTTGGCGTACAGCGCGGTCAACGCAATGCCGGCCACCGCAGTGGGCAACGCAAACGGCAGGTCCACCAGCGCATCCACTATTTTCTTGCCGGGAAACGAGTAGCGCACCAACGCCCAGGCCAGCAGCAATCCGAAGACTGCGTTGATCACCGCAGCCAGCAGGGACGTGCCGAACGACAATTGGTAGGACGCAACCAGACGCGGTTCGGTAATCACGCTCCAGAATTCAGCTGGGCTTAATTCCGCAGTGCGCAGGAATACTGCCGCAATCGGGATCAGTACGATCAGCGACAGGTAGACGAGCGTGTAGCCCAGGCTCAGGTTGAAGCCGGGCAGGACACTGGGGGGGCGCGTGCGACGCTTGGTGATGCTTGGTGCCTGGGTTTGCATGGGAGCTCCGGGAAACTGGGTGGCAGTCTAATCAGCCGCTTGTTGCACCGGAAATAATAAAAACAGCTTTGGATATTCCGGATTCTGCAAAGGCGCGTGCCCTGGTGCTGTTCGGCCAGGGGGTCAAAAGCGCTTGCGACGGATAAAGGGTTTCTCTTTTTGCTCGCGGGTGAGCTGGCGCACTGCGGCCAAGGCACTGCCGCGTCCTTTTTTCAGCGTTGGGACAAGTTCTGGTGACAGCCCGGGTTGCCTGGCCTGCGCACGCCGTTGCAGCGTTTCCAGCAGCCAGGGCCAGGGACCAAAGCCAGACTCGCTATTGATATGGCCGACGGCGCCGGCATCGTGAAAATCCAGCCCCAATGTTTGCGCCAGGCCCTGTGCTTGTTCCAGTCCCAGCCATGGATCGTTGCGGCTGCCCACCAGCAAGCCCGGCACCTGCAACTTGCGCAGCGGCAGTGCCAGGCTGAGATCGAAGCGATCATCGACACTGGCCAGCGGCTTCAGTCCCTTGAAATCGAAACGGTCGGGATCGGCCGGGGCGACCAATACCAGATCGGCAATGCGGTCGGGACGGTCGGCGACAGCGACTATCGTAGCAAGACAGCCGAAGCTGTGTGCAACCACGGTCAGCGGTGTGGTGGCTGCAGACAGCGCGGTGCGCACGCGTTCGGCCCAGCTTGCCAGCACCGGTTGTTCCCAGTCGATGCCGTCGATCAGCTCGCTGCCCGGCACCTGGGCGTGCAACCAGCGTTGCCAGTGCAGGCCGCTGCTGCCGTGATAGCCGGGGATGATGAGGAGTGTGGGCGTGTCCATCAATGCGCGCGTCCGGGCTCAGTTGGCGTAGATCAAGTCGAAAATGGCACCATCCGCAAAGTGCTTGGCCTGGGCTGCATCCCAACTGCCAGCCAGCTCGCGGATACTGAAGGTTTCCAGTTCCGGAAAGCGTGCGAGGTCGGCGGGATCGGCCAGTTCCGGGTACAGCGGACGAAAGTAATGCCTGGCGGCGATGCGCTGGCCTGCGGCTGAATACAAATAGTCCAGGTAGGCTTTGGCTACCTCGGCATTGCCCTTGCGCTCGGCATTGGCCTGCACCACTGCTGCCGGTGGCTCTGCCAGGATCGACACGGAAGGCACGACGATTTCCAGCTGGTCGGCGCCCAGCTCATTGAGGGCGAGGAAGGCTTCGTTTTCCCACGAAATCAGCACATCGCCAATGCCGCGCTGGACAAAGGTGGTGGTGGCTCCGCGCGCGCCGGTATCCAGTGTCAGCACGTTGCCGTACAGCGCCTTGATGAATGCCTGCGCGCTGTCCTCGCTGGCGTCTTCCTGACGCAGTGCATAGCCCCAGGCCGCAAGATAATTCCAGCGGGCACCACCGGAGCTTTTGGGATTGGGCGTAATCACGCCCACACCCGGCTTGATCAGGTCGTCCCAGTCCTGGATGTTCTTCGGGTTGCCCTTGCGCACCAGGAACACGATGGTAGATGTATAAGGGGCAGCGTTGCCTGGCAGACTTGTTTCCCAGTCTGCGGCGATCTTGCCGGTACGTGCGGCAATGGCGTCAATGTCGTAGGCCAGCGCCAGCGTGACAACGTCGGCATCAAGTCCATCGATCACCGCACGCGCCTGGCTGCCGGAGCCGCCATGCGATTGGATGATCTCTACGGTTTCGCCAGTCTGCGCTTTCCAGTGTTCAGCAAACACCGGGTTGAAGTCCTGATACAGCTCGCGCGTCGGATCGTAGGATACGTTGAGCAGACTGCGTGTTACGGCATCGCCCGCAGAATCATCGCTGCTGCCACAACCGCTGAGCAGCAGTACGCTGGCGGCAAGGATGCTGGCGAGAAATGGTTGGGTGCTTGGCATGGCAAACGCTCCAGAAAAAACAGACCCGGACGGATGTCCTGGTTGATGGCGCGCATTCTGGCAAGGGTGGGGCCGGAAACTAACCAAGAAAAACTGCATTGCTTAGGAAAAAAACTGCAATGCAGGATTTTCAGCAGCTCAGAAGTTGTAACGCAGCGTCACCCCGTAAGTACGGGGATCGCCAAGCACTGCCGCATAGTGCCCTGCATTGCCGGCACCAGGCAGTAACTGCTCGAAGTAATCCTTGTCGGTCAGGTTGCGTGCCCACAGGAATGCGGACCAGTTGTCATCGGTACGGAAACCGGCACGTGCATTGAGCAAGGTATAGCCGGCAACGTTCAGGTACAGCGATGGTGACGGGCTCGACGAGAACGCTGAGCGGTAGTAGGCATCCAGGCCGACAAAGAACTCGCCACTGGTGTTGAGCAGGTTCAGTGGTTGCACATATTCACCGCCGATCGAGAGGGCATTTTTGGAAATGCCTGGCAGCAAACCGCCGGAAACGTCCTTGAAGGATACCGCACTGCCCACTTCTTCCAGGGGCAGTGGCGCATTCGTGAAGGACAGGTACTTGCCATCGGTGTAAGCGTAAGCGGCATGCAGCGACACCCTGTCGAGCGTCAGCGCTGCATCAACCTCGAAGCCTTTCACTTCCACTTCCTCGGCGTTGGCCAGGTAGCCACGGTTTACGGCAATGTCAGCCGTTTGCACCTGAGCCTGGTAGTCTTCGATATTGGTCAGATAGGCAACGAAGTTCAGTGTTGCGCCGGGCAGTGGCGAGGTCTTCACGCCAAGCTCATAGTGCTGCACGTATTCGGGCTTGATCACGGACAGTTCGGTCATGATGCGACCTGCATCGGTGGGCAGGCCGCCGAGGTTCAGGCCTACCGGTTTGAAACCAGTGGAGTAAGTGCCGTAGACATTGACACTTTCAAGCAGCGCATAGTTCAGCGTCACTTGTCCGGTCAGGTTATCGTCATCAATCGTGGCGCTAAAGGACTGATCGCTGTAGACGGATCGTTTCAGCGCCAGTAGCGCCGGATCGGTAGTCTGCAGTCCGCCTGACGCCACACGAGAGAAGTTCACATCCTTCTGGTCATGATTGAAACGCAGTCCCGTCAGCAAGTTCAGGCGGTCTGTGATGCGCCAATCCAGCTGCCCGAAAAGTGCTGCGCTGAAGGTCTTCAGACCGGGACTGCTTGAGGTGCCGAACCCTTCGAGCAGGCCGGGTGTTTGCCACAGCGGATTGGTGTTGTTGCGTGAAAAGCGCCACTGGTCCGGACCCGCTTCCTCGCGATGCACAGGGTCTGACTTCAGTTCCTGCTGGTTGGCGAACACGCCGAAGACGCCACTGACAGTATCCGTGACATCCCCGGCCCAGCGGAATTCCTGCGTCAACTGCTCATGATCCGATGGTGCCTGCGACAAGGACAGTGCGTCCAGGCCAAGGAAGTCGCGATCGTTGGAGGGACGCCAGTCCCAGAAATACCAGGACGAGGTCGAGGTTAGCGTGCCGTTGCCTGCTTTGGTATCGATGTTCAGCGAGAGGCCGCCGATGTCGTTGCCGGAGCGCCAGTCGGTGTTGTGGTCGATCAGGCGCGCGAACGGATCGCGCGGCGGGTTGTAGCCGGCGTCGGCAATGATGTTTTCGAATTGACGGAACGCTGCGCGCTTGTTCGGTACCGAGCCGGCAAACACCTGCGCATAGCCAACCGGATCCTGGCGTGACAGTTCGGCGATCAGGCGCACATCGGTGCTCTCGCCCGCTTCCCACAGCAACTGGCTGCGCACGGCCCAGTTTTCCAGGGTGTTCACATCCGCGCCGGTGGTGATATTGGTCAAGGTGCCATCGCGTTCGGTTACCGAGAAGGAGACACGACCTGCCACCGTCTCAGTCAGGCCGCCAGTCACGCTGCCCTTGATCTGGCCATAATTGTAATTGCCGGTGTTCACTTCGAACTTGGCTGCGTTATCGTATTCAGGCTTGCTCGTGGTCACGTTGAAAGCACCGGCAGTGGTGTTCTTGCCGTACAGAGTACCCTGCGGGCCACGCAACACTTCAATGCGTTCGACATCGATGAAGTCCAGTGTCGTGATGGCCGGACGCGCAAAGTACACACCGTCAATATAGTAGCCAACGCCCGGATCGATGCCGTCATTGGTCAGGCCGAAGGTAGTGCCCTGGCCACGAATACTGATGGCGGTATTGCGCGGGTTGGAGGAATACAACTGCACAGAAGGAATCAATTCCTTGATGCGGTTCACGTTGAAGCCGCCGGTGTCGGCAACATAAGCACCGCTGACCACAGTCACCGGAATCGGTACTTCTTGTGCCAGCTCCTCGCGACGTCTTGATGTCACCACGATTTCTTCAACGCCTGTGTTGTCTTGCGCTGCAGCCAGTTGCAGGTCTTCATCATTATTGACGGATGGTGCAACACCCTGTGCAAACGCGGTAAGTGCAACACCGGAAGATAATGCCAGTGCAGCGAGTCGGTGTGAGTTTTTCATTTAGTTCTCCTTGGATGACGAGGCAGGTAGCTTGCGACGGGCGGCAATCTAGCAATCGCGGCTATCCACCAGAACCAAGAAAAACTGCATTGCTTAGCAGCAACTATTGATTGGCGTGCGAGGGGGTTGATGCAGAAGTGAAATTGATAAAATTGAATTTATACGGAAAAATAAGGGCGGTTTAATCAGAAACTCGGCGTGGGTCGCTATATTGGCGCCAACAGTTACAGGCATCAGGGAAGATGTCCCGGATTTAAACTAACCAAGGTGTTACCAATGAAAAAGATTTTCGTAGCAGCAGTTCTTCTTTCCGCCACTGGCCTGGCCCAGGCAGATTACCGTTTTAGCCCTGCAGACGACTCGTCCTTGAGCAAGCTGTGCGTTGCCGTTGCTGGAGTAGAGCCTGGCACCGACTTGCAGGCAGCTGCAACGGCGGCCGGTGTAAGCCCGCTTGATCTTGACAGCGTACGTTGCAATGGACACAAGCTGTACTTGTTCGCTGGCAAGTATGCCGCGCAGCAATCTCCTGCAAGC
>JBIIWM010000200.1:0-5479 GCA_044338875.1 Pseudohongiellaceae bacterium | reverse complement strand
CACCACCGGGTAACGCTTGTTACTGGTGGCATATCCGGGCGGCAGGTAGACGAAGACCTTGCGTTCAGGGTCGTCGCCTTCCAGGTTGCCGGTCAGGGCCGGACTGAGCACGCGGATCTCTTCCAGGCTTCCCTGCGCCAGCGCCTGCCCTGCGCCCAGTACGATGAAGCCCATGACAACTACCGCCAACAGTGCATGCATGTTCTTGCGCATGGAATTCCCCTCCTTGCTTGTTATGGATGAAATACGATTTTTACTGCTTGTTGAGGCATTCGTGCGCTGCCCGGCAGGTTTCATTCACCATGCGGAAACAGGCGCTTGTGGCGCACCGACCACCACAGCGACGCACTGATCAGTACCGCACCTATCAGCCCGGTCACCGTCTCGGGAATATGGAAACGCGCTGACAGCAGCATGATCGCTCCCAGCGCGATGATCGCCCAGAACGCGCCATGTTCAAGGAAGCGGTATTCTGCCAACGTGCCCTTCTGTACCAGCATGATCGTCATCGAACGCACGAACATGGCGCCGATGCTCAAACCCAGCGCAATCACAATCATGTTGTTGGAAAGCGCGAAGGCACCGATCACGCCGTCAAAACTGAACGAGCTGTCGAGGATGTTGAGGTAGATGAAGCCGCCCAAACCCGAGCGCACCACGGCGCCCTGCAGCGCCAGTGCCTGTTCGCGCATTTCCAGCAGCGTGCCCAGTGCTTCCACGGCGATAAAAGTTACAAGGCCAAGGCAACCCGACACCATGAAGGTCAGCGCCTCATCCGCCGGCAGCAGCTGCGAAATGAAGTAAAGACCAAGCAGCAACAGGGCGATTTCCGCCGCCTTGATGTTGGAGAACGCCCTGAGCCACGATTCGATCCAGACGATCCAGTGCACGTCCTTCTCCCCGTCAAAGAAGAAGCTGAGACCAACCATCGCCAGGAAGGCACCGCCGAAGCCGGCGATACCGACATGCGCGCTGCTGACGATCGCTTCGTACTCTTCCGGTTTGTTCAGCGACAAGCTGATCGCATCCAGCGGGCCGAGATCGGCTGCAATGGCAACTATCGCCAGCGGAAACACGATGCGCATGCCAAATACTGCGATGACCATGCCCCAGGTCAGGAAGCGGTGTTGCCAGACCGAATCCATGTCCTTGAGCACCGATGCGTTGACCACGGCATTGTCGAACGACAGCGATACTTCAAGGATGGAGAGCACCACCACGATCCATAGCAGCGAGAGCGTGCCGACGACCGTGCCGGTCAGAAACCAGCCATACATGGCACCGAGGATGAGGCAGACGATGGTGAACAGGATTGAGCCTTTGTAGAACTGCAGCAAGGTTATTTCTCGCACGGAAAGAATGATCCGGAAAGCATACCATTCCAACGCGTTTGAGCCACCTCTGACAAGCAAGGCCCGATACAGAAACAGGGGCAATCTGGTACATTTCACTGAATGTGACGGTCAGTGACAACCGCCACCACCCCTCAACTACATACAAACTGCTCACAAACTGCTCAAAAACTCACAAACCAGGAGTAGACCGGCAGAATGGCAAAAAGGCAAAAAGGACCTCCAGGATGAAAAAACCAGCCCTGCGTTTACCCTGGCTTGCTGCTGCCAGTCTGGCTGCAGCATTCCTGGCGGGTGTGCACCCAGGAGCGGCAACAGTCACCATGGCCGCAGAGCCCGCACCTGAGGAAATCGAGATCACCGGGCAACGCCAGCGCTACATGCTGGAACGCCAGGTGCAGGCTGCGGAAGATGAGGTATACGCGCTTTACAACCAGCTCAACACCGACGATCTCTACGACATCCACTGCCGCTGGGAAAAACCACTGGGCACCAACATGCGCTACCGCCTGTGCCGGCCCGAATTCCTGGATAGGGCGACCAGGGCCCGCGGGCAGGAATTCTACGACCAGATTGCCGGCACTGGCATGAGCAGCGCGTTGCCGATAGAAGTTGAATATGCGCGGCGCTTGCCCCTGCTGAAAGCAAAGCTTGAAACGACCGCGGCAAACAGCCCTGAGCTGGCTCAAACCATGAAGAAGTTCCTGGCGCTGAAATCCCAACTCGAGGAGCGCCTGGCTGCGGCTTCCGCTGCGAAAGAATAGTCAGCGGTTACTCGGTGGCCAGCGCTTCCTCGAGCACTGACGCATCAATGAACATGGCCAATTCTTCACGGCTGCGTGGCGTCCGGTTGCTCGCCTTGGCGACCCAAGGCTCTTCCTCTACCAGAACATCAAGCATGTCGGGAATTATCTGGACGGGAAACTCCATCTCAGGCCAGCCCATCGCGATTTCCTCGACCGTGAAACCGGTAATGCTGGAGACCTGCGGCCAGTAGGGGACGGGATCGGCCTGCAGGGCTGCAGTCGCTTTTGCCACCGCACGCACGAACTCCACGATTGAGTGACGCTTGGCCGGATCGGCCAGGTCCGTTGCCCTGGCATGGAGGTTGAATACTTCGCGGTAAACGCTGCGATCCTGCAACACCACTGCATCATCACCCAATTGGTGGATGGCATCCTCAGGCTCAGGCTCCCAGATCGAAATGACATCCACATCGCCATTGGCCAAGGCATCCGACATCAGGTCCATGCCGCTTTGCTCGCCCTGGGCCGCAGGCAGGTTGACCAGTTCAACATCATCCTCAGTCAGTCCCACTGTCCGCAACATCGCCACCAGAAAGTAATTGGCCGAAGTGTTGCGCGGCACCATCACCCGCTTGCCCTTCAGGTCAGCCAGGGTTGTGATGCCGGCTGAACGCCGTGCGACAAGGCGATAGAAACTTTCGGTGACCGTCATGATGATCCGCAAATCCGGATTCGTGACCGATTCGCGCAACAACTGGGTTTCGGCATTCGTCGCCAGGTCCGCTTCACCAGAAGTAATCCTGGTAATACCGTCTTCGCCAACCGTTAACTGCACCGGATAAAAGCTGTTGGCTGCAACCAACACGGGCGACAACTCGATCCAGAAACTGCCCGACACGTTCAGCGGGGTCAGAGCGTTCCGTGGGATCAGAGTGGCTTGAGCAACTGCAGGCGGCGCCAAATCTGCAACGGGTGCAGCTGGCGCTGCAGCTTCTTCAGTTGGCGCACAGCCCTGGAGCAGGAAACTGATAATGGCGACCAGCGCAAGGCGAGGCTGGGTGATCACGGCAGGGTAATTTATCGACATGGGAAATCCTTTTGAACGTAATGTCACCGGCCGCTTGGACCACGGCCGGATTGTGAGTGCGAAGAGGCTGGGCTCAGCGATGTTCGCGTGGCTGGTAAGTAGCATCGAAGCGGTCCGGCAGGCCGCTGTCAGAAGTGATATACCGCACTGAGATAAGCCATTTGCCGTTGATTTTACGCAGTTCGCTGTACTCGCGGCCCTGCTCGTACAAGGCTGGCGCCTTGCCGAGACCTTCGTTCATCACGCCGGTCCAGATCACGTGCACGGTGGCCCTGTCGCCATCCACGTTGATGATCGGGTTGGTCAGCAGCATGTGGCCGCGGCGCCGCTGTGCGGTGGCGGCAGGAGCTTCCGCAGCGTCTTCTGCGGCTTCGGGTCGTTGGTACAGCTTCGCGATCTCGGCATGGCCCTTGGCGATAGTGCTGTCGACGTCCAGCACGGCGTCCTCGGTAAAGTAATCGGCCAGTTCATGACTCTTGCCGACTGACAGGTCGTAGTAGTACCGCGTCAGGAAATCCTCGATCTGGATACGATCAAGCAGGGTTTCCATGGTGACCGGCTTGTCTTCCAGCTGCGGCCCCACGACATCCTGCGCCAGTGCCGTATCAGCCAGCGGCAGCAGCAATAAGGCTGCGGTGACAGCAGTGGCACGAGTGAACATGAGTTTGAGTACGTACTTGGTCATGCGGGGTTACTCCCTCTTGGTTTGACAGAAAAAATTCAAACACCGACGTTGTCAGGGTTTGTGGAACGAATCGAACAAATTATGCATGCTCTTCGTGCTTGTACAAGCCGGCCAGTTCGCTTTAAAAGACAAAACCCCGACTGGGTCGGGGTTTTGTGTGTAGCGCTCAATCCTGGTGAAGTACCGGTTCCGCCGGCTTCGTTGCTTCTGCCGCAGGAGCTGGCGCTGGCGCCGGTGCAGCAGCAGGAGCTGGTGCAGCGCCCGGGCCGGGACCACCAGGTCCACCCGCGGGTGGCGGCGGTGCGTTCTTCGCGATGTTCGCCAGGCTCACGACATAGGCCCGAATGGATTCGGCATCTTCTGGTGCCAGGAATTCCTTGAACGACACCATGCCGTTGTTCTGCAGTGCACCGTCAATCACGATGGCTTTGAACAACTCAGGACTGTTCAGCGCAGCCGCATATTTCAGGTCAGGAAACAAACTGCTTACCCTGCCGCTGTTGCCGTGACAACTGGCACAATGTTCGTTGTAGTGGGTTTCGCCCAGTGCCAGTTGCGCAGCATCACCAAAGTCAGCCGGCGGATTCAATACAGGTGGGGTATAGCTCACCATCTCCGGCAGCACGGCACTGCCACCGAGCTTGTACACCAGCAGGCGGGCATGGTTCGGTGCCCAGTAACCACCGCGTCCACCCTGTCCTGCCACGACGGCAACATACTGCTCGCCGTCAATTTCATAGCTTGCAGCACCACCGACGATGCCAGACTGCGTTTCTGTGCTCCACACTTGCTCGCCGGTATCGGCGCGGAAGGCCAGGAAGTTTGCTCCCGAGGCCTGGAACACCAGGTTGCCGGCCGTGGTCATCACGCCTGCGCGCGAACTACCCATGCGCTGCTCCCAGACCGGTGCTCTCTTCACCGGATCCCAGGCCAGCAGGTAAGAACCTGCGCCTTCAAGTTCCGGTGCAGGAACCTGTGGACGCTTGCCGACGTTGATCGACAGCAGCTGGTTGCCCATCTTCGCACCCGCTTCGGCGACCAGCGGGAAGCTGCCGTAGTTGGTCGGGATGTACATCAGTCCGGTGCCTGGGTTGAAGGCCATTGGATGCCAGCTGTGTGCACCACCAGCGGAGGGCACGACATGGAAGCCACGATCGCCAAACTTGCCGTAGTTGGCATCCGGATTCAGGATCGGCCTGAAGTTGTCATCGAAGCCGGTCATCCAGTTGGCCGTTGGCACGAACAGATCGGCAGACAATACCTTGCCGGTCGCCGCCTCTATCACATAGAACACGCCGTTCTTCGGTGCCTGCATCAGCACGTGCTTCTGCTCACCATTGATGACGAGGTCCGCAGTGACGATCTGCTGGGTATTGTCGAAATCGAAACTGTCTTCCGGGGTCGCCTGATAGTGCCAGCGATATTCTCCGGTCTTCGCGTCCAGCGCGACGATCGACGCGGTAAACAGGTTGTCGCCACCGCCGGGTGAACGCACTTCAGCTGGCCAGGGCGCGCCGTTGCCGGTGCCGAGGTAAACCAGGTCGGTGACCGGGTCATACGTAATTGCATCCCAAGGCGTGCCACCACCACCGGTCAGCCACCACTCGCC
>JBIIWM010000199.1:0-5487 GCA_044338875.1 Pseudohongiellaceae bacterium | reverse complement strand
TACACTCCGGTAAGCCGTGTGACTTATGCGGTAGAAAATGCCCGCGTAGAGCAGCGTACTGACCTGGACAAGCTCGTTATCGAACTTGAAACCAATGGCACCATTGATCCTGAAGAAGCTATCCGTCAGGCGGCAACCATCCTGCAGCACCAGCTGAGCGTGTTTGTTGATCTGAAGAACAGCTCGATCAAGGAACAGCCAAAGCATGAAGACAAGATTGATCCTATTCTGCTGCGTCCGGTAGATGATCTTGAGTTGACTGTACGTTCGGCCAACTGTCTGAAAGCTGAAAACATTTACTACATCGGTGATCTGATCCAGCGCACTGAAGTGGAATTGCTGAAAACCCCGAACCTGGGCAAGAAGTCACTGACCGAGATCAAAGATGTGCTGGCATCCAAAGGCTTGTCCTTGGGCCTGCGTCTTGAGAACTGGCCACCTTCAAGCCTGAAAGGTGATGATCGGGCAGCTTGATTTTGTAGGGGCGAACCTGTGTGTTCGCCCGGGGATGTCCGGGAATTTGCTGGACATCGTTACTGTAGAAATAAAAGTTAGGAATTATAGTCATGCGTCATCGTCTTAGTGGACGTAAGCTCAACAGAACCAGTTCTCACCGCAAGGCGATGTTCAGTAACATGACTTCGTCTTTGGTTGAGCACGAAATCATCAAAACCACACTCGCCAAGGCGAAAGAGCTGCGCATGGTTGCGGAGCCGTTGATCACCCTGTCCAAACAGGACAGCGTAGCCAACCGCAGGCTTGCGTTCGATCGTCTGCGCAACAAGGCATCCGTTGCCAAGTTGTTCACTGATCTCGGGCCACGCTATACCGCGCGTCCCGGTGGCTACATTCGCATCATCAAATGCGGATTTCGTGCAGGGGACAAGGCTCCAATGGCTTATGTTGAGCTGGTTGATCGTCCTGAAGCTGCAGCAGCAGTTGAAACCGATAATTGATTTACCAACCGCCTCAATAAAAAAAGCCGTTCTCGAACGGCTTTTTTTTTACCTTGAATTTACAAGAACCAACTGCGCCGGGTATACGTATGAACACCATGATAAAAAACAGCCCAATCCCGCTATTCGCAGCTACCAATTCCGCCGGCCTTCAAGTGGCCTCCTTCCACCCGCCTGTGCGCACACTTATGGGTCCTGGCCCCTCCGACGTCAATCCACGCGTACTTGCTGCAATGGGTGCTCCCACGATAGGCCATCTTGATCCTGAGTTTGTGAAGCTCATGGATCAAATCAAATTGATGCTGCAATACGCTTTCAAGACCTCCAATCGCCTGACAATTCCGGTTTCTGGTCCAGGTTCAGCCGGCATGGAGTGCTGTTTCGTCAATTTGCTTGAACCTGGTGATAAAGCCATTGTGTGCCAGAACGGTGTGTTTGGCGGGCGCATGAAGGAAAACGTGGAGCGCTGCGGCGCGACCGCGATCCTCGTCCAGGATACATGGGGCGAACCGGTGGATCCCCAGAAAGTGGAAGCTGCACTCAAGGCTAATCCGGACACCAAATTACTGGCCTTTGTGCACGCTGAAACTTCTACTGGCGCCTGTTCTGACGTGAAGACACTGGTTGCACTGGGCCATCAATATGGTTGTCTGGTGCTTGTCGATTCCGTCACAGGTCTTGGTGGCGTTGAGCTGGAAGTTGACGCCTGGGGAATAGATGCAATCTATTCCGGTAGCCAGAAATGCCTGTCGTGTCCACCGGGCTTGTCCCCGGTAAGCTTTGGCGAAAGAGCGTTGGAAGCAATACAGCACCGCAAGACCAAAGTGCAGAGCTGGTTCCTGGATATGCAGTTGGTCATGGCCTACTGGGCGGGTGACGCCAGCCGGACCTACCACCACACAGCGCCTGTCAACAGCATGTACGGTTTGCACGAATCGCTGGTGTTGTTGTGTGAAGAGGGGCTGGAGCAGTCCTGGGCACGACATGCCTGGCATCATCAGGCGCTGGCAGCTGGCGTAGAAGCGATGGGTCTGCAATTCGTCGTGAGGCAAGATGCGCGTCTGCCACAGCTTAATACGATTACCGTTCCAGCGGGCGTAAATGAAGCGTTGGTCCGTCAACGTCTGTTGCAGGATTACAGTCTTGAGATCGGCTCTGGCCTGGGAGCGCTGGCAGGCAAGGTATGGCGCATTGGATTGATGGGTGAAAGTGCCTGCAAGAGCAATGTGTTGCTATGCCTTGGAGCGCTGGATGCAGTGCTGACAACGATGAAGGCCCCGATCAACCAAGGTGCCGCCGTGACGGCTGCACTTGGGGTCTATGGCTCGGTTGCGTGAACAACAAAGGTGCCCTGGGGTACCTTTGTTGTCGGATTGGTCAACAAGTCAGACTCCTGTGAAAAAAGGTGTCCTCAGCGACTGATTGGGCGCGACTTGCCAGGAGCTCCTCTCCAGGGGCGCTGTACTCTGCTGGAATCACCTGCATCAGCTTCCTCGAAGCGCGCAAATTCGGCTACTTCCACCGGATCACTGCTGACTTTAAGCACCTTGCCGGGCAAGTTCTTGCCTGGTGCGCCGCCTCGACGTTCACTGGCAAGTATTGACTGGGGATCATAATCGACACGCTCGGCATAATGGGCAAAGATCTCAGGCTGGGCTGTGCGATCAATGGTCAAGCGCTTGTGCGGCGGTTTGCCTGCAAATTCAGTCACCCTGATAGTGTCCGCATCCAATTGCTTGATGGATGTCTGGGCCTGGACTGACTGGATGCCAGCAAGCGCAATTGCTGCAGCGGCCAGTGTGAAAAGTAATTTCGCTTTCATGTAACCTCCGATTACCTCTGACAGGTGGTGTTGGTTGATATCCAGGGTAGTTGGGTAACTCCTGTGTGTACCCTGTATGTGGCGATTTAAGCAGAGCTAAAAAAGAAAGTAATTGCGATTAATGGAAGGAATTTCCTTTCATAGCGAGGAGCTGTGCACTAAAACAGGTCGTCAATACCGGATATGGTGCAGAAAGATCACCATGGATTGTGTGAAAGGGAAGAAATGAAGCACAAAACATCCAGAAAAACAGGCAGATAGCCGTCAGATAGAGTTTTGGTACTCAAATTGCATGTACAGATGCAATTATCCAGAGGTTCTGCTGATGAAAACACGAGGCTACAGTCTGGCTGGATGGCTGCACCTGCTGCTGTTGATGCCCATTGTTGTTCTGGCCGGGGGACAGGAGGAGATCCCGCTGGCATCCGTGAGTAGCGGGACCTTCTATGTAAAGGCAAGCGTTGATCAGGGCGAGTACACGGACATGTTGCTGGACACCGGGGCGGGCTACGTAAGCTTGTCGCGGGACACCTTCGGTCGGGTGAAGGATAATCCAGGGACAGTTTTCCAGCGTTACATCACAGGAGTGATGGCTGACGGCAAGTCGCTGCAAGTACCAGTGTATATAATCGCCGAGCTCAAGCTTTCCGACCAATGCATACTGCATGATGTAGAGGTCGCTGTTTTCAAAAACTCCAACAGGGACATCCTTGGATTGAGTGCCTTGCGGCAAATGCAGCCTTTGACCCTGAATCTGGAACCGCCGGCACTCACGGCCAATTGCGGGTGAAGGGAAGTTTTGCCAGGATTTTTGCATGCCGATAATGCCGTGACTGGTGTTATGCCTCGTCAGCCAGCTGCTCGACAGTGTAAGCATAGTGAATTGTGCTGACTGTGGGATGCCGTAGTCTGGACAGGTAATGATGCTTACCTATAATTGCCTGTCTTGCCCTAACTGATACGACTTCATGACTTCCAGACCCATTCTACTGCTCCTCGCGGGAGTCCTGAATCTTGTGGTTCCCATGCTCTTTGCACAGTCTGTGCAAACTGAACCCCAAACTGCCAGCAGTGCACGCAAACGTGCCGAGATAGTCCGTACTGAACTGGTTCCCGAGATTGACGGGGTGCTCGACGATGAAATCTGGAAGCACGCGACTGTCATCTCCGACTTGCATCAATTCCAGCCTGTGGACCAGGGCGAGCCTTCCGAGCGTTCCGAATTTTTCCTGGCCTACGATGACCGTTTTCTCTACCTGGGTGCGCGCCTGTACGACAGCGAACCTGCCGGCATCAGTGCGCGCCAATTGGTGCAAGGGCAGGAAATGGATTTCGATGACGCCTTTGAATTCATTCTCGATACCTTCAACAATGGACGTACCGGATATCACTTTCAGGTGAACCCCAATGGCATCCGGCGGGAAGGGGTCTATGAAAATCCGAACACCCTTAATCGCGATTGGACCGGCATTTGGAAAGTCGAGAGCAAGATAGATGAGAAGGGTTGGACTGCCGAAGTCGCCATTCCCTTCAATACACTGAATTTCGATCCCGATTCGGAAGAGTGGGGTTTCACGGTTGCCCGAACCATTGCCCGAAAGCGCGAAGAAATGGCATGGTCCTCCTTTAACCGCAACATCAACCCGACTACCACGGGTGTCCTGTCTGGCATCAGTGGCATAAAGCAGGGTGTGGGCCTGGACATTATTCCGTCCATGGCCATGGCTTCCAATGAAGATCACATCACAGAGACGACGACGCAGCGTTATGACCCGTCCCTGAACATGTTCTACAAGATCACACCGAATCTTACCGGCGCCTTGACGCTCAATACGGATTTTTCTGCGACAGAAGTGGATAACCGCCAGGTTAACCTGTCGCGCTTTTCGCTGTTTTTTCCGGAGAAAAGGGATTTCTTCCTGCAGGATGTGGATATCTTCACGTTTGGTGGACGCGGCGGTGGAGGCAATTTCAATAACAACAATTCCAACGGCATTCCGTTCTATTCGCGTCGCATTGGTCTCAGTCGTACCGGTCAACCGGTGGATATTGATGCCGGTGTAAAACTTACCGGCAGGATGGGGGCCTGGAACCTGGGTGCATTAGCCGTGCAGCAGGGTGATTACGGTACTCTCGACGGGCAACAGATTTTTGTCGGCCGCGCTTCTGCCAACGTGCTCAGTGAATCGAACGTTGGTGTGATCTTCACCAGCGGTGATCCGACCAGTGTGATAGACAATACCCTGATGGGAATGGATTTCCGTTATCAGAATACCCGTTTTTCCGAGCGCTATACATTGCGTGGAAATTCGTTTTTCCAGCAGACCGATACCAGCGGGCGTGAGGGTGACGACAAGGCGTTCGGGGTGTCAGCGAATATGGAAACCCAGGGTGATGGCTATGGTGGCAGTATCGGCTACGAATATTTCGGCGAGGATTATTATCCGGGACTGGGTTTTGCCAATCGCGTTGGTGTTGAAACCCTCAGCATGGGCGGCAGGAAGCGCCACTTTTTTACCGACAATTCCCGGTTCCGCTTGATAAATACATTCACGCGTTATGAATATACGCGCAGACTGGACAGTGGTGACTTGCAGTCAGAAGTACTGTTTTTCCGGCCGATCAACCTGAATACCCACGTGGGAGACCAGTTCGGCGTCGGAGCCGCGCGCAACCGGGAAGGGCTTGAAGCGGATTTTCAAATCAGCC
>JBIIWM010000198.1:0-5488 GCA_044338875.1 Pseudohongiellaceae bacterium | reverse complement strand
GCTTGCCGCTGCAGTTCGTGGCGGAATTTGAAGATGCCAGGCGCAGCCACAGTGACTTTGCCAAGGACGATCGTGATGTCAACGAAATGGAATTCATCCAGGCGTATGCGAAGCTGGACTTGCGCGATGCGCTGGGAGCCGACACGCGCGGCAACGCACGCCCACTCACCCTGCATGCAGGACGCATGGCCTTTGAATTGCTGGATCGACGCCTGATAGCCCGCAATGAATGGCGCAACACCACCAACAATTTTGATGGCCTGCGCCTGAGCCTTGGACAGCAGCACAATGACTGGCAACTGCAATTGATGAGACTGCACCCGGTCGCGCGCCGCCTGACGGGCGTCGACAAGAGTGATTTGGACCAGCGCTTCGATGTGCTGACCGGACATTGGCGACGCTGGTCATCGGTTGTCACGCTGGAACCGCATTACTTGCGCTTGCGGCAGCAGGCGAGCCAGGCCAATGGCATGCGTGAGCGTGATATCCGCGGTTACGGTCTGCGCGCATCCGGCAAGTTGCTGGAAAGCCGCTTCAACTACGATGTGTCGGGCATGCAGCAACATGGCGATGACCGTGGACAGGAGCACGAGGCGCAGAGTTACCTCGCAGAACTCGGCTATACCTGGACCCATCCATGGCAACCGCGCCTGAGTGTGTTTCATGGTCGCGCCAGCGGTGACGCCAACCCGCTTGATAGTGAAAACAACCGTTTTGACCGTTTCTTCGGGTTCGCTCGGCCCTGGTCGTCCAGTGATTACATCATTTATGAAAACCTGCGCACCGAAAAACTGCGTGTGGAATTCCAGCCCCGGGCGGGAGTACGCATGGATCTTGGAATCGGTCGCTACCGCCTGGACAGTGCCAAGGATCGCCTGGCGAATCTGCTGGCAGGCTCTGCTTTCAATCGTGATGTGTCCGGGCTAAGTGGAACTGATATTGGCACTGAACTGGACGCAAGGGTGCGCTTCAGTCCGGCGCAGCATGTCGGGGTCAATATCGGCTATTCGCATTTCCGTCATGGTGACTTTGTGCGTCTCAGGCAGCAGGCGGCGAACAAGAAAAGCAGCGCCGATTCGGATTTTCTTTATCTGGAGCTTACGCTCAGCCTGTTTTGAGTATCTGGCAAACGCCGGGGCAAAAAAATGCCCGCTGACAAGGCGGGCATTTTTCAAAGCGTGAAGCGCGATCAGTATTTGTAGCTGTCGGCCTTGAACGGGCCATTCGCATTGGCACCGATGTAGTCAGCCTGTACTTTGGTGAGCTTGGTGACAACGCCACCAAAGCCCAGCACCATGCATGCAGCCACTTCTTCGTCCAGTTTCTTCGGCAGCACTTCCACTTTGAGGGCGGCTTCCTTGAACTTGGTGTCGAGATCGGCAAATTTGCGTTCCCACAAATACATCTGGGCCAGCACCTGGTTGGAGAAGGAGCCGTCCATGATGCGTGAAGGATGGCCGGTAGCGTTGCCGAGGTTGATCAGGCGACCTTCGGACAGCAGCAGCAGGTAATCCGGAGTGCCGTCTTTCAGTTTGCCGCGGATCACTTTGTGAACCTGCGGTTTCACTTCCTGCCACTTCCAGTTCTTGCGCATGAACGCGGTGTCGATCTCGTTGTCGAAGTGGCCGATGTTGCACACCACCGAGCCGGATTTCATCGCCTGCAGCATGTTCTTGTCGCAAACGTCATAGTTGCCGGTCGCAGTAACGACGAGGTCGATATCGCCCATGACGGCTTTGTTGATGCACTCGGGTTTGCCGGTGTTAACGCCCTTCTTGTAGGGAGAAACCACTTCGTAACCGTCCATGCAAGCTTGCATGGCGCAGATCGGGTCGATCTCGGTGATCCTGACGATCATGCCTTCCTGGCGCAGGCTCTGCGCAGAACCCTTGCCCACGTCACCATAGCCCAGTACCAGCGCCTTGCGGCCGGCCAGCAACATGTCCGTACCGCGCTTGATGCCGTCGTTCAAGCTGTGACGGCAGCCGTACTTGTTGTCGTTCTTGGATTTGGTGACGGAATCGTTGACGTTGATCGCAGGCACCTTGAGGGTACCTTTTTTCAGCATTTCCAGCAGGCGGTGTACACCAGTGGTGGTTTCTTCGGTGATGCCGTGGATCTTGTCGAGCATCTGTGGGTATTTGTTGTGCACGAGCATGGTGAGGTCGCCGCCGTCATCCAGGATCATGTTGGCATTCCACGGCTTGCCGCCTTTCAGCACGGTCTGTTCCAGGCACCATTCGTATTCAGCTTCGGTTTCACCTTTCCACGCGAAGGTAGGAATGCCGACGGCAGCCATCGCAGCTGCAGCATGATCCTGGGTGGAGAAGATGTTGCATGATGACCAGCGCAGTTCGGCACCCAGTTCAATCAGGGTTTCCATAAGCACTGCAGTCTGGATGGTCATGTGGATGCAGCCCATGATACGGGCGCCTTTCAAGGGCTTGCTCTTGCCGTATCTGCGACGCAGCGTCATCAGCGCCGGCATTTCCATTTCAGCCAGCTCGATTTCCTTGCGGCCGAAGGCGGCGAGGGAAATGTCGGCCACTTTGAAGTCTTTCTTGCTCATGCTGTTTTCCTGTTTTTAAATGAGATCAAGGGGTCGGAGTCGTTGATCGCGGGGTGGTGTCGCGGCCTGGAACATCCGCTGACGATCAACGACTCTGACCCCGGCTTGGCTTATTTGATTTTGGCGTCTGCTTTCAGGGCTTCGGCGCGGTCAGTTTTTTCCCAGGAGAATTCCTTGCGACCAAAATGGCCGTAGGAAGCAGTGGGCAGGTAGATCGGTCTGAGCAGATCCAGCATCTTGATCAGGCCGGCAGGCTTGAGCTCGAAATGCTTGCGCACCAGTTTGGTGATCTCGTGGTTGGAGATCTTGCCGGTGCCAAAGGTGTCGACCAGTACTGAAGTGGGCTCAGCCACGCCGATGGCGTAGGACAGTTGCACTTCGCACTTGGTGGCAATCTTGGCCGCCACGATGTTCTTGGCAATGTAACGCGCCAGATAGGCGGCGGAACGGTCAACTTTGGAGGGGTCTTTGCCGGAGAACGCGCCGCCACCGTGACGGGCGTAGCCGCCGTAGGTGTCCACGATGATCTTGCGACCGGTCAGGCCGCAGTCACCGTAGGGGCCGCCCACAACAAAACGGCCGGTCGGGTTGATGTGGAACTTGGTCTTTTTGTCGATCCACTTGGCGGGGATCACCTTCTTGATGATCTCTTCCATCACGCCTTCCCGCAGATCCTTGTTTTTCACATCAGCAGTGTGCTGGGTAGAAAGCACGATGGCGTCGATCGAGTGCGGCTTGCCGTCGACATAGCGGAAAGTCAGCTGGCTCTTGGCATCGGGCAACAGCCAGGGCAGGACTTTTTTCTTGCGCATCTTGGCCTGCTGCTCCACCAGGCGGTGGGCATACTGAATTGGAGCGGGCATCAGTGCATCGGTTTCATCACAGGCAAAGCCGAACATCAGGCCCTGGTCGCCGGCGCCCTGTTCCTTCTCCTTGGAGGAGTCGACGCCCTGGCCGATATCACGGGACTGTTCGCCGACAGCATTCAGGATGGCGCAGGTATTGCCGTCGAAATACTTTCTGGAATCATCGTAACCAATGTCGCAGACCACTTTGCGAATGATTTTTTCATAATTGATGTTCGCGGTGGTGGTCACCTCGCCGGCTACCACTACCATGCCGGTTTTGATGAGGGTTTCTACTGCAATACGGGATTTTGGGTCTTGAGCAAGCAATGCATCCACGATGGCGTCAGAGATCTGGTCGCACATTTTGTCGGGATGTCCTTCGGACACGGATTCGGAGGTAAACAACACAGCTTCAGACATGGGATTTCCTTTTTGTTTCATTGTTATTGCTGGAAGGTAGGGCTACAGCAGTGGGCGAATGTAGCACTGTCATTTGACCGAGGCAAACACCCCTTTAGGGGCTCGGAAAAGACTGGAAAACCAAGGTCTCCATTCATTTCCGAAGTAGCATTATGCTAGGTCCTGTAAGACAATGGCCGCCCTTTATCCAGCCAACAGTTCCAGCGCTGTTGCCTGTCCGGACGAAAGCCGGACGAAAGCCAAATAAAAGCTCAAGAAAAGCTCAATGAAAGCTCAATAAAAGTTCAGTGAAAGGAGTATGTGATGCAGCAGTCCAGCCTGGGTAACGCCAGCCAGCAGCGCTTTGCCACCCGCAAGGAATGTGCAAATGCCATTCGTGCCCTGAGCATGGATGCTGTCCAGAAGGCCAATAGTGGTCACCCCGGCGCACCGATGGGCATGGCGGATATCGCCGAAGTGCTGTGGAACGATTACCTTCAGCATAACCCCTCCAATCCCAACTGGATCAACCGCGACCGCTTTGTGCTCTCCAATGGGCATGGATCCATGCTGGTTTACTCCCTGCTGCACCTCACTGGCTACGACCTCGGTATCGAAGACCTCAAGAACTTCCGCCAGCTGCATTCGAAAACCCCGGGTCACCCCGAATACGGTTATACCCCTGGAGTGGAAACCACCACAGGCCCGCTCGGCCAGGGGCTGGCCAATGCGGTGGGCATGGCGCTTGCGGAGCGCACCCTGGCAGCCCAGTTCAATCGTGATGCACTCAATGTCATCGACCATAACACCTATGTTTTCGTTGGCGACGGCTGTTTGATGGAAGGCGTCAGCCATGAAGTGTGCTCGCTGGCGGGCAGGCTGAAACTCGGCAAACTGATCGCGTTCTATGATGACAACGGCATCTCCATCGATGGCGAAGTGGAAGAATGGTTCGCCGACGACACCGGCAAGCGCTTTGAAGCCTATGACTGGCAGGTGCTGAAAGTGGATGGCCATGATCCCGAGCAGATTTCTGCTGCCATCGCCGCTGCCCGCGCCAATGCCGAACAGCCCACACTTATTATCTGCAAAACCATCATTGGTTACGGTTCACCCAACAAGCAAGGCAAGGAAATTTGCCATGGTTCACCACTGGGTGCCGAGGAAATCCAGGCTACCCGTGCAGCGCTGGGCTGGAGCCATTTGCCCTTTGATGTTCCCTCCGAGATTTACCGCACCTGGGATGCGCGTGAGAAAGGCTTCCAGGCCGAGTCAGCCTGGAAGGAAAAGTTCGCGCATTACGAGCAGGACTATCCGGAACTGGCGATGGAGCTCGTCCGTCGCATCAAGCGCGAATTCCACAACGATTTCGACACCCATGCCGATGACTATATTCGCCAGTGCCAGGAAAAAGGCGACAGCATTGCTTCGCGCAAGGCTTCCCAGAACTGCATCGGGGTTTTTGGCCAGATGTTGCCGGAACTGCTCGGGGGTTCCGCCGACCTTACCGGGTCCAACCTGACCAACTGGAGCGGCAGCGTTCCCGTCACGCGCGATCCAGCCGGCAACTACATTTATTACGGCGTGCGCGAATTCGGCATGGCTGCGATCAACAATGGCATCGCCTTGCACGGCGGCTTCATCCCCTATGGCGGCACTTTCCTGGTGTTCA
>JBIIWM010000197.1:0-5500 GCA_044338875.1 Pseudohongiellaceae bacterium | reverse complement strand
CCTCGAACTCAAGGCCGTAGTTCATTTCTTCAAACGTAATCTCCATCTCGCGTGCGATAGGCTGAGGCAATTCCTTCGGCGATGCCTTCAGTGCGCCGATGAATGGGTTTCCTGCCCGCAAGCTGCGGGCAAAGAAATCCATGGCTTCCGGCAACTGCTTGACCAGACGATCCAGTCGGTGTCTGCGTTGCTTTCTGAGGCGGAAAATCGGGAACAGCAGGCCGGCGCAGGTAGTAGCCGGCAGGGCAAGTGCACCAAAACTGGCAGACAGGAAGACTCCCAGGGCAAATCCCGAGATGCCACCCAAAACAATGCGCCACAACACACCGGCCGGACCATGGTTCACGCCTGCCTGCTCAAGAAAGTGATCCAGCCTGTGTGCGCCTGGCAAGCTGAGCAGCAACTTGTCCAGCGGAGACACGACTTTCTGGCGGGCCAGGGACAGGGTTTTTACTTCAACCGGTGTCGCAGACAGTTGGCTCATGCGCTCCCTGACCTTGATGTTTCCGGTGACCACATACTGTTTCCAGAACAGGTAGACACTGGCCAATAACAAGACAACGGCGCCAAGGACAAGCAGTTCAATAGTGCTGAAGGGAAGAGTTTTCATGGTGGCAAGATCCTTATTCGTAGATTCTGTGTGGGTCAAATATGGAATCTGAAAGCGTGATGCCGTGTTCACGAATGCGCTGCATCAGGCGCGGCTGGATTCCACTGGGGCAAAAAGTGCCTTTGACACGGCCGTTTTCGTCTACTGTTTTCTTGTGGAACGCAAAAATCTCCTGTATTTCGACCACATTCTCTTCCATGCCGGTTATTTCCTGAATGCTGGTTATAACTCGGCGTCCATCCATCATGCGCTCAACGTCAACGAGCAAATCAAGCGCAGCCGCTATCTGTTGCCGCGCTACCAGCGCCGGGATGGATGCACCGCTCATGCAGACCATGTGCTCGAGTCGGGTTAGCGCATCGCGCGGGGTATTGGCGTGGATCGTGGTCATG
Source organism: Pseudohongiellaceae bacterium (assembly GCA_044338875.1). Lineage (GTDB taxonomy): Bacteria > Pseudomonadota > Gammaproteobacteria > Pseudomonadales > Pseudohongiellaceae > CAILUG01. Next base: position 4,498 of record JBIIWM010000197.1, on the reverse strand, counting down.
GATCCATCGTGACCTGTATTCATCGCTTGCAGCATGTCCATCGCTTCGACTCCACGCACCTCGCCGATGATGATCCGGTCGGGCCTCATCCTGAGGGAGTTGCGCACCAGATCGCATTGGGTTATTTCACCTGACCCTTCCAGATTCGGCGGGCGCGTTTCCAGTCGGACCACGTGTGGCTGTTGCAGCTGCAGTTCAGCCGAATCTTCTATGGTGACGATACGTTCATTTCTGGGAATGAAGCCTGACATGGCGTTAAGCAGCGTAGTCTTGCCAGAACCGGTGCCTCCAGATACCAGGATATTGATCCTCGCCTGCAGGCAAGCGCTCAGGAATTCGGCCATCGGCGGAGTGAGCGCCTTGTTGTTGACCAAATCACTCATCTTGAGGGGGTCGGCGCTGAACTTGCGGATCGAAAGGATTGAACCATCCACGGCCGTAGGCGGTATTACCGCGTTCACACGGGAACCGTCAGGCAGCCGCGCATCCACCATGGTGGATGATTCATCGATACGGCGGCCCACTGACGCGGCAATCTTGTCGATGATCCGGCGCAGATGGCTCTCATTCTGGAACTGGACTTCAGTGAGAATGAGCTTGCCGCTGCGTTCGACAAAGATTTGTTCCCAGGTATTGACGAGTATGTCGGTCACCGTAGGATCGGCGATAAGCGGCTCAATCGGACCCAGGCCGAGTACTTCATTCTGGATCTGGGCAATGACTTCATCGCGCTCCCGGCTGTTCAGGTGGGCGTTTTCCTCGGCCATGACAATGAGTGCCAGTTCGCTGATTTCCTGACGGACCTGTTCACCACTCAGCTGGTCCATTAATTCGAGGTTCATGCGCTTGAGCAATTCACGATGAATGCGCGTTTTGGTATCAAGCAAAGCCCGGCGCATTTCAAGTTTCGTGGTCTTGATATCTGCGGGCGCACTGTTCAAGGCTCGTAATGACATTGCATTCATCGGGTCAGTCTCCTGTTAATCATGAAAACCAGCGCAGTAATTTGCGTTTCTTGTCGGTGTTGATCTCTGCGTCCGCTGTGGCGATCCGTGCAGCGATATTGCGAATATCCCTGGCCAGCTCGGTGCGTGGATACAGCTCGCAGGCAGGCTTGCCTTCATTGTCTGCATGCATGGCCAGCTTGTAGTCATGATGAACCAGGTGCAGCGGGCGTTGCCCTGCCAGTTTTTGGAGCACACCGGTTTTTACATCCTCATCAAGTGCCGCACTTTCCAGATGAATCACTTCCACTTGTGCGGTATCAATGCCGTGGCTCGGCAGGTTTTCCAGCAGCATCCTCAGATTGCGCAGTGGCGACATGCTGCCCTGGGTAATCAGGAACAACGGATTTGAATGCCGGAACACCTGTATCACCGCATCGTTTACGAACAAGGGCAGATTGATAATCACATGCTCGTGAGTATCGGCCAGCACCGAGATCAGGCGCGACACCGCTTTTGTGTTGAGGTATTCGCTGGGACTCAGATCCCCAGGCGATGCAAGCACATCAAGTCCACTGGCATGGTGGGTAATCAGGGTTTCCACGAAAACCTTATCAATGCGTTCCGGATTCCGCAATGCTTCGAGCAGACTGCTGTTTGACTTGATGTCCAGCTCGCTAGCCACCGTGCCGAACTGGATGTCCATATCGACCAGTACCGTTTTCTTGTGGAAATGGGCGGCAAGTTGCCATGCGACGTTCAGGGCCGTGAAGCTGCCTCCTGCATTGGCGTGCGTGCGCATGAATGCTGTTACCGCATTACGGGCCGATTGCGTTTTTATCGCAGCGCTTTTATGCCGGCTCCGGGTGCCGGCAAGGGCACTGGCGAGCTCCTGAGGGTTGACAGGCTGCGGAATGATGTCGACAACCCCATTCTGCACAAGGCTCTTAACCATCTGCAGGTCTGCATTGGGCAGGGTCACGAACAATTCGGTTTCTTGTCCGCGCTTGTCGATGAAATTGCGGATGTCCTGCAGCATCTCCACGCGCAGTGCTTCCATTTCCAGGATCACCACGTCCGCCAGCGAATCGCTGATATCTTCCTGCAGCGGCCTGCTGCCGGTATAACGGTGCACTGTCACATGCACCTTGTCCATGCCTGCCAGTGCCGGCTCCATTACTCCAGCATTGTGTTCAGTACAGGCCAGTACCAGAACGTCTAGATCAGCCGGGGCTACCGTTGGTTTATGCGTGTCGAAATTGAGTATTTTCACAGTCATTTTTCCGTATAAAGGTCTTCACCAATGCGGGTTGCTGAAAATCCGGGAATGCTGATCAGGGATTGAATCCCCAGGAAATCCGGAAAGAGAAAATCGTGCTCGATATCATGCAAACCCACAGTCACCAGCGGCAGGCTGTCGGGGCGCGCTGCTGCACCGGCATTTGAACAGGAGTAGGTCAGTTCAATCTGGTCGGCTTCTATGTCGGGAAAGTGTTTGCTGGCGCTGTTCATCATCAGGCAACCGGTCGAATCCGTTGCCGCGCCACAACTCGTTGGTAATGCAACGGTTACTTTTGCTGTCGATGGACAAGTCAACTGACAGCTGGAACCCGGTGTAAAAATATCGCAGACAGGATCATGTACGATCGCAATCCTGGTCAGTTCCCTGGTAACTTCATTCGCGCGCGCCACGTCCATGATCAGCAATCCCATTTCCATGATCGCGAACACCACGATCAGGAACACGGGCAGCGTCACTGCAAATTCCACCAGTGCAGTACCGTCCTGCTTGTATGTTTGCCGGAAGGCTCTAGTCTCCAATGTAGCGTTCCTCCTCAAGTGCCTTGAGTTGAACGGGGCCGATATCCAATAGTGGTATCAGCTTTGCACCAAAGACTCCGTCGAATTCGGTCTGTGCCTGTGTGCTGATTACGCACACAGTGTTCCCGTTGAGCATTTCACTCCGGGGGGTAAACACAATGGCATCTGCCGCATCGAGGCCGGCAAGCCGCAGCTCTGCGGCATCATCCTGTGAATATGCGATCAGGTTCGAAGCTTTTGCGGTTACTGCGGTCCACCCCGAGTCCTGGGCACAATCTGCAGTAAGGGCATCAGGCGAGCGTGCGATGAAGCGCGAACCTGACATCACGGCCTTTGTCAGCACATTCTGCTGATACAGCACTCTTCCGACTTCAGCTGAACCGAACAGCAGGATCGTCAGCAGGGGCAGGGTGAGGGCGAATTCCACCATCGCAGCGCCGTACTGCCGCACAGGAGCTGATTGTTGGAGAGGCTTATTCATATATCTGCACATCCGTGTGGAAATCTTCGTCTGATTCGCCTATCCACTCAACAAATTCGACATGGATATCGGCGTTCGGTGGGGCGGGCACGTTTTGTAGCAGGAAAAGTTTGGCAAACCCTTCGGGACTGATCAGAGGGAAGGTCTTCACTCCATTCAGTGAATGAGCTTCACAATCGACCACAGCCACTTTCATGATGCGCCGGTCACGGTCACCGGGAGAGTTGAGCGGGATACCTGCAGCAGGGACTGCGTCGTTGTCGAGTTCCCAGTTGTAGACTTCCCAGCGTGTCATCAAATCCCAGCCTGCGGGTCTGATGGCGTGATTGTCGTTAAAGTATTTGTCGCGATTCCAAACGCCATTGCCGAAGCGTGCATCATCAGGATTCCAGCCCTGGTCATGAAAATCCGCAGTGAACTTCATCACGTTCGGCGCGGGCAGATAGGATGTCTTGTCGGCTGGTTTGTTGAAGCCAGGGGCAGCATAGATGCCGAACCGGGTGTTGACAGCATTGGAGGCTTGATTGGTCATCGCACCGGTAGCGGTTGTTAGCAGTGGAGGCCTGCATCCAATGGAGTCTGCATCCGCCAGGTATTTCGCGATTTCGGGCGCACCACCGCCAAGAATATTGTCTGGCCGGATGAAGGAAGCATTACCAGGAGCCCAATGATTTGAGCCCTGTTGCTTCAGAATAATTTGCTGACCGGGCGTCATACCTTCGCTGAAGCTGGTGCCGGTACTTTCAAACGGGTTGCACAGCATCACGGGAGGGAAGGCGCACATGTAGAAGTTGCGCCCGCCGGTTGCGGTTGCAGTAAGCGACGTGCGGGGATTCACCCCACCGGTCAAGGCGCCCAGTGCGGGCAGGAAGAAGAGGCGCACAGAGTAGGGTTCGCCTTCACCGTCGCCAGCGGCCAGGGTAACCCGCACGTAATGACTCTCGGCGTCATTGCTTGCAGCGCTGTATCCGTTGGCATCGTAGGCATTGCTGCAGAATTCATCTACTTCGGCATCAGTTGGATCATAGCGGGAACGGATTGCGCAAAAGTATTCAAGCCCGATGTTCACGCCCAGCAGATCATGTACTTCCGCAAACTTGCTGTCGTGTTGCAGCATATTGCGGGCTGCGGCAGCTGCCCTGCTTTGCGCGCCGCTGTCTCCCCGCAGTTCCGCCGCCGCTGCGATGGCGGCGGCATCGGCCGCATTCTGCATTTCAGAACGTAGTACGAACACGCGTCCAAGATCGATGGC
>JBIIWM010000196.1:0-5530 GCA_044338875.1 Pseudohongiellaceae bacterium | reverse complement strand
TCCATTGGCGTCCAGCACTGCCAACGGTCAGGTTTCCACCGGAAATTGCATTCAGGCCACCCGCAAGGTTTACAAGAAAGCTCATATTGGCTGAACTCACTCCGGTGCCAGATTCATCAATGCCCTGGAAATGTGTAGTGGTGTAAGTGACGCTACCACTGAGGCCAGCCATGTTCGCTGGCTTGAACACCGCCCAATCAACAGCACTGGCAGGAGCCGATGTGAGCGCTGGAGCAAGTCTGTTCTGAAGTACCCGGACATCGGTATTGGTCCAGCGCCCCCAGCCCACTTCGAGTCCGCCAACGGCTGAGTTGCTGGGTCCGACGCCAGTGTTGGAAACCACGATTTTCTCGGCAGGCGTCACAAGGCTGGTATCGGAGAAATTACCAAAACCGTTGTGGCTCAAAATCGGTGTCGAGGAAATGTCGCCGGGAAAAATTGCCTTGCCAATCGCAATTCCATTACTGGCTGTGACCAGCATGCCGACATATGCGGAATCGGCAAATGCCAGCTGTCGATCGATACCCAAGCGGTAGTCCAGGTCAGGAGAATCCGCAGCAAAGGCAAGGCCGTCAGTCCTGAAATCACCATTGAGCTTGTGAAAGTAATTGACGCTGTCGATGGTGGTCGCCACGGTTTCCAGATGGTAGATGCCAGTGAACACCAATTCGTTGTTGTCGTGTCCCAACAGGAAACCGCCGGCAATCAGGCTCTTGCTGGGATCTATGGTCCCGGAACTTCCAAGCGCTCCAGTCGTACTTGCGAGGGTTCCAGTAACAGCACCATTATGGATGATCAGCATATTGTCCTGACGGGTAACTCCGGAGCCCAAGCTGCCGCTAAAGTTGGCCAACCATTTGAATTCCCCTGCACCGGTAGGACTGAAGCTGGCGATCGCTTCCAGTTTTCCATTTGAAATGTTGCCAGTGTTGAAGTTGATATCAAAATTCACTTTGAATTGATTAACAGAATAGCCTTGGGATCCGTTGCCAATTTTATGAATGCCGGCAGCAGATGAGTGACTGTTATCGCCCATGTACGGATTGAGAGCCGATGAGAAGCGTCCCACTGAACTGTTGTAGGCAGAGAGATCAACGGCGTTATAACTCATCCATAAACCGGAATCCGCCAAGCCAGGTGATGACACGTAAGAGCCCCCATCCAGATTGTCATCCAGGATTTTGGCTTGTCCCGCTTTGTCCCAATAGCCCAATTGAATTTCGTTGAAGGGGTCCCCGTCGCGAGTATGACCAAAGCGGGAATAAGCGGCCTGTTCACTGCGATAACCGAGGTTGTAGACCAGATCATCCCCGTTGGTAGGGACGAACGTGATATAGATGGGATCGTAACCTGTATTCACACTGCTCTTCAGCGCGCTATTCAAGGTTCCGTTTTGCAGGATCACTCCTTTGCCTGGATGCTGCCGCAGATTGGTTAACACGCTCGCTCCACCGTCACCAAAACCGGGATCAAAGCGCTCCTCGCGCTCACTGATAAAGAAGCCGGTCAGATAGCGTTCTGCATTGTCATACTCGTAAAGATTGAAGGCGCCGAGGAACGCATCGTTATTGCCGGCATTGGCTCCAATCAGGCGACCTGCAAGCTTGCCCTCGAACATGCCAGTGGTTGCGTCGGTAAAGTGGATGTCTCCTGAAATAAAAGTGGTTTCCAGGAAGCCATCGTTGATGTATCCGGAGAATGGAGAGTTCTTGTCTGTTTCCCACACAGTTGCACCAGTACAACCGTCAGAACCATCTACACAAATCCTCAAATAGCCATTTTCCAGCCCACCATAGAAGAACTCTATATCGAAGATGGCCTGGACCCCGGTAATCTGGGTGCCACCGCCCGCTTCTCCGGTCCAGGCGCGGGTTCTGGCATAGGTGTAGATTCCCGCAGGCTGTGCCACATCCAGCGTGTTGACTACAGCCCACACCAGGTTATTGAAACCGGTCTCGGTGTTGTTCACATCACTTGCATCCAGTTGTGCGATGGCACCGGCACCAAAGGGCGTGATATCGCTCTCGCTTTCCCAGAATCCCCAGTCGACATCATAGCCAGCTACTGAGGATTGGTTGTTAGTGTGGGTAGCACCAGCGCGTTTGAATACGCGACTATAGGTCACATCGTCAGGATCAGAAGTGACATCGCCGTTGGAATCGAAAACAGCGAATACCGGATCGACCGTTTGATCGTTAGTATCAGAGGCAAATCCACGATAAATGTATTCGGCAGTCTGCGCTGAGCTCAGTGCAAGATTCTGTTTGTTGCCTGGCAGCAGGAAGCCGACTCCAGACAGGGAATCGTCCAGGCCGAGACCTTCTTCGATTACTTGTGTGTACAGATTGGGGTTGGTGATCAAGCGCTCATCAAGCACGATGAATTGGTCAGGCTTGGCCAGGTACACCCCGGTGGTGTATTTGTTGGCAGTACTGGATTCCAGCAGGAAACTTCCAACAAAGCTGAAGTCCAGTTCATCCCCGCTAGCCATATCTTCAATGAAGCTGCCTTTCATGATGGCAGCGGTTATTGGGATGGTAGCGTTGTAAAAAGAGGAAGCCATCGCAGGTGCGAAGTCGAAAGTAATAAACGACCCATCCAAAGACCCGGTGAAGCCGTCAAGTTGCCAAATTGCTCCTTCACCGTAGCTGAAGGTGGAGACGTGCATTGAGCCATTGGAGATGCTGCTCGATGTGAAATCGACATCAAAGCTCAGGTTCAGGTATTGCAGGCCAGTCAAGGGACCTGTGTTATCCAGGGCGCCTTCGGTACCCAGGAATTCCACTTGAACACCTGAGAGCAGGGTACGGAAGGTTCCCATCGCTGCCACCTGTGGTGCGCGTGGTTCAAACACTGCCCAAACTACCGGCATCAAGGTGTCGCTGCCAGTTGCCGCTGTGTTAAACAGCAGGTTTTCTTCTGCGACATGAGCGCTTGTCCACAATCCGAAACCCAGTCCTGTGATGTCTTCGACATCAGTCAATTCGACATCAGTTGCTGGTGTTGTTTCATGCGAAAGCACGACATCGCCTTCAAGATAGGTCCCCGGCGTGAAACCCGGTGTACGTTTACCAAAGAAATAATTCCTGGAAGCGTCGTTGACATGACTCATGAAACCGATGGAATCTTGTTCGGGCGACGCTACCAGTGAGTTTTCGGTGTTGTCACTGACAGCAGTCAGCCATGAACCCTTGATACGATCATCGCGTTCGAGGATGAAGGTGCCGGTCAGGTAATCCGCATCATCAGCCGGATTGCGGAAGTTGAAACCACCTACAAAGGCATCGTACATGCCGGGATCCTGGTCTGCGCCGGTGAAGATGCCGGTGATACCTCCAACGATGCTCACGTTTTGCTCAAGAACGCCGTCTTCCTTGATATCAAGCGTTACAGTGCCATCCTGGATAAAGCGACCATTGCTGACATGCCCATTGAACGTCAAGCGGAACAAGGTTGAACCAGCCTCATCTCCGCAACCAGCCAAATTGCCAGCACACAACTCGAGTACACCGGGATTGCCGGTTGCAACCGTACCATTACTGCCGCCATCGAGATCGAACCAGGCATCAACGGCGCTAATCTGTGCAGATCCGGCGGTGCCAGCAATGAACAGCGGTTTGGCGAACGTGAGATCGGTCGCTATGTAAGGAGTCGTAAGCAGTTCGGTATCAACTACGGCCCAATACACATCGCTTGTGTAAGAATTCCGGGATTCGGAATTCTTGGTGTCATAGTTGTCGAAGAATGTAATGACATTGCCGTAGTCTGCGGGTGCACCGATGACCCATTTGCCAAACGTGGCAGAATACAAGGTGGGGTTGCCAATGCTCACATTGTTACTGCTGCCGCCGCTGTTCCTGATGACGAAGTCCGCATCAGGTTGGGCCAGGAAAAGGGTACACGCCACGCAATCCTGCAAGTCCTGAACAAAGACCGAGGGGTTGCTTGCTTCTGATGTTATGGCAGTGAAGACTTCGTCGGTGCGCGTAGGCAGTACAAAAGCAGGGAGGTTCAGGGCTTGCTCTTCAGCCAGGGTGAAACGGTTTTCAATCACGCCATCCAGCAGAATTTGCCCGGACACCCTCTTGCCTTGGGCAACATCCTTGAAGTAAAAACTGGTCAGCACGCCAAGGTTGCCGTCATTATTGTATTTGTCTACGGCTGCGCCCTTCATGTTGCCTTCGAAGCTGGCCCAGGTGCCAATAGTTGTTCCATATTCCAGGCGAGTGGTTGCTGAAAGATCGTCGGGATCGCTTTGCATGATTGTGAAATTGAAGGCGTTATCCGTCATGCTGCCGTTGAACACCACTTTCCAGTCATAAGGAGTAGAGGGGCTGGTTGTTATGGGCAAATACAGGCGACCGTTGCTTACTTGGGCGGTAGAGAAATCAAGGTCAAAACTCATTTTTACCGAGCTGCTGTTGATCAATTCACCTGCTGAAGTTTCGCCAATCACTCCCAGCACATGGTCAAAGCGGGCGCGCAGGTTTGGTGTGTAGTCGAAAGTCGACTTTTCAAAAATGGAGTAGAAGGCCAAATGATTTTGATCTTGAAGGTAGCCATCTGCACAATAACTGTTGTCTGTGCATGCTCCTGCTTCCAGACCTGTGTGCAGGTTGTTGCTTAACTGGACCAGTGGGCCAGTCCAGCGCTCCCAGGAGACCGGGTAAGAATCGTAAAAATTGGTATAGGACGTGATGGCGACCGTGCTGCCCGCGACCTGACTTGGACGATAGACATAGCGGTTAATCGCGTCGACGAAGAGCAGGTCAGAGGAACTTCCATCATTGTCGGTGCCCCAGCCCTCCAGATTGCGCGCGTAACTTTCCTGGACCAGGAAACTGTTTGAATCAAGCAACTGAGCCAGGCTGTTGTCAAAACGCTTCTCCTGTTCCAACAGGAAGAGGCCCTCTACGGTTGCGCCCTCTGCACTGAGATTGAAGCCGCCGGCAAACGCTTCTGCATTCGTTCCTGTGAAAATTCCGTTGATAGCACCTGTTATCGTGGCACTGGCATCATTGATAAAACCGGAACCTGGTGCTCCTGTGAATACACCATCAACAATATTTCCGGTAAAGGAGAATTCCCAGTCTTGCGCCGAGGCGGAGTTACATCCGGCCAGGGCGTCAATACAAAGGAACATATCACCACTTAACGTCGGGCTGCTGAAGTCGACATTGAATTGGGCATCGAATTCGTACAGCCCCCCCAGGCTGGACGTGCCGTTAACGCGCCCGAAGGAACGGTAATAAGCGGTGCCAGTAATTGGCATGGCAGGTGTCGGTGTGACTGAACCCCAGTAAAGCGGTTGGGCAACTGCAATGAACACTGAGTCATTGCTGATGTCAGTATATTTCTTCAATGCCTGGGTCGGGCTACCCCATATACCCCAGATCACATCGAAGGTAGTGTCTTCATAATAGCTATCGATTCCATTCGCCAATGAAGTAACAGCGGACTCATTGCGGAAAATATAGGGTGGAGTTGAGTCCACCGTTCGTGGGGAGGCTGAATTATTGACTACGAGGCT
>JBIIWM010000025.1:0-17667 GCA_044338875.1 Pseudohongiellaceae bacterium | reverse complement strand
AACCAACTCCACGGATGGTTTCTATCAGCGGAGGTTCGACATCCATTTTTTTGCGAATACCGCGGATATGCACATCGATATTACGATCGACGATCACCACATCATCCCCCAGTGCCTTGCTCAGCAATTGTTCACGGGAAAATACCCGTCCCGGGTAGCTGGCCAGAAAATGCAGCAACTTGAACTCGGTCGCCGTCAATTTTACTTCACGGTCGGCATAACTTACACGATGCTTGTTGCAATCAATGGCCAATTCACCCAGTACGATAAGTTCCTGGCTAATCGACTTTTCCACCAGCACACCCCTGCGCAGTACTGCCTTGACGCGGGCCACAAGCTCCCTCGGACTGAAGGGTTTGCTGATGTAATCATCCGCCCCCACGCCAAGACCCAGCACGATGTCGCTCTCTTCACCCTTGGCACTTACCATGATAATGAGCGTGTTCTGCGTGGTTGGATCTTTTTTGATCGTACTGCAGATTTCCACGCCATCAATGCCGGGCAGCATCAGGTCGAGCAACACCAGGTCCGGCAATTGTTGCCGGATCAAGGCCAGGCCACGATTACCATCGTTGGCGGTGAATACTTCATATCCTTCCCGCTTGAGGTTGTAACTCAGCACTTCGAGAATATCGGGCTCATCTTCGATGATAACGATTTTTTTCTTGCTCACTGGCATTTACCCGGGTCTTTATACATTCTGCGCAGCCTACCATGCCTTAATTAAAATCCTGTTAAGGCCGTATTGGGTTTCGAGTGATTTGCCACGCTTCCTTGCTACCGGTTTCACTGTTCGGCAATAATAACCTGTCCCTGGCCAAGCCAGGCACTTGCCTGCGACTCTTCCCGTCTGGTCCAGCGAGCACCCGCTAAAAACCCATTGCTGGCTCAATTGGAACCCCAGCGAGATTCTCAACGAGAGCCCCAAAACCAAATCATGGCCGCGAAAGAAATTACCGACAAATCGGTCATAGTGAAGGCCGCAAGCAAGCGTCAGCGTTATGAAGGACTCGTTAAAGAGTTCTACAACGACATTTACCGCTATGCATACTGGCTCAGCAAAAGCAGGCAGCTGGCGGAAGACCTTACCCAGGAAACCTTTATGCGCGCCTGGCGCGCTTTTGACAGCCTGCAAAGCGATGCAGCTGCCAAGGCTTGGCTATTTACCATCTTGCGCCGGGAAAATGCCCGCTTGTATGAAAAATTCCGGCCGGAGCTCGACGATATCGACGACTACGAGTCCGGCTTGCCGGACAGTCGCCATCTTGAGCCAGAACAGCAAATGGAAGTGCGCCTGTTGCACAAGGCAATGGCTTCGCTGGAACCGGAATATCGGGAACCGCTCATATTGCAGGTGATCGGCGGGTTCAGTGGCGACGAAATCGCCAGCTTGCTGAACCTCAATAACAATACAGTAATGACACGACTTTTCAGAGCCAGGAACAAATTGAAAGCAATTCTGGATACGAATAACCCTTTGCCGGATTCCCCAAACGATGAATGATTCTCCTCGTGACACTTTGGCTGACGATCTGGCGTTTCAGGCAAACCTGGAACACACCATGCAGCTGGTGCAGGCACCGGAAGGCCTGCACGCGCGCTTGTTGCAGATACCGGAACTGGCGGACACGGCTGATGCAGCCAAACGCAGTGCGGCTAATGACACCCACTACCTGCGCCGCCTGCTGCCGGTTGCTGCCGTGTTGTTGCTGGCCATTGGCGTGGGCGCCTATTACCAGCCGGGTGTCAATGCAGCGCTGGCTGACGACATCTTTGGCCACATTTATATAGAAGAGCCGTTTTTTGGTGATGGCAGCATCATTTCCATTACTGAAGTGAATGCGCGCATGCAACCCGGCATGGGCATAAGCATGGAACCCGGCAATGCCAGCGACAGCCTGGAAATCACCTTTGCCAAGGACTGCTTGATCGCCAAGCAGCGCTCCATGCACCTGGTTGTCAAAGGCGAGACCGGGCCGGTTAATCTGATGATGATCCCCTCACAGCTGGTGAAGGGCGAGGTGAAGATAGCGGATGAGCACTACCACGGCCTCGTGACCCAAGCCTCCGGTGGAACACTGGTGGTGGTGGGCAACAAGCAAGAGCCTATTGCCCAATATCGGGACCGGATGGTCTCAAGCCTCAATTGGGAATACTAGATTGGTAGTGCCGGGAAACGGACTTACGCTTTTCTCCCGGCATTTCTCCCCTTGCCGCTCCCTACTCGGGCTGCGGTTTTCGCTCCGGTTTCTTGCGTTTTAGCGGAGACAGCCCGGCACTATCGGAAAGCGGTTTTTTCTTGGGCTTTGCCGCTGCCACCGCTGCTGCGGCAACCAGATTGGCCGGATCGCTCGGCTGCCTGCGCTTGCCGATGTTTTTCTTGAAACGGTGACGCTGTTCGGCCTTGGGTACCTCGTACCCCTTGTCTTTCTTGTTGTGTTTTTCCTTGTCCTTTTTCTTGGTCTTCGCGCCAGTCTTCTTCTCGGGCTCCTGGAATTTGGCCACCATGCCCTCGATCTTGCGGCGCGTGAAGTTGATGCCCAGATAGCGCTCAATGCTGCTCATCAGGTTCCATTCCTGCGGCGCGACCAAGGCAATGGCCAGGCCGGTTTCACCGGCACGACCGGTGCGACCGATGCGATGCACATGATCGTCACCACTGCGCGCCATTTCATAGTTGATCACCAGGTCCACGCCCTTGACGTCAAGACCACGCGCCGCCAAATCCGTGGAGACAAGGATATTCACGGTACCCATGCGGAACCAATGCATGATGCGCTTGCGATCATCCTGCGACATTTCACCATGCAGGGCGGCAACCTTGCTCTTGCCTTTGCCGGCAGTGCGCCACACGGTGTTGTCGCCGACACTCTTGTCACGTTGCTGCTGCAGGTAACTGGCAAGTTGTTCGGCATGCTCGCGCGTATTGGTAAACACCAATGCTTTCTGATAGGTGGAATGCGCCAACAGCCAGCTCGCAAGCTTGCGCTTGTGCGGCGGATCGTCCGCCAGGATCAGTTGTTGCTCAATCGCGGAGTGCTCGGAGCGGTGGGTACCGATGGCAACCACCTCTGGATCAGTGAGTACTTCCTTGGAAATACGACCGATCCCGGTATGCTGCAACGTGGCTGACAGCAAAAAGGTCTGCCGCTCGGCCTTGCAGGCATTCACGATACTCATCACGTCATCACGAAAACCCATGTCGAGCATGCGATCGGCTTCATCCAGCACCAGGAATTCCAGGTCGCTCAGTATCAGCGTCTTCTTGTTTATATGTTCCAGGATGCGACCGGGCGTACCAATGATGAATTCGGGATTCTTGCGCAACATTGCCTTCTGGTCAGTGTAAGAGGTACCGCCGACCAGAACCCCCGTCGTAACAAGGGTAAATGCAGCCAGGTCACGACAATGCTTGTCGACCTGCAGCGCAAGTTCGCGGGTAGGCAGCAGGATCAGCGCGCGGGTCGCGGTGACCGGCTGCGGCTTATACAGCATGTGATGCAGGATCGGCAGCAGATAGGCCGCTGTTTTGCCACTGCCGGTTTCGGCACTGGTCTGGATGTCCTTGCCGGCCAGCGCCAGCGGAATCATGGCCTCCTGGACCGGTGTTGGCTGCGTGAGGGCCATTTTGTCCAACGCCTTGAGCAGTCGCTCGTGCAATTCCAGCTTGTCGAACACTATGGTCACCTCGATAAAAAGGGCGCTATTGTAACGGCCCGGACAACGGGAGAGAATGCCCGCCCTTTTTTACACCCCATAATCCTTATTTACACCCAGAGCCTGCGATGAAGTTCAGAGATCAGTTGTGGCGTTTCAGTTTCGAACAGCTGGATATCCGGGGCGAACTCGTTTACCTGGATGAAAGCTGGCAACAGGTTCTTGCACGCCACGATTATCCGCCCAATGTACGCAACCAGCTCGGCCAGGCACTTGCCGTGGTAGCACTGCTCAGCGTCTCGATCAAATTCGAGGGTACGCTGATCATGCAGATCCAGGGCAAAGGCCCGCTGCGCAGCCTGGTTACACAAGTCACCAGCAAGGGTGCCGTGCGCGGACTCGCGCGTTGGGACGGCATGGTTCCGGACGGCACCTTGCAAGACGTGTTTGGCGGAGGCAATATCCTTATCACTATCATCAAGGACTCCGGCGAACGTTACCAAAGCATTGTCGAGCTTTCCGGCATCAATCTGGCCGAAGCGCTCAACCGGTATTTCCTGCAATCCGAACAACTGCCGTCCAGCTTCCAGTTGTTTGTGTCACCGGAGCATGTTGCCGGATTTTTCCTGCAGGCGCTGCCAGTATCGCAAGCCCAGTCCAAATCGTCTTACAGCGAGATGGCCGACATTACTGACCGCGAAGAAAACTGGAACCGGGTCAACATCCTCGCGGACACTTTACGCAGCGAGGAAATCTTCAACCTCGACCCTGCGCGACTGCTGCACCAGCTTTTCAACGAAGAAGAAGTGCATCTGTTTGATCCCGGCGACCTGCATTTCGAATGTACCTGTTCGCGCGAGAAAGTTGAGAAAACCCTCATCGCCTTTGGCAAAGCGGAACTTGAAAACATCCTGGAAGAAGAAGGCAGCATCAAGGTCGACTGCGAGTTCTGCAACATGCACTACAGTTTCGATGCTGTTGATGTAGCGGCCTTGTGCGACCAGGACACTGCGCCTCCACCAGGCGCTACTTTCCACTAACTACTTTCCACTAACTACTTTGCACTAACTAGTTTGCATTGGCAGCTTGCAACCAACGCAAGCGCCTGCGCTCATGCCTGCGATTTACAGATCGCACGCAATATATTGCACAGCATACGCTGTCCGGCCCCGCCTTGCGCGGTAAGAATCGACTCTGGATGAAATTGCACGGCAAATACCGGCAAATGCCGGTGTTGCAGCGCCATCACGACTCCATCATCACTGCGCGCGCACACCTGCAGACACTCAGGCACGGCAGCTGCCGCCAGCGAATGATAACGACCGACCACAAGCGCTTCCGGAAGTCCCTCAAACAAGGGGCCCTGCATCTGCACCAGCGCTGATTGCTTGCCGTGCATCGGCGTTGCCAACACCTGCAGGGAACCACCAAAGAATTCGACAACCCCCTGCAGGCCGAGGCACACCCCGAACAAAGGAATTTCCTTTGCCAGCACTGCCTTGATTGAATCAGCCATGGCAAAGTCCTGCGGACGCCCTGGTCCCGGCGACAACACCACCAAATCAGGCTGGTAGTCATGCAACTGCGCGGCGACTGCCGCAGGCCTGATCGTGCGCACCATGGCGCCGGTTTCCCGCAGATAGGACGAAAGCGTGTGCACGAAGGAATCCTGATGATCCACCATCAAGATACGCAAACCCAGGCCAGCCCGCCGGTCTGCCCCATCAGTTGCTGCAGCGCCAAGCTCGTCATCCCTTGGTGCCGGCGCCTTCAGCGCGCCAAGCAAGGCACTGGCTTTCAACCTGGTTTCCATCTCTTCCGCTTCCGGATTCGAATCGGCCAACAAGGTTGCACCTGCCCGCACCTGCGCCATGCCATCCTTGATCCTGATGGTACGAATTGTCAGTCCTGTATTCAGGTTGCCATTGAAATTCAGACAACCCATGGCACCACCGTACCAGTGACGCTGCGAGTGCTCATGGTTCTCAAGAAACTGCATTGCTGCATGCTTGGGTGCTCCGGTTACCGTCACCGCCCACGCGTGCGCAAGAAATGCATCGAGTGCATCAAACTCGGGCCTCAACACGCCTTTCACATGATCCACCGTGTGAATGAGGCGCGAATACATTTCTACCAGCCTTCTGCCTGTCACTTGCACCGAACCCGGTACACAGACCCGGCTTTTGTCGTTGCGATCCACATCGGTACACATGGACAGCTCGGCTTCATCCTTGGCTGAATTCAGCAAACGCCGGATTTGTTCCGCATCTTCCAATGCATCCCGACCCCGTGCGATGGTGCCGGAAATGGGACAGGTCTCAACGTTGCGACCCTCCACCCGTACATACATCTCGGGCGAAGCCGCCACCAGGTATTCCTGCTGCCCCAGATTGAGCAAGGCGCCATAAGGCGCAGGGTTCTGCTGCTGAAGGCGCCGGAAAAGCGCGGAGGGACTGTCCTGGCATGTTGTTGTAAACGTCTGCCCCGGCACCACTTCAAACAAATCACCACACGCGAATGCCTGCAGTGCTTTGCGCACAATCCCGGCATAAGCCCCGGGCGCATGATCACTGACCGGCTCTCGATTTACGAGAGAAGATCTCGCAAATGCGAATGGAGCAGTTTGCACTGCGCGCGACAACTGCCGGGTGCTCAACATGTTATCGCCAGCCAACAGCGCGAAATCATAAAAATGCTGCTGGGCGCTTTCACGCCGATGGTCCACCACCAGAATGTTATCGGGCAAATACAACAACAGATCCCGATCATCAGTACCGCGTGGCAAACGCTGCGTGATCTCTTCAAACTGGAAGGCGAGATCGTAGCCAAAGGCACCATAAAGTCCGAGAAAATCGTCTTCCCGGCTGGAGAATGCCGCGATGATCCTGCGCAGCGCGGTGAACACGGTGCGACGGCGCGAACGCTCTTCCTCATAACGCACAGGCAAGGGTTCACATACAACAAAGGCGAGCAACGCTTGCGAATATTCCAGATCTGCAAAATCCGTATCGTTGGCAAAGACCTGCTGCAGCATCTGCAATATCACCATGCCGCGCTCATTCAAGGCCCTACAATACACCCTGCGCCCAGACGCACTAATGCTTAACGGGGGCGCTGAAAAGCCCAGATCCCAGCGCGTATAGCGCCCTGGATAGTCATAGGACGAGCTGAATAACACGCCCTGTGTGTGGTCGAGCGCAGCCACCAGCTCGCGCAAGGCCTCCTGCCCCTCGACTCCGATACTGGCGCGATAAACCTCAATGCCGCCCTTGGTCGTGTATTGGTGGGATTGCATGTGTTTCATGATGTTCTCCTGGTGTGCAGTTCGATATACCCTGGTGGGGCAGCTATCAAGTGCAGGGGAAAACATCCAGACACAAAAAAGGCCGCCTTGTTGCCAGGGCGACCTTTTGATATTCCTGTTCTATCTTTTCAGATAAATGACAGGACAAGACATAAGTGCTTTTACACTTGTCGTGCCTGTCGGGAAGAATCGTGGCAGCCCGACTTATCGAGCCACCACCAACGGTTTTGTTGAATGAGCGTTTGCATGGGCCGGCATGTTGCCGCTGCTTGCCAGGAAAGTCAACCGGCCCACCTAACTCTCAATAATTGAACTGCACCTGAACCCTGAGCGCATCTGCATCGAACAGTTCATAGTCAGGTCGGCCACTGCGATTGCCGGTCACCAGATTGTTGCGATCCATGTGATGCCACACCGCCGTCACTTCCGCTTCTGGCGCAATCTGCCATTCCAGACCCAGCTCCAGGTCCTGGACTTCGTTCAATGGCGCGTTGGTTTCGGCCTTGTTCGCGCCATCAAAATACTGCCACTTCAGGAAGGGGAAAAAGGTGCCGTATTCGCTGTCAACTTTCATCATGGCCTGGACATAACCGCCATCGAGCTTTTCCTGCATGATGGTATTGGTAGCCAGATCAAGCGCCGGCGTATCACCCCAGTTCCATTCAGCCTGCAGGCCAAAGGGCTGCGGATACCAGATTGCGCTCACACCGTAGCGCTGGTCATCGTAACCATCGGCGTATTGGCCTGGGACTACCGGTGTTCTGCTGACATTGTCAGCACCACGGTAAGCTCCCGTGGTAGGCGCATATTTGCCGTTGTAGGCCTGCACGCCGGCTTCGAAGAACTGGCCGTCGGCGAATTTCCAGGGATAACTTAGACGTGCTACCACATGCTGGTTATCATTGCGGTCACCACGGTTGGCGCCCTGACCATTGTAGGCACCCAAGCCGAACATGCCGTAATTGCCACTATGCTTCAGGCCCAGTGCAGCAATTTCCTTGAAGTTTGCCTGTACTTCTGCAGGCGTGTAGTAATAGAAAACGCCAAGATCACGTTCATCTCTCACCGCACTGTTAAAGGCATCATTGCGGTCGAGCGTCAAACGGTTGGAACTCGACTGCAGGTTTTCAAAGCCATAGGGAACCTTGGACTGACCGATGCGCAGGCGATGGATCTTGTCTGTGGTCAGATACAAGTCACCATAGGCATCACGCATTTGTGCGACGTTGCCGGTGGTACTGGCAGAGCTGGCCAAATCCGGCTGTATGTAGAAGGACAAACGCGTGCCTATATCTCCCTGGAATACCAGACGGGCACGACGGATCAGGAAATTCTTGTCAGCATCGCCAAGGGAATCGGCATCACCCACGGAACGGTCGGACCAAAGATTGATGCCTTCGTCGCCACTCAGCATCGAGGTATAGCGCGTCTGCAGATACCCGCGCATCTGGAAGCTTTCGGTCCAGCTGCTTTTTACGCGCTTGGCTACCAGCTCTTGCGTAGCAACTTCATTGCGCTCAACACGCTCTTCCAGCTCAGCCAACTTGAGCACCGGCAACGCCGTCTCTGCCGGTGCAGGGCTTGCGGTACCGACCTCGGCACCCGCAGCAAGATCGCTTGCGTTAAGGGAATCCTTCACAAGCAGCTGGTCATACTGGGTCTGGGTAATGGCGCCATTGCCCAACAGGATATCCAGCAAGTCTTTATCTGCAGCCGCAGCCGGTTGTGCAAGCGCAGCAAGCATGGAGATTGTGAGCAGAGGCTTAACAAAGCGAAAAGTCATTGTTTTCATAAGGATACCTTTCTGGACCAAGGAATTGTTAAAGTTTGTCAAAGAACCCGACAAACGATGGCGCGCACTTTATAAAATCTGCATTAAGCAGAAATAAACTCTTAATAAAGTATGGGCCAGTTTTTAATTAAGAAAGGATTAAGAGCTTGGCACCAGTTTGCGCCGGTGCAGTGGCAGTGAGGCTGATCCAGATCAATGGACAGGAGTAAAGGTCCGGTGCATGAGTTGCGAAAGTTGCGCCAGTTGCTCCCTGCGTACCGGCAGCGCCAGCAACGAGCTGGTTACCGGAAAGACACGCTCCCCACTGAAATCGGCAACACGATAGTTGAAGGTATAGGCACCTTCCACCCCCATGCGCAGGTCAGACAGCACCAACGCATCCTGCACGCGCCGCGCTGAATAAAAGCCGTGGGTAAACCATTGCAGCCGCTGCACCGGCCAGTGCTCGCTGACTGGCATGAGCAGTTCCTTCTCATCGGGGTAAAACACAAATTCCACCGCGTGCGGTGCATCCAGTACCGAGTAATACGCTTCGTAATACCCTCCCTCGGCCATGACCACCAGCCGCCACAGGATGCTGTTGAAGGGCGCGGGCGTGCTTAGCAGCCGATCATAGTCGAGCCGCTGTGCAACCAGCTCACTCTTGATGCGACCTTCTATATTGAACTTGGCAGCCACCGTCCATGCCAGGTACGCACTACTCAACGCAAGACCGGCGAGATTGGCATACCAGCGCGGTCTGCTGGTGCGCTGCAGGAACAAGGCACACAGCACACCGATGCCAAGCGGCAAGGTGTAGGCCGGATCGATAATGAATACTGTTGAACCACTAAAAGGGTAGTCGTAGATCGGCCAGAACAACTGTGTGCCGTAGACAGTGAAGAAATCGAGCAAGGGATGCGTCACCAGCGCCAGGAACACCAACAGCCACCATTCCCGAAAGCTCACCAGCGGCTCTTTCATGCAACGCAGCAGCAGCCATGTGACCAAGGGCGAGATCAGCGTCAGCACGATCAGGGAATGACTGAAAGATCGATGAAAGGTGACTGCTGCCACTGCATCAGCATAGGGAATAAAACTGTCCAGATCCGGCAAAGTGCCGCAAATAGCGCCAACAAGAGCGGCCTTGCCACCCACCTTGCGGCCCAGCACCGCCTCGGCAACTCCAGCGCCCAGCGCAATTTGTGTTAGTGAATCCACGGTAGCGGCCCGGGCAAAAAGTTCGTCAGGTTAGACAGGCCACCCGGCATGCCCAGACAGTCTGCGGTATCCAGCGCCATATGGATCAACAATCCGATACCCACTAACCGACTGCGCGGGTACAGGGCCAGGCCCGCATACAACAGGACTGCCGGCCAGGTATGCAGTGGGTGAAAACCCATGCTGCAGCGTAAGGGGTCATACGTGGGCACAGCCAGCAGATGATCGACATCTACTGCCATGCCCACCATCAGCAGCAGGAAGCTCCACTGCCAGGTCTTGCGAAAACACAGCGCAACCAGGCCAGCAGGTACCGCTATATGCAACACGATATGAAAAATGGGGAACTCCAGCTGCTTGTTGCACTGCCTGCCGCAGCAATAATCAATGGCTTGGGGTTAAACGCACTTGCTGGCTTGATGAAAGCGCAGCTGCCAGCAGTCCAGACTATCCTGATGGCACCAAAGCGAGCTATGGAGCGAGCCCTTGCTGCCAGGCCGTTCGGGCACCACTTGCTTGCCATGGTAGGTCACGTGCCGGATGTTGGGCGCCAACACCAGCACCCTGAAATCACTCAGCTCCCAACGTGCACTGGCATCTTTTTGCAACAACCACTGCAGGACCTGCTCCCGGCTGGTTTCTCCTTGTCCGTTGATTTCACGAAAATCGGCCGCCAGCAACCGCTCAAGCAATTCGCGCTGTCCTGCAAAATCGGTATGCAGCAAGGAGGTCTCCAGCTGCTGCATTTCTGTGATGAGACTCTCGATGGCCATATTCACGGCTGTGCTGTTCATGACTGCGGCACTCGCGGATGCGCCATTCCCATCGCCTGGCGGCTGAGTCCATGCTTCAAGGGTGGCACCATGTCGACGCACGCCATGCCAAGGAAACGTGCCCACTTGAGCGGAGTGCTGTTGCTGGAAAACAGGCGCGTCATGTAATCGCTGAAGGCTATCGTCAAGCGCTGATCCACGGCGGCAGCTTGCTGATATTGTTGCAACCGCAGGAAGTCGCCAGGAGATTGGCCTGCATGCAGCGAGCCCAGGATGTTGTCGGCCAGCAACATAGTGTCGCGCAACGCGAGATTGAAGCCTTGGCCGGCAACAGGATGCAGGGTGTGCGCCACATTGCCCAGCAGCACCAACGCCGGGCGGATCTGTTCAGTCGCCACCTGCAGCGCAAGCGGATAGGCAGCGCGTTTGCCAACCCGCGTGAAAGTGCCGAGGCGATCACCAAAATCCTGCTGCAGTTGCGCCAGAAAATCCTGATCCGATGCTGCGAGTATCCTTGCCGCCTCGCTCTCTGGATGCGTCCACACCAGTGCAGCACGATGCTGGCCGTCATGATCAGGCAGCGGCAACAATGCGAGCGGGCCTTTCGGGGTAAAACGCTCATACGCCACCCCCGCGTGCGCGTTGCTAAAACTCACGTTGGCGATAACCGCGGTTTGTTCGTAGCGATGTTGCTCATGATGGATACCGAGCTGGCGACACAGACCGGAACGCCCGCCTTCGGCCAAGACCACCAGCGAGGCCGTGACTGCCGCAGCGCCTGCTGCCGTTTCCAGCAACAGTTGCATGCCCGCCTCACAGGGCTTGATGCCCGTCACCCTGGCCGGTGCACACAATTCCATTTGGCGCGACAACAGGCTCGTGTTGAGCGCCTGCCCGAGCGCGCCATTTTCCACGACATAGCCCAGCGCAGGCACGCCTTCATCCGCGCTGTTGAGTCGCACCGTGCCAAAACGACCCTTGTCAGACACATGGATATCGCGGATCGGTTCTGCGGCTGTGGCGCAGGCCTCCCATAAACCGAGCTGCTCAAAGTACGCAACGGTACCTGCAGACAGCACGGTACTGCGCACGTCATAGCCGGGCTGCCTCGCGGGCTCTTGATTCAGGATGGGGCTGGCTTCCACCAGCAGCAATTTGAAATCCGGCGCCGCTCTTGCCGCAAGCGCGCTGGCCTGCGTCAAGGCACACGCAAGTGAGCTGCCCACCATGCCGGCGCCGATGATCACGACGTCATAATGTGCAGATCCGGGAATCGTCATGCTCGCTTGCCTTGCCGCCATTATCAGCGGGCTGCTGCCATGAAGGTTTCGATTTCAGCCACGGTTTTCGGCAGCCCCTGCGTGAGAACTTCATAGCCAGTCTTCGTCACGGCGACATCGTCCTCAATGCGCACCCCAATGCCCCGCCAGCGGGCTTCCACGTTGGTGTTGTTCGGCGCGATGTACAGGCCAGGCTCCACGGTCAGCACCATGCCCGGCTCCAGCACACGCCATTTGCCATCGATCTTGTAATCGCCGACATCGTGCACGTCCATGCCGATCCAATGGCCAGCGCGGTGCATGTAGAAATCGCGATAGGCCGCTGTCTCGATCAGTTCTTCAACCTTGCCTTCCAGCAGGCCCAGTTTTACCAGGCCTTCGGTCAGCACTTTTACCGTGATGTTGTGCGGATCATCCCAATGATTGCCGGGCTTCACCAGTTCAATGGCAGCCAACTGGGCATCGAGTACCAATTCATATATCGCTTGCTGTTCCGGCGAGAACTTGCCGTTGACCGGGAAGGTGCGCGTGATATCGGAGGCGTAATGCTCAAATTCACAGCCGGCATCGATCAGGATGAGATCCCCGTCCCTTAGCTGCTGGTTGTTCTCGTTGTAATGCAGGATGCAGGCATTGTCGCCACCGGCCACAATGGAAGTATAGGCCGGCGCCTGGCAGCCTGAACGGAAAAACTCGTGCATGAATTCTGCTTCGACTTCGTATTCGAATTTTCCCGGCTTGCAAACCTGCATCGCACGCTTGTGTGCACGCACGGCGATCTGGCCGGACGTGCGCATCAAATCGATTTCAGCCCGGGACTTGATCAGGCGCATCTCATGCAGCAAATGATCCAGCACGAGGAATTCGCCTGGTGAATGCGCGCCGCTCCTGACTTTTTTGCGGATCACCTTAACCCATTCCATCACGCGGTGATCGAACTGCTCGTCCTTGCCCATCGCGTAGTACAGCCGCTCCCTGCCTTCAATCAAGCCTGGCAGGATGTCGTCGATGTCAGAAATCGGAAACGCGTCGTCCATGCCCAGCGTGCTCACTGCGGCTTCCGGCCCCACCAGCTTGCCATGCCACAATTCCTTGAGCGGATCCTTTTCCTGGCAAAACAGCAGGCACTCTCCCTTGGCGCGCCCCGGAATCAGCACCAGCACACTGTGTGCCTCGGCAAAGCCGCTGAGGTAGAACATGTCGCTGTTTTGGCGGTAGCGATAATCCGAATCCCCGTTGCGCAGCACCGGATTGGCGGAAGCCAGAATCGCGATACTGTCCGGTTCCATGTGATTCATCAGGTCCCGACGACGCTGTTGGAATTCTTTCAAGGCGATGGGCATACAAATGCAACTCCGTCAGTTAAAGGCCAGGGACTTAGTGCAGCAACTGGTCGTCAGGATCGGCGAACAGCTGTTCCGGTTCTTCTGCGACGCTGTCGCTGCTGGCCGCTGCTTCATTCAATTGCTGGTAAAGGCTGATGGCGGCCATACGGACATATTCCACCAGCTCCATGAAATTGGCCTCATCCTGCTCGGCGTCACCGTCATCGTCTTCATCGACGGCATCGGCTTCGGCCAGCTGACTGAAGTCGTTGAGGATTTCGAGGAGTTCAGCGCTCAAGTCAGCTTGCGGGCGCATGTAACCGGCCGCAAACCCGAGATTGAACCAGTCGCACCACTGGCTCAGCGCTGCAACCCGCTGTGCCAGACTGCTGTCATCGGCAGGCAATAACAGCTGGAACCCATAGTCCACGGCTTGCAAGTCGGTCCGGGTTTCGCTGGCCAGGCGCTCGACCAATTGCGCCACCACGGGCGGAATCGCAGTTTCCAGCAGATCCGGCAGGATGTCCTGGTCGAGCTCGCCACCACTGCACAGGAAGCCGGTCAGTGCGCCATGCAGTACGGCAGGGCTGAGATCCGGAGCAGTACTATCGAGTAACTGGCGGACGAGTTTGTAATCGACTTGCATTGGAAATTTCCAGTAGAGCGGTGGGGCATGATAACAATAGCGCCAAGCGCTTGTCCCTACAGTGGCACAAATGCCTAACCTGGCACCTACCCTCTGGCATTCGTTGACCACGGGGGGTGTGCGTTTTATAGTTGCCGATCATAAAAATCGTGTATCCATAACCGCTATGAGCACCAGTAATTTCAAGACCCTGGAAAGCAAAGTTGATGAACTCATTAAACTTTGTGGCGACATGAAAAAGGAAAATCAGCTGCTCCGCGACAAGGAGAGCCACTGGCTGCACGAAAGGGAAAGCCTGCTCAGCAAACATCAGTTGGCACGTGTTCGACTGGAAAAAGTATTGCGTCGCCTGAAAGCACTCGAAGAAGGACAAGTCTGATGGCTGCTCCCACCGGTTCCGTGACTATCTCCGTGCTTGGGCGCGACTATCAAATCAGTTGTCCGCCCGAAGAAGAGGAAGCGCTGCGCAAGTCGGCGCGTTATCTCGACCAACAAATGGAACAGGTCAAAAGCCGTGGCAGCTCGCTCGGCTATGAAAAAATCGCGGTGCTTGCCGCACTCAACATCACCCACGACCTGCTGAAGAAAAGTCATCAGGCCAGCAGCAGCGAACACGATTCGGTACGCGAGATCAAACATCTCGAACAGAAAATCGATGCGGTGCTGCTCTCCAGTCGCCAGATTGAAATCTGAGCACCAGCACCTTGTTTCCAAGCCGGGAAAAATATTTCTCGGCGACAAAGTCCACACACCAGCACCCATAATGCATGCATGCCATGCTGCATACCGTCAGCAAGCACTAACCCTCGGGAATCACAGTGTACAAAGCCCTCATGTGTTGAATGACATTTGGGGTTTTGTGACTATAATTCGCGCAACCCTGGAATATTTGCCAGCTGAAAGTGTTCTTGAGCCGATAATCCAAACCCGGAGGCCTAGCCCTAAAAGCGCGGTGTGCATGTCCGCTCGACGGAAAGCCTAATGCGCCGGACTGGCCACCACCTGAACCATACGGTTCAGGACTATTTCGGCAGCGGTATTTCGGGGGTCTTTTTCTACAATCGCACCAGACTGGCATAACATCAATGCAGGCTGGTATGAGCTTGGCACGAAGCAGGAATGAGAAGAAATCAGAAGGAATGAGCAGGTATGACAGCGGCAGACACCAACAATGCCCCAGCCAGCTCAATCACTGAGATCCAGCAGCAAAAACAAGTCCTCCGCAAAGAAGTGCGTCGCCGCCGGCGCAGCCTAACCCCCCGACAACAACAGCAGGCCGCTCTCCGGCTTTTCCGCAAACTCGGCACCAGCTCCCTGTTCCGATTCAGCAAACGCATTGCCTTTACCGTTGCGCGCGATGGCGAAATTGATCCAAAACTCCTGCTGCACGCAGCCCTGAGCCATGGCAAGGCCTGCTATCTGCCGGTGATGAACCGCTTTGGGGAGAGCAAGCTCTGTTTCCGACGCTGGCAACCCGGGCAAAAACTTGCCAAAGGCTCGTATGCCATCCCCGAACCCCGCTTGGGCCGCCTGTGTCCGGCGCGCAGTCTCAGTCTCGTGTTGATGCCACTGGTAGGCTTTGATGCGAATTGCAACCGTCTGGGGATGGGCAAGGGCTTTTACGATCATACCTTTGCATTTTTGCGCACAAGTCAGCGCCAACGCCCGGTTTTACTGGGTTTGGCGCATGAATGTCAGAAGGTAGAAAGGCTGGAGGTGGCGTCCTGGGACGTACCTCTGCGGGGGATAGTGACCGATCAGCACTGGTACCGCGGCTGATCGCACCTGCTGCCATGGACTCGCCTAGAGCAGGCCGCTCTGGGCCACTGAACTGATCAGCAAGCCTGCCCCGAAGGCCAGGTACAACATAATCATCAGGTCGGGTTTCTTCTTCATTTTTACCCTCGATACGCTGAAAGAAAGCAAAGTTAGAGGCTATTTCTGGAAAGTTTATTACATATACCTCATAACTAACTGAACTTTAAGCATTTTGGTTTTCGATAGCAAGCCCCTTTGCAGAATTTTCCTGACTCGCGCCCAATCCACATCTTGGATAGACTGCCCACATCCTTTTTACGGAATTACTTTATGAATCAAGACGCTCTGAAACAGGCTGTCGCCAAGGCCGCTTTCGAATACGTCAAAAGCAAGTTGACCAGTGACAGCGTGATCGGCGTTGGAACCGGCTCCACCGCCAATTTTTTCATCCAGGAACTGGCGGCTATCCGGCAGGATATTTCTGCCACCGTGGCCAGCTCTGAAGAGAGTGCGCGCCGCTTGAAAGCACTGGGGATCCCGGTGCTGGATTTGAACAGCGTGAGCGAGGTGACCATCTATGTCGATGGCGCCGATGAGAGCGACGAGTATCTGCATCTGATCAAGGGTGGCGGCGCCGCGCTGACACGCGAAAAAATTGTGGCCGCTGTCGCAAAAGAATTTGTCTGCATCGCGGATGCCAGCAAACTGGTATCCGTGCTGGGCAAATTCCCGTTACCGGTGGAAGTGATTCCAATGGCACGCAGTCACGTTGCACGCCAGATTGTGAAGCTCGGCGGTGATCCGGTGTGGCGTGATGGCGTCATCACAGACAATGGCAACATTATCCTCGACGTGTACAACATGAGCATCGTTGATCCACGCAAGCTTGAAAGTGATTTGAACCAGATCACTGGCGTGGTCACCAATGGCTTGTTTGCACTGAGGCCTGCCGATGTGTTGCTGCTGGGCACGCCTGAAGGGGTGAAAACGCTGCGCGCCAGATAGGGGCACGACATGTCGTGCCCCTGCAAACCCCGGTTATTTGACCTGGGCCTTGTAAGCACCTTTGCTGTAACGCGTCGCCATATCCTCGAGGTTGTAGATCTTGCCAATCGTGGAAATCTGACCCGCCGTTCCAAATGACTCCAGCCGCGCCTTCACTACTGACTTCATTGCATCCATGGTTGGCTTCAGGAATTTGCGCGGATCGAATTCTGATTTGTTCTCCGCAAGGAATTTGCGCACTGCCGCCGTCGACGCCAGGCGCAAATCAGTATCGATGTTTACCTTGCGCACGCCATTCTTGATGCCTTCCTGTATTTGCTCGACGGGCACACCGTAAGTCTCGGCAATTTCACCACCGTAGTCGTTGATCATTTTCAGCCATTCCTGCGGCACTGACGATGAACCATGCATCACCAGGTGGGTATTGGGCAGGCGCTGATGGATTTCACGAATACGGCCAATCGCAAGAATGTCACCGGTAGGCGGACGGGTGAACTTGTAGGCTCCATGACTGGTACCGACCGCAATCGCCAGCGCATCGACCTGGGTATCGGCGACAAAGCGCGCAGCTTCTTCCGGGTCGGTCAGCAACTGGCTGTGATCCAGCTTGCCCTCGGCACCAATGCCATCTTCCTCTCCAGCCATGCCCGTTTCCAGCGAACCCAGGCACCCGATCTCGCCTTCCACGGAAACGCCGCAAGCATGCGCCATTTCAACGGTGAGACGGGTAACGCGCACGTTATAGTCGTAATCCTTCGGGGTCTTGCCATCTTCACCGAGCGAGCCGTCCATCATCACCGAAGAAAAACCCAACTGGATCGAGCGCTGGCAAATTGCCGGAGACACACCATGATCCTGATGCATCACAATGGGGATATGCGGAAATTCCTCGATTGCCGCTTCAATCAGGTGCTTCAGGAAGTTGGA
>JBIIWM010000001.1:0-51866 GCA_044338875.1 Pseudohongiellaceae bacterium | reverse complement strand
GCGTTGACATAGGCCGTAATGGCGCCC
The DNA here is from genome assembly GCA_044338875.1 of Pseudohongiellaceae bacterium. GTDB lineage: Bacteria > Pseudomonadota > Gammaproteobacteria > Pseudomonadales > Pseudohongiellaceae > CAILUG01. The sequence goes on along the minus strand of JBIIWM010000001.1, from coordinate 51,839 downwards.
GGAATTCCGGTGCTTGATTCCACCAGAAAGTTTTTGACAAATTTCGGCGTGATGGGCGAAATGCCAAGCACGTCATGCAATACCATGATCTGGCCATCGACAACAGGACCGGCACCAATACCGATCACTGGAATATGCAGGCTCTGGGATATACGCAATGCCAGCGCTGCGGGAATGCATTCCACCAGCAACATGCTGGCACCCTGCGACTCCAGTAATTTGGCTTCCTCGATCATGGTGTTGGCAGCATCAGGATTGCGCCCTTGCACACGATGGCCGCCAATGCGATTGATGGACTGGGGGGTAAGGCCCATATGTGCGCACACGGGAATACCGCGCTCGGTCAGCAGGCGTGTGGTTTCCGCGATCCAGGCCCCGCCCTCAAGTTTTACAATATGGGCACCGGCGCGCATAAGGCGCGCTGCATTCTCAAGTGTCTGGGCTTCAGAGGCATACGACATGAAGGGCAGGTCACCCATTAACAACGCGCCTTGGTTGCCACGTTTGACGCACTGCATGTGGTAGACCATGTCGTCCATGGTCACAGGCAGGGTCGAATCATGCCCTTGCAACACCATGCCAAGGGAGTCACCCACCAGAATGACTTCTGCACCGGCCTTGCTCACCAGTCCGGCAAAAAGCGCGTCGTAGGCTGTGATGCAAACGAATTTCTCACCGCGCTTTTTCATTTCCTGCAAAGTATGGAGCGTAATGGAAGAGGCCACGATCAATTACCGTTGGTAAGGGGTGCCGATTATACCCGAGCTGGCTGGCAGGGGCACGGCATGCCGTGCCCTGTGGTTCAGAGCAAGGCAGGGCGCGGGTTGAAGTAGTTGCGGGTGCCCTTGCGCATGGTGCCGATGTGGTTGAGCAGCAGCTGATAATCCACGTCGTTATTGACGAAATCCATGTCTGCACAATTGACGAGCAACAGGGTGCTTTTGTTGTAGTAATGAAAGAAGTCGGTATAGGCACTGATCAGGTTGGCCAGATACTGCTCCTCGATCAGCATTTCTGCAGGGATGCCACGATTCTGGATGCGCTGCATCAACACTTCCACCGGGGCTTGCAGGCAGATGACGAGATCTGGAACCGGGGCATCAATGGTCAAGTGCGTGTAGACATCTTCGTAGAGCTTGAACTCATCCGGATCAAGATTCTGCTTGGCAAACAGCTTGTCTTTTTCCATAAGGAAATCAGCGACACGCACCGGTTCGAACATATCGTTCTGGCGCAGCTCCTGCATCTGGCGCGAGCGCTGGAACAGGAAGAACAGCTGGGTGGCCAAGGCCAATTGGCGCGGGTTGTGATAGAAGCGCTCCAGAAAGGGATTTTCTTCGCTCTTCTCCAGCAGTATTTCATAGTTGAAACTTTCAGCCAGGCGTTTGGCGAGCGAAGTTTTGCCCACACCAATGGGCCCTTCTACAGCAATGTAGCGCGGAACATGCTTGATTGTGTTCTGGTCGGACACGTTGCTAGTCATTCCGTGCTTCAGTCATTCCGTGCTTCAGTTTGGGTAATTCAGACGCCGTTTGGCGCGCCTTCCGCAGGCGGCTTGCGTCTTGATTTTACTCTGCGTCTGCGCGATTTTGGAACCCGCGTGCCTTCCTCTACTGTGGACTGCAATTCCACCTGGCGTTCGGGGTTGGCCTGCTGGAATTCCGTCCACCATGTGCCCAGGCCATCCAGGTTTTCACCGGTGGCTTCACGCAGGATCAGGAAGTCGTAGGCGGCGCGGAAGCGTTTGTGTGCCAGCAACAATTCAGCGCGTTTTCCTTTGCGATTGTTCAGTCGCATCTGCAGATCCCAGATTTCGCGCATAGGCATGCTGAAACGTTTGGGGATGGAAATGCGCTGCAATTGCGCCATCAACGACTCATTGCCGGCATCGTGCACGGCTTGGAGACCGGGAACTCCCTTCGCGAGCAGGGCATTGGTACGTTGCTCCACGTCTGGCCACAGGATAACCGCGAGCAAGAATGCAGGAGTCACGCTCTTGTCTTCGTTGATGCGAGCATCAGTGCTGGCAAATGCCTTGCGCAGTAGTTGGTCGTAGCGACCACTCTTGTCCTGGTTCAAGGCACGCCCGGTTTCGGGAAACAGGATGTCGAAGACGCCATACTCACGCAGCAATTCGTAGGTACGTTCGCCGTGGCCGGAGAAGAAAAGTTTCATGAATTCGTCAAACAAGCGGGCTGCAGGGATGGAATCCAGCAATTGTGCGCAAGGTTTCAGCGGATCTTCGGTTTCCTTGGCGAGTTTGAAATTGAGTTTGGCGGCAAGACGTATCGCCCTCAGTATTCTTACCGGATCTTCGCGATAACGCTGTTCAGGATCGCCGATCATGCGCAGGCAACGCAGATCAATGTCGGCCATGCCATCGACAAAATCGTGAACTTCAAAATTCTTTACGGTGTAATAAAGCGCATTGACGGTGAAGTCGCGCCGCAATACATCTTCCTCAATCGAGCCGAAGACGTTGTCGCGCAAGATCATGCCGTTGCTGGAGTGCACGGAGTCCAGTTTGCTTTCATGACGCGAAAGCCCGCCCTCGACGATTTCGACGGAGTCGGAGGTCAGCGCCCGGAAGGTGGAGACCTCGATGATTTCACGTCCGAAATGTACATGCACTATGCGAAAGCGGCGACCGATGAGACGGGAATTGCGAAACAGATCCCTGATTTCTTCAGGGGTGGCATCGGTGGCGATATCGAAATCCTTGGGCTGTAAGCCGAGGAGCAGATCGCGCACACCACCGCCGACGATGTAGGCATGAAACCCGGCGTCATTGAGCTTGTAGAGCACTTTCAGGCTGTTAGGGCTTATCTGTTGTCTGGATATCCCGTGTTCGGCCCTGCCGATGATCCGAAGTGCAGGGTAGCCTGAGCCCCCGCCTGTTGATCCTGAGTCTGTAATGGTGAATACCTGAAAGGACTAATAGAGTAATTGGTCCATTCTACACCGCAGACCAGTGGTCAGGTAGGTAGCCGACTGCTTGAACCCGGAAAACTGCTTGAGCCAGGAACCGGCAAGAAGAGTCCGGATGGATTATCCAGTACCCGGAAAATATAAAACCCGGTGAGGTCACCCTCACCGGGTTTAGAAGCATCAAGTCGTTTTTGTTGTTATTCAGGTTGACAGACGTCCATGCCTTCACTTTTTTATCTCGGCGGTCAAAGACCAACACGCAAGGAGACTCCCTTGACTGCTGAATGACGCTGCCCAACAGAGCTGTTGCTGATGTTTCAGTCTTGTTCAGTCTGCTGACCACTATTTATTTTTGGTAAAAGTGGCCCGATGGAGCAGTATCAATGGTGCACTTGCTTGTTATTGTTGTTGCCGTTTTGGCTGCAAGCCACTGCAACGTGTAAAGCAGCATTCGTGCCAAGTCAGGAGTTCTGCATAAATTACAATTAAATCAAAGAGATGGGTATAAAATAAAAAAATGAGCAGATTCTGAAAACAGAGGTTTCTGTTACGTAAGGTTAAGGGGTGTAACCGGCGGCAGTAACACGGTAACGAAAGGGGGGGTTACAAGCCGGATTTTTTGCGGCGTGGAATGTCGAAACGCTGACGGCGTTCCCATAGGCATTTGCGGCTGATGCCCAGTTTTTTGGCCAGTTCGGTTTCGTTCATCTGCTCCTGATGCTCCAGCACGAAACGCTGGAAATATTCCTGCAGAGAAAGGTCTTCCTGGGGGTCATCGTTCATTGCTACCGTTTCTTCCTTCTTGACCTGATCAAACAGGTAGCTGCCTTTGCCGTCTATCTTCACGAGCTCGACATCCAGCCCCAACAGGCTTATCGCGATCTCGTTGTCCTCGGACAGAATCACGGCGCGTTCGATGGCGTTTTCCAGCTCGCGCACGTTGCCGGGCCAGGGATAAGTCGTTATGGCCTGGATGGCATCGGCACTGAACACCATTTGGTCCACCCCAAGGCGCTCGCAGGTACGGACCAGAATGCGGTCTGCCAATTCCAGGATGTCATTGCCGCGTTCGCGCAGTGGCGGTATTTGCAGGGGCATCACATTGATGCGGTAGAAGAGGTCTTCGCGAAAACGGCCTTCTCGGACAAATTGTTTCAGGTCGCGATGCGTGGCGGCTACCAGGCGCACATCCACTTTCTGTGATTGCACTGAGCCGACCTTGCGAATCTCATGTTCCTGCAATACTCGCAGGAGCCGGGCCTGGGCTTCGAGTGGGAGTTCTCCGATTTCGTCCAGGAATAGCGTGCCATTGTTGGCCGCTTCCACGAGACCTGTGCGCGTGCTGGTGGCTCCGGTAAATGCGCCTTTTTCATGGCCGAACAATTCCGATTCAATGAGATTCTCTGGAATAGCGGCACAGTTTACTGAAATCAGGTTGGACTCACGGCGTGAGCTGGCTTCGTGCAGAGCCCGGGCCACAAGCTCTTTGCCGGTTCCTGATTCACCCTGGATCAGTACAGAAGAATTGGTCTGGGCCACTTTGCGGATGCGGCGGAACAGTTCCAGCATCTGGGGGCAGCCGCCAACCATGCCGGTGACAGGCTCTTCGCTGGGCCGCGGTTTGCGACGGCTGAGATTGCGGGTCTTTGAATCGTCACTGAGTACGCGTGACAGGGAGTTGAGAATTTCATCGTGTTCGAAGGGTTTGGAAATGTAATCCACCGCGCCAATCTTCATGGAGTCGATCGCGCTACGCAGGCTTGCGTAGCTGGTCATGATCAGCACCGGAGTGTGGGTACGCTTGATCAGGTCGGTACCTGGCACGCCAGGCAAGCGCAGGTCACTGATGATGGCATCCATAGCATCCAGATCATGCTTTTCGATGGCTTCCTGGACCGAGGTGGCCTCGTGAACCTTGTAGCCGTTCCGTTCCAGCAGCCGCCTGAGGGCGGTGCGGATGATGTCCTCATCTTCGACTATGAGAATCTGACTCATGGCGTTACTCGTGACTTCTGTTCGGGCAGTTGTTGGATCTGTTTGTTAGAGCTGTTGGAACCCTGCAGAGTGCTACTCATTTTGCCGCTGCTGTAACAATCCGGAGTTAGTCGGGAAGCTGCGGATAGTCCACCTGCAACTATGTTATCGCTGCATTAAGTCTCGGCTTAACTTATTGATAATATTTATTATTTTTTGGGGATTCGGCCCTGAATCCAGGCCCGGAACTAGCCGGGGGCCGGATCATAGCAAGGAAACGTAACAATTACTCGTGTTCCTTTTTCACCCACAGTAGCACCTCGGCTCACAATCTGGATAGAACCTCCCAGGTCTGAAATGATCCGGTAAACCAGTGGCAACCCAAGCCCGGTGCCTTTGCCAGGATCCTTGGTGGTGAAAAAAGGCTCGAAGATCCGGTCCTGGATACCGGGTGGGATCCCGCAGCCCAGGTCTGTGACCATAAGGCTCGCCTGCTTATCGCTGACGGAATTGGTGACCACAACGGAAGATCCGGCCTCACTGGCATCACGGGCGTTGGAAAGCAGGTTCAGGAGAACCTGGAGCATGCGCTGGCGATCACTGTGGATCTGGATGTTCTCGTCGCAAGCGTTTTCGAGACTTACCTTGCGAACGTCCCCTTGCAGTGACATCAGCTGGATAGCTTCTTTCGTGAGTGCATGCAAGGAAATGGCTTCATGACGTGAGGGTTGGTCTGCCTGCATCCCGCTGTGCGAGAAGCTCACCAGCGAATGCATGATGCTGGAGATGCGGCGTGTCTGCTGAATGATTTGCTCAGCGATCTGCTTCATCTCCGGGTCGGCAGTTTCATCCCGCATGTTTTGTGCCAGGCAGGCAATGCCTGTGACCGGATTGCCTATCTCATGCGCCACGCCCGCAGCTAGTTGCCCTATGGAGCTCAATCGTTCGGCATGTGCCAATTCGGCCTCCAACATGCTGGTTTCAGTCTGATCTTCGATGATGACGATCTGGCCAGACTTTTCCTGCCTGTTGGCTGTATTTGGACGGTTCTTGCCATTTTCATTCCCGGCAGAAGGGTGGGACAAGGCGGCTTTATGCAGGCTCAGGCTGTACTGTTTGCCATTCGTTTCCAGTTTCGTGCGGGATACATGCGTGCAGCTGCTGTCCTTGATGAAATCCGTAATCAGAGCGCGCCAAGGCTGGGGTAAGGTACTTGCCGGCATCCCGGTAATTTTATCTGCCGCTACGCCTGTTAGCGTGGTCATTGCGTGGTTCCACATGCTGACGAGATCCTGAGAGTCCACCGCGCAGATTCCAAGTGGCAGGTTTTGCAATACCTGGCGGTGGTGGCGCCTGAGCAAGTCCAGATCCAGCGCAATCCCGCTCAAGTTGATCGGCCAGCTCTCCAGATGCTGCTCCATGAAGCTTAGATCGGAACTGGATGACTCTGTGGTGGCGTTGCTGAAGGGCAGGTAACTTTCCATGAGTTGATGCGCAATGGTGGGGCCCAGCAGGGCTGAGAGATTGGCTTCAGTCTGAACCCTGAGTTGTTGCAGGTAATAAGGGCGGGTTTCACGTTCATCCAGGCCAAGGTCTCCCAGTGCCTGTATTACTTCCTTGCGCGCAGTTTCAATACCCAGCGGAACACTCAGGCAGCCGATGAAATCACTGGGAGTATTTGCCAGCAGGCGTCTCTTGTTGGGCTGGGCCAGACTGTCCATGGAGCACATGCGCGCAGCCAGGCGCTCGTCCCTGCTGGTTGTGGTGAACAGGGAAACCACAACCAGCGTACACAGATTGGCTAGCATCGAGGCGCTGGCAACGAAGTTCCAGTTGATGATGTCCGGGATTACATAGCTGATATCGAACCACGCATGGTCGAACCAGAGTGGCACCAGTCCCAGCGAGAACCAGATCACAAACCCGCTGAGCAACCCGCTGATGAAGCCTTTGCTGTTCGCTGCAGGCCAATACAGCATGGTGAGGATGCCAGGTAAAAACTGGACACAGGCGATAAAGGCAATGAACCCGATGTCAAGGATGCGTGCGCCGTTGGCATTGGCTAGATAAGTAAAATAGCCACCGAGCAGAATAGCCGCTACTAGCAAGCGTTTGCCAAGCAGCAGCCAGCGGTAAAGATTGACACCAGTCGGCGGCTGTTTCAGTGGCAGCACCAGATGGTTGAGGCATAGGCTGGATGTCGATACTGCCAGCACGATGACCATGCCGCAGGAGGCTGCCACGGCGCCTGTATACATCAACAGCGTGACCAGTGGATGATTGCTGAGCATACCGAGGAACAGAATGGAAAATTGTGGCTGGTTTTCTGTGCCCAGATGAGTGCTTGCCCAAAACACCGGGAGCACCGGCAGGCTGGCCAATAGCAGGTACATGGGCATGCCCCAGCTGGCGGTTTCCAGATGTTGGGAGTTGCGGTTCTCATGGAAGATCAGGTGGAACATGTGCGGCATCGCAATGGCCGCTGTGAAAAACAGCAGTACCAACAGATTAGACGTGTTCTCGAGAAATGACAGGTTGAGCCTGGTGACCTGCGGCGGCTGCGAATCGAGCCAGCCTTGCAGATCTCCCATGCCGTTAAAAATTCCCCAGATGGCGAAAGCGCCAGCAAACATCAGGATGAGTATCTTGAAGATGGCCTCGAAGGCCAGCGCCACCACAATACTGTCATTGCGTTCACGTCCGGTGACGTCCCGGGTGCCGAACCGCAGAGTAAATAAAATCAGGATCAGGCAGTAGGCGAGAGCGACCAGTTTTGGATTGGCTTCAGGAGCCAAAAACTCAGTGCTGGCGGCTACTGAATAGATCTGCAGCCCTATCAGCGGAAAAATGCACGTGAGAATGATCAGGCTGCTGAGCACGCCGGCCCACTGGCTGCGAAAGCGAAAGGCAAAGAGATCGGGCAATGAACTCAGGTGATACGTCTTGGTGATCTGCAATACCGGCTTGAGCAGTATCGGTGCCAGCAGGAAGGCAGCGGCGTAACCGATATAGTAAGAGTTATAGCCAAATCCGCGCTGGGAAGCTGATATATAGGCAGTATAGAAAGACCAGGTGTTGACGATGACAGCCAGCGAAAGTACATAGAGCGCGGGATGATTTAGCAGGCGTTTCGGTATGTGGCCCTTATCGGTGATCCAGGCGACCGCATAGAGAAGTAGAAGATAAAGCCCAGCCGCCAGCATGAGCGTGGAAGTGTCAAAACTCATCGTGTCTGGGCTTCTGTTGTATCAGGGCGGCGAAGATAATGATGCCAAGCGCCATGAGAAATGGACTGTACCAGCGCCATACGGATCCGAACGCCTGAATCACAGTGACCGCGCTCAGGAATATGAAAATCAGGATCAGAAATGATCGGCGCATGTGCTTTGTGTCGATTCCTTCCAGGAGGAGCGGGGGATCATACCGCAGCTGGCGAGGAAGCAGCAATTTCAGGCACTTGGCCAATGCCGGCCAGGCGCGCGGGGTTCCAGTGGGCGATTCCCCATTCCATTACGGTATTGCGGTCTGCCCGCACAAGGCTGGGGTCAGGTTGTTGTTGCAGGTAGGTCAGGGCCTGGAACAATACCTTTGCAGGTGCGCTGGCGTCGACAGCCTGTGCCAGGTTCTGTTTGCTGATTTTTTGCTGGTGCTGGTTAATCAATACCGGAATGTGTGCATAGGAAGGGGTTGGTAATCCCAGCAGGCCTTGCAGGTGGATCTGGCGCGGTGTCGAATCCAGCAGGTCAATACCCCTGACCACATGAGTGATCTGTTGCCAGCCATCATCAACCACTACGGCAAGTTGATAGGCATGCAAGCCATCCTTGCGCTTGATGACGAAATCACCGATGCATGTTTCCAGTTGTTGGGTGCAACTTCCCTGCATTCTGTCGGTGAAAGTGACCGGATGGTTATCGACCTTGCAGCGAATCGCAGCACCTGCCTGTCGGGGCAAGTGGCGGTCGCGACAATAACCGGGATAAGCGCTATCACTACCACCGGCCAAAATACCGCGCGAGCAGGTGCAATAGTAGGCGAGACTCTGGCTTGCCAGACTGTCCAGGATCATCTCGTAGTCTGCAAACCGCTGGCTCTGAAAAACGATTTCGCCATCCCAGTGCAGACCGAGGCGGTCCAGTGTGCGCAAGATCTGATCCGTTGCGCCAGGGATCTCCCTTGGCGGATCCAGATCTTCGATACGGACATACCAGCGCCCGGCATTGGATTTGGCATCGAGATAACTGGCCAGGGCGGCCATGACGGAACCCGCATGCAAGGGTCCCGTGGGTGAGGGCGCAAAGCGCCCTCGGTACAGAAGGTCGTTGTTGCGGGTGGAGGAATCAGGCACTGCCGAGCTGTTTTTCCTTGATTTCATCCAGGGTCTTGCAGTCGATGCACTTGTTGGCAGTCGGTCGGGCTTCAAGACGTCTGATGCCGATTTCCACACCGCAGGAATCGCAATAGCCGTAGTCATCGTTGGCGATCAGTTCGATAGTACTGTCGATTTTCTTGATTAGCCTGCGCTCGCGATCACGGGTGCGCAGCTCGATGCTGAACTCTTCCTCCAGCGTGGCCCTGTCAGCAGGGTCTGGCGGGTTTGCTGCCTCATCCTGCATGTGATGCACTGTGCGGTCGACTTCCTGCATTAACTCGTTGCGCCAATCAAGCAGGATGCGTTTGAAATGCTCTTTTTGCTTTTCATTCATGTAGTCCTCACCCTTCTTGATGTCATAAGGGATGAAGCCCTTGCCATCACCATTGATCGTGGTGGTCACGGGTTTTACAGGGGCTTTGGAGGCTTTGGTGGCTGCAGCCGGTTTGGCTGGAGTCGGGGTGCTGCTTGCTGCTTTGCTGCTCATACTTATGCTGGTCTTGCTGATATCTGGCTTGGTTGTCGGAATCGGCTTCACTGATTTTGTGGCCGCGGGTTTTGGTGCAATTTTGACAGGTACACTTTTGGGCTGGACTGTCGGTTTTGCCGTTGGCTGTGCTTTTGGCTGTGCTTTTGGTTGTGCCTTCGGTTGTGCCTTCGGTTGTGCCTTCGGCTGGCTTGCTTTTACTGGCGCCTTGCTCTTTGGGGCGGAGCTGCTTTTAACGGCGACTTTGGCCTTGGGTGCTACTTGTTTGTTGGATGCTACTTGTTTGGCGGCCGGTTTGGCGGCTGGTTTGGCAGACGCCTTCGAGGCTGGTTTGGCCTGAGGCTTTTTGCTGCTGGCCGATTTACCCATGGACGATTTTGGACTCGCCGCTTTTTCGATGGTTTTTGTTTTAGCGGGTTTGTGCACTACGGGCTTGGCCTTTACCTTTGTGGCAGTTTTGCTCGCAACTTTGGGGGCTGGTTTGCCAGCCACTTTGCTAGCGACTTTGCCAGCCACTTTGGTTTTTGCAGTTTTGTTGGTTGCCATCTCGGATTCCCTGCTTCGTCGTTGCAAAAATTCTATTCGTTACGGATACGGCAGTGAAAACGCTGGTTCAATCTGGGACAACAAGGCAGCGTATTTCACATGCTACATAGTACAAACCCTGCTTCAGGAAAGCGCGCTACGCTAACAGATTCTTGCTGAGGGTGCCATAAGTATATGCCCGCTAAATGGGCTGCGCGCAGGGGCTGGGGGAGGGTAGTTCGGACTCGTCAAGATGGATTGAGTTATCCGCAATGGAACACGAGAGTTGCCACAGGCTCTCCCCACGGCAGGGTCCTTGAATGCACAGGCCGGTCTGTGGTTCAAACAGTGCGCCATGCGTGGCGCAGCGGATGAAAACCGCTTCACTGTCCATGAAATCATCTGGTTGCCAGTTGAGCGGTACGGCCAAATGCGGGCAGCGATTCAGGTAAGCGGCAACTTCAAGTTGGGACAGGCGTGCGACCAGGATACTGCGGGCACCAATGACAAACCCGCGAGCGGAGCCAACGGGGATGTCATCAAGTTTGCATAGCTGCATGGAACCCGCTTCCGCTTCAGCCCAGGGCCTGGGCGAAATCGGCCAGCAGATCCTGGGTGTCCTCGATACCGATCGAGAACCGTATCATTGAATCCGCTACTCCCATCGAAGCACGTCTTTCCGCGCCCATCTCCCAGTAAATGGTGTGTGCCACTGGAATCGCGAGAGTGCGGGTGTCGCCCAGATTGCTCGAGCAAATGACCAGCTCCAGCTTGTTCAGGACGTCGAAGCAATCGGCGCCATCCACCAGATCAATGCTCATGATGGAGCCAAAATTGCGGAACAGCGCACGTGCCCGATCGTGCTGCGGATGCTGCTTGAGGCCAGGGTAAAACACATGTGCAACCTTGGGATGCAGGGCGCAGAATTCCGCGACAGCCAGTGCGTTGGCGCAGGCCTTGTCCATCCGCAGCGCCAGTGTGTCCGATCCCACAGAAAGATGATGGGCGGAGTCAGGGGACATGGCGGCACCGAAATCCCGCAGTCCTTTCTTGCGAATTTGCTGGATGCCCCACATGGAGGTGTCGGCAATTTTGTAGTTCTCGTAAATATGGGGATAGGTTGTCCAGTCAAACAGTCCGGTATCCGTGACACAACCGCCGAGCGCATTGCCATGACCGCCAATGTATTTGGTGAGTGCGTTGATCACGAGGCTGGCACCGACCGCTTTGGGTTTGAAGAGCCACGGCGAAGTCATGGTGTTGTCGACGCAATATACGAGGCCGCGCGCGTGGCACAGCTGGCCGATTCCCTCAAGATCTGCCACTTGGGTAACCGGGTTGGCAACGGTTTCCGTGAACACCATGCGGGTGTTGGGCTGGATTGCGGCTTCCACGGCGGCAGCAGAAGTTGCATCCACGAAAGTTACTGCAACACCAAAAGCTTGCAGCGTTGAAAACAGGCTGTTGGTATTGCCGAACAGATATGCACTGGAAACAATGTGATCGCCCTGGCGCAACAGCGACAGGAAGGTGGAGCCAATGGCGGCCATGCCGGTGGCAAAGCAAACCGTCGCCAACCCGTCTTCCATGTTGGTGATTTTTTTGGCTAGAGCTTCTACGGTTGGATTGCTCTGGCGGCCATAGGCGTAGCCGCTCTTCTTGCCCTGGAAAATGGCGGCCAGCTCCCTGGAATCGGCATAGCCGAACGCAACGGATGGGTGGATGGCTTTGTGCAGTACGCCGTGCTCAGGGTTGCCCTGACGATCACTATGCAGGGCTTCGGAGGTAAAGTTCTTCTTGCTCATGTCAGATCTCTGCCCAAAAAAGAGTGAAGATGATACTCCCATCCAAGAGCAGGCTCCACCGTCCTGCTGTCGAGCCAATATGATGTTTGCATTGTGACTACCTGATTTGGCTGGAAAATTCTGTTCCAAGGATGGCTACTTGCGTTACCATGCGCGCACAAATCAGTGGTGAACGCTCGAGGAACTGCTCATGAAGCCAACTCTTACTCTGTTGACAGCAATGCTGCTGTTTACCCTGACCGCCTGTGCCACTGGTCCATCGAAAGAAGAAATTGCCGCGCAGCAGGCTGCACAAGCGCAAGTTGAAGCCGAACGTATGCAGCAACAGGCAGACCAGGAGGCTGAACGCCTGCGTCTGGAGCAGCAGATGGCTGAGCAGCGTGCGCGCGAAGCTGCAGAGCGTGAAGCCACCGAGCGTCTGGTTGCTGAAGCCAGGGCAAGGGCAGAAGACGAGGCGCAGAGCGCCCGCTCTGCAGCAGCCGAAAGATCCCAGCCCAGTGTCAGCGAGCGTGAACAAGCGGTTGCCAGGCAACAAGCGCGAATAGCTGAACTGCGCGCGCAGGTTGCTGCCAACAAGGCGGAAACCGCCAATATAGAAAAAGCCAACGCTGCATTGCGCGAAGCCGTGGTCGCTGCCGAAGAGCTTACCCAGGTATTGGCCAGCGAGCAGGAAAAATACACCAATTCCAATCCGGCTACCGGACAGACCTCGGAAGAGCTTTCCAAGACCAGTATCGAGACCTTGAGTGCGGAAGTGGAGCGCTTGCGTGCGCAAGCTGCAGAGCTGGCAGCAAAAAAATCCCCCTGAGCGGAAGTACTACCCTTATACCTGCCCGTCGGGCCCTTGATCCATCAGGGCTTGGCGCACCTCCCGCCAGGCTGGGCCTGCCCGCAATTTCTAAAGGTTTTCTCCCGGCTGTACCCTGTCCTGTGCGAGTTCCTCGATTTGTTTGTTTGTCAGTAACCTTATGGTAGAGTTCAGCGCGTTTTTATAACCATAATTCAGTAAAACAATATCGTTAGGGGAGTTTAGCTGCATGAGTTCGACACTACTGATCATTGTCCTGTCCCTGTTCGGGCTTGGCGTTGCTTTCTACTACATGAAAAAGGTCGTCAGCATTCCGCTGGACCTCGGCCTGAACAAGGAGGAGAGCGACAAACTCAAGTTCATTCATGGTGCCATTGCTGAAGGTGCCATGGCTTTCCTGAAACAAGAATACAAGGTGCTGGCCTATTTCATGGTCGCTTTTGCCGTTGTTATTGCACTCCTGACTGACAACCACGAAACCGACTCTGCCAACGAAGGCTTGTGGACTGCTGCAGCGTTTCTGTTTGGCGCGCTGATCTCCACCCTCTCGGGCTTTATCGGCATGAAAATCGCCACCGCGGGCAATGCCCGCACTACTGTTGCCGCACGCAACAGTCTGGCGGCTGCGTTCGACGTCGCGCTCAATTCCGGTGCTGTGATGGGCTTTGCACTTGTAGGCCTGGCTGCACTTGGCCTGATCTCGATTTATCTGTTCATGAGCTCAGTGCTGTCGAGTGTGCCCCCCAACGTAATCATGGAAGTAATCGCAGGCTTCGGTCTTGGTGGTTCCTCCATTGCACTGTTTGCCCGCGTCGGTGGCGGTATTTTCACCAAGGCGGCAGACGTAGGTGCAGACCTGGTCGGTAAAGTTGAAAAAGGCATTCCCGAAGATGATCCGCGCAATCCTGCCGTGATCGCCGATAACGTCGGTGACAACGTGGGCGACGTAGCCGGCATGGGTGCCGACTTGTTTGGCTCGTGCGCCGAGAGCACCTGTGCGGCACTCGTGATTAGTGCGCTGGCATTCTCGGCAGACATCAATGCGATGCTCTACCCGATCATGATTACCGCAGTAGGTATCCCGGTAAGTCTGGTCACCAAAATGCTGGTTTCTGTCAAAACTGAAGAGCAGGTGGGCCCGGCACTGAAGCGCTTGCTGCTGATTTCAAGTGCAATCATGGCCGTCGTAATGTATTTCGTGACCATGTGGATGATTCCGGAATCTTTCAGCATCGTTATCGGCTCAAGCGTTACCTATAGCGCAACAGGCGTGTATTTCTGTTTCCTCTCCGGCCTGATTGCCGGTCTCGCGGTGGGCTTGTTGACCGAGTATTACACGTCAACCGAGTACAGCCCTGTGCGTGAAATTGCCAAATCCTGTGAAACCGGTGCTGCCACCAACATCATTTTTGGTCTGGCTCTGGGCTACAAGAGTACTGTACTGCCATACCTTGCCATTGCCGTCAGTATTTATACTTCCTGGATCCTGGCTGGCATGTACGGAATCGCTATCGCGTCACTCGGCATGCTCGGCACGCTGGTCATTGCGTTGACAATTGATGCCTATGGTCCGGTATCCGACAATGCCGGTGGCATCGCCGAGATGACCGGCATGGACAAGGAAATCCGTCGTCGTACTGACGTGCTCGATGCGGCCGGCAACACTACTGCTGCCATCGGCAAGGGCTTTGCGATCGGCGCTGCCATCCTGACGTCACTCGCACTGTTCGGGGCCTTTATCACCCACTCCCAGAATCTGATGAGTGAAATGCCGGAGAAATTTGGGGCAGGTTATAACCTGGTCAACTCGATCACGCTGCTCGACCCACTGGTCTACACCAGCTTGTTCATCGGCGCGGTGCTGCCCTTCCTGTTCTCGGCAATGACGATGAAGAGTGTGGGTTCTGCTGCGTTCGACATGATTGAAGAAGTGCGTCGCCAGTTCCGCGAAATTCCAGGGATCATGGAAGGTCAGGGGCGTCCGCAGTATGGCCAATGTGTGGCCATCTCGACCAAGGCAGCATTGCGCGAAATGATCGCTCCTGGCGTGTTGATCATGGGCACGCCGCTCGTGGTGGGTTTCCTGTTCGGTGTTCCTGCAGTGGTGGGTATGCTGGCTGGCTCCCTGGTCACCGGTGGTGTGCTGGCGATCTCGTCATCCAACAGCGGCGGTGCCTGGGACAACGCGAAGAAATATATCGAGAAAGGCAACCACGGCGGCAAGGGCTCTGATTGCCACAAGGCCGCTGTAGTCGGTGATACCGTCGGTGATCCCTTGAAGGATACGTCAGGCCCCTCCCTGAATATCCTGATCAAGTTGTCAGCGATTCTCAGTCTGGTTTTTGCACCGTTCTTCGTGAATTACGGTGGCATCCTGGTGTGATTGCAATCTGTATGGGGTGATGATTCCGTGCAGCAAGAATGCCAGAAGATGATGTAAATGATGAAAAGGGGGCTGCGGCCCCCTTTTTGCTGTTTGCCATAACCCCAAATTTTTTATGTCTATCGGAGCAGTAGTCGATGAGTGCCACAACAGTACAGCGCAATGTCAGCCCCAACCTCAGCAAAATCCGGCATATCGTCGTGGTGGCGTCAGGCAAGGGCGGCGTGGGCAAATCCACTACCGCAGTCAACCTGGCGCTGGCCCTGCAACGCCAGGGTTGCAAGGTTGGGTTGTTCGATGCGGATATCTATGGTCCCAGTCAGCCCATGATGCTCGGAGTCACTGGCAGGCGTCCCCAGATCATCAATAACAACCAAATGGATCCGATCACGGCCCACGGCATCAAGGTCAACTCGGTAGGGTTCCTGGTCGATGAAAACCAGGCCATGGTCTGGCGTGGACCGATGGTCGTCGGCGCATTCAACCAGATCCTCAACGATACCTTGTGGGGCGAGCTGGATTATCTGGTGATCGACATGCCCCCGGGTACCGGCGACATTCAGCTCAGCCTGGCGCAGTCGGTACCGGTGACCGGTGCTGTCATCGTCACCACCCCGCAGGATGTAGCCTTGCTGGATGCGAAACGCGGCATCGAGATGTTCCGCAAGGTGCAGGTGCCGATTCTGGGCGTGGTGGAGAACATGGGGCTGCATATCTGCAGCAAATGTGGGCACAGCGAACACATTTTTGGTGAAGGCGGAGCCGATCGTATCGCTCACGCCTATGACGTGGAAGTATTGGGCTCACTGCCACTTGATGGCAGGATTCGCGCGCAATGCGATGCTGGAACGCCGGCGGTATCGGCTGAACCCAATGGTGCCATTGCCGGGATCTATGCGCACATTGCGCAGCGCGTCAGGGCAAAACTGGAGACTGCTGGCAGCAAGGCTACTGGTCCCAAAATCAGCGTGAGTGACGACTGAGCCCGAGTCTGGCGTGGCTCAGGGGGGAGATTGTTCCTGTAGTTCCCGCAGCAGTTTGAACAGCTTGCGGGAACCGGCAGGACTGGCGCCCTGTTCGTGTTCCTTCCCAGCCTGCCGGATCAATTGACGCAGTTGCTGAATGTCGGCGTCGGGGTAGGTGGCGATGACTTCGGCCAGCGCGTCCTTGTCACCGGCCACCAGACGGTCTCGCAATTGCTCAAGTTGGTGAAATTGTTTTTTCTCCAGCTCGACGTTGCTGTGAAACTGCGCCTTGATCTGCTCGACATTTGCCTCTGACAGGTCGCGCATCAAGCGACCGATGTACTGCAATTGCCTGCGCAGCGCGCCGTTTGCGGTAAGTTTCCGGTATTCATCAAGGGCTGCCCGCAAGGTATCCGGCAGATCGCATTTCGCCAGGATGTCATTGCGCGCTTCAGCAAGCTGCCGGCCCAGTTTCTGCAGCGCTTCGCTGTCGCGTTTCAGCTGGCTCCTGCTGGGGCCGTCATATTCATTCGGTAAGTCGTCTTTGGTAGACATGATTCTGTGCTCTTGTCAGTAACAGCTTTCAGTAAAAACTGTTTCAGTAAAAAAGTGTGGCCAGCCCGAGAAAGGACAGAAAGCCTACAATATCTGTAATGGTCGTCAGCACCATGCTGCCAGCCAGGGCTGGATCAATCTTCATTGATTTCAAGATGAGTGGCAGGGCCGCACCGGATACTGCGGCCGTGATCAGGTTGATGATCATCGCGCCGGCGAAGATCACGCCCAGCGTGGGGTCATCGAACCAGGCGTAGGCCAGGAAGCCTGCAACCAGTGCCAGCAGCAAGCCATTCAATACGCCCACTGATATTTCCCTGGAGATCAGCCATAACGAGTTGGTTTTGCCGATTTGTCCCAGCGCCATGCTGCGTACCACGAGCGTCAGCGTCTGATTGCCGGCAACGCCGCCCATGTTGGCGACGATGGTCATCAGGACAGCAAGCGCTACGACCTTGCCAATGGTGACGGAAAACTGGTTGATAACCATGGATGCGATGAAGGCCATCGCGAGATTGAGACCCAGCCAGACCACGCGGCGCTGCATGGTTTTAATGACAGGGGCAAAGGTGTCTTCTGCATCGCTCAAGCCGACCAGCCTGTTGACCGAATGCTCGGATTCTTCCCTGATCACATCCACGATGTCGTCGATGGTGATACGACCCAGCAGTTTGCCGCTCTGGTCCACCACTGGTGCAGAGATCCAGTCCATGCGTTCGAACATCTGTGCCACTTCAGCCTGGTCCATGGTTACCGGAATGGCTTCAAAATCGGTGATCATCACATCCGCCACCGTGAGATCCGGATCGGACACCAGCAGTTTGCGCAGCGGCAGGATGCCGGTCAGGATGTCATTACGATCGACCACCAGAATGTTGTCTGTCATTTCCGGGATTTCGTCGTGGCGGCGCAGGTAGCGTAAAACTACATCAAGCGTATGGTTGCGACGGACGGTAATTGTATCGGTGTTAAGCAGGCCGCCTGCAGTGTCTTCTGGATAGGAGAGCACCGACTCCAGGCGCTTGCGGTCTTGTTCGTCCATGGCTTGCAGGACTTCATGGATTACCTTCTCCGGCAGGTTCTGCAGGATGTCGGCAATGTCGTCGGTATCGAGTCCTTCGGTAATGCTCGCCACTTCTTCGGGGCTGAGCTTGTTCAGGATGTCCGACTGGATGCTGTCATTGAGGTAGTTCAGAACCTCGCCTTCGTTGTCCTTCTCCACCAGCTTCCACAGTACGTCTCGTGTACGGGCTGGAGAGGATTCCAACAGGTGGGCGATGGTAGGGGCGGGCAAGTGATTGAGCATGCGGCGCACCTGGACAAAGGCGCCACTGTCGAGAGCATCCGTCAGTGCCCTCAGTCTTTCCTGGGTAAGCTGAGTCTTGTCCTGTAATACAGCTTCGTTCACAACACGCGGCTCCAGGAAATTTCGGGCATTATAACAAGCCCGGCAAGAAGCAGGGGGGACAGATTGTCTTTCGGGAAGGGCGGGAGAGTGGGCTCACCCCGGGCTTGGATCAGTCTTCCCCGAAACGCTGTTCGATCAGCGCCAGGATAGCCTGCAAGGCATCCTGTTCATCATCACCTTCGAGGGTAAGCCTGAGTTCGCTGCCTTGGGGGGCTGCAAGCAGCATCAGTGAAAGGATGCTTTTGCCATCGACGCTTTTTTCTTCATTTGCCAGTTCGATCCGGCTGCGAAAGGCGGATGCAGTAGCCACAAGCTTGGCAGCAGCTCTCGCATGCAGCCCGGCGCGGTTTGGTACAATAATGACGGTATTGATCATGTCGTGATGCCGATACCTGGATCAGGCCAGCTCCTTGTGTCTAACTTGGGCATTATACCCCTTGCTCGCGAAATGCTTACCCAGTTTCTCACATAAATACACGGAGCGATGCTGTCCCCCGGTGCAGCCAATGGCCACGGTAATATAACTGCGATTATTGGCTTGGTACCTCGGCAGCCATTTCTCGAGGAAGACCTGGATATCGCCAAGCATTTCCGCCACTTCCTTTTGCTGTTCAAGAAAGGCCGCGACCTCAAGATCGAGCCCGCTCAGGGCACGCAGTGATTCCACCCAATAGGGGTTGGGCAGGCAGCGGGCATCAAAAACTATATCGGCATCCACCGGCACGCCATTCTTGAAGCCAAAGGACTGAAACTGCAGGGCCAGGCCGTTGTTGTCGTTCAAGGCTACCCGGTTCTTTATGATGTCGCGCAACTGGTGCAGCGAAAGTGTGCTGGTATCAAGCGTCAGATCGGCCAGGGTGGCGATCGGTTCCAGCAATTCCTTTTCATAGGCGATGGCTTCCATCAGGCCAAGCTGGTCATCGGACAAGGGGTGCTTGCGCCTGGTCTCGCTGAATCGCTTTAACAGGGTATTGTCATCGGCATCCAGGAAGATGATCTGGCCATCAAGGGACTTGGCTTCCAGTGAACGAAATATGTCCGGAAACTTCTTCAGATCTTCATAAATATTGCGGGCATCAATACTGACGGCCACATGGTCAAGTTTCAGGTCATCGGCACTGAGGCGTTCGGCAAGGGCAGCCAACAGGCTTGCCGGGATATTGTCTACACAGTAGTACCCCAGATCTTCAAGTACATGCAGGCAAGTGGTTTTGCCTGAGCCGGAACGACCGCTGACGATGATGAGTTTCATGGTGGGCTCTATGGAGTTCCCAGGGCAGCAGCGTACAGATCCGCATCCGAGCTGGCTGCACGCAAACGATTGCAGTAGTCGGCGTTGCTGAAATTCTCGGCAATGAGCTTCAACGCTTCGAGATGCCCTTTCAGGGTGTTTTCCGGCACCAGCAGGAAGAACAACAAATCCACCGGCTGGTTGTCGATGGCGTCGAAATCAACCGGCTGTTGAAGCTTGATCAGGCAGCCAGCGGTGTTTTGCAGACGAGGAATCCGGCAGTGGGGAATTGCAATGCCATTGCCTATTCCGGTACTGCCCAATTGTTCCCGCGCTGTCAGTGCCTCAAATATTTGACCTGCATTGACTTGCTCAATCACTCCGGAGATCAGCTCGGAGCTTTTTTCCAGCAATCTCTTCTTACTCGCTCCGTGCACGTTGCAAAACGTCAGTTGTGGAGTCAGTAATTCAGCAAGTTTCATAGTAGAGTTCCCGGAGCAAAAAGGTGGCGCGTCAGACCAGTTGCTTCCTTTCATTGGAAGGGGCGATGGACATGGATTCGCGGTATTTCGCGATGGTACGCCGGGCTACCCGGATGCCCTGGTCTGCCAGGACATCGGCAATTTTACTGTCACTTAATGGTTTTTTGGGATTTTCCGCCGCCACCAGTTTCTTGATGATGGCGCGAATTGCCGTGGACGAACACTCGCCTCCGCCATCAGTGTCAACATGGCTGGAAAAGAAATATTTCAATTCATAAATGCCGCGAGGGGTATGCATGTATTTCTGGGTGGTGACACGCGATATGGTGGACTCATGCATGCTCACCGCTTCGGCGATGTCGTGCAAGACCAGGGGTTTCATGGCTTCGTCGCCGTAATCCAGAAAATTCTTCTGGTGCTCGACAATCTTGCCGGCAACTTTAAGCAGGGTTTCATTGCGGCTTTGCAGGCTTTTGATAAACCAGCGTGCTTCCTGCAGGCTGTCGCGCAGGAAGGTGTTGTCAGCTTCGCGACCGCGGCTGGCAAGGGCTGCATACTCGGGGTTTACGCGGATGCGCGGAGCCGTTTCAGGGTTCAGCTCAACTTTCCAGCGCCCGTTTTGTTTTGACACCAGCACATCGGGGATTACGTAGTTTGTTTCAGCCGGAGTGATCTCGGAGCCGGGACGCGGATTGAGCGTCAAGATGATGTCGACGGAGGTTTTCAGTTCCGGTTCGCGGATGCGCAATTTACGCATGATCTGGTTGTAGTCATGGCTTGCCAGCTGTGGCAGAAAATCCTCGATGATCCTGAAGGCTATTTGTACGCCCGGAAATTCCGGATCCAGTTGCTTCAACTGGACGGACAAACATTCCTTCAGGTCGCGATAGCCTACGCCTACCGGATCAAACTGCTGTATGCGGTGCAGAACCGCCACTACTTCTTCTTCGTCGATATCCAGTTCAAGCATCAAGCTGGCATGAATGGAGCTGACGGTGCTGGTCAATTGGCCATTGGGGTCGATTGCATCAATCAGGGACATGGCAATGATCCTGTCCTTGTCCGACATTGGCGTGAGATTCAGCTGCCAGTAAAGATGATTCTGCAGGGTTTCGCCCACCGCGTTCCGAGATTCGAAATCACCGTCGTAATCGTCACTGTCCGAGCTGGATGAACCCGAAGAAACCGAACTGGAGTAGATGTCATCCCAGGAGCTGTCGACCGAAAGATCTTCGGGGATGTCATTGTCGTTCCAGCTTTCTTCCGCATTGAAGTCGGGGGCTTCCTGGTAGTCATCCTGCATGTCGCTGCTGCCGGCTTCGCTGTCGGCGTTATTGCCTGGATCCTGGCTCTGGCTGCTGGTTTCGGTGGGCGCACTGGGTTCGAAATCTTCTTCGAGTTCGAGCATGGGATTTGAATCGAGCGCTTCCTGGATTTCCTGTTGCAAATCCAGTGTGGAGAGTTGCAACAGCTTGATAGCTTGTTGCAACTGGGGCGTCATGGTGAGTTGCTGACCCAGTTTAAGTTGAAGCGATAATTTCATGGCAATTTCATCGCGCTTTTACTGCACCTTCGACGCATTTCCGGCGCATTGTCATAAATGGTAATGCGGATCATGCTGGATTGTGATGAATTATTGTCCCTGGCTGGCGTGATTGCCTTAACAAGGGGTACCGAATCGGTGAGGGATGGTAGCAAAATGCATGCCGCTGGGACAGAGACGCGGTGAATTACATCCGGAACTGATGGCCCAGATACACTTCCCGAACCTGCGGGTTTTGCAGTATTTCTTCAGTGCTGCCTTGGGCCAATACGCTACCCGCATTGAAAATGTAGGCTTTTTCGCAAATATCCAGGGTTTCCCTGACATTATGGTCAGTGATGAGTATACCTATGCCGCGGGCACTGAGGCCTTTGATGATGTTTTTTATTTCATTGACAGAGATGGGGTCGACGCCGGCAAAGGGCTCGTCCAGCAGGATGAACCTGGGTTCCGTGGCCAGTGCCCTGGCAATTTCCACCCGTCGCCTCTCACCGCCCGACAGGCTCATGCCAAGGCTGTTGCGGATATGTCCGATGGAGAATTCTTTCAGCAAGGACTCCAGTAGCTCTGCGCGCTTGGCGGCATTCAGCTCTGGCCTGGTTTCCAGAATTGCCATGATGTTGTCGGCGACCGTGAGTTTGCGAAAGATGGAGGCTTCCTGGGGCAGGTAACCGAGGCCTTTGCGTGCGCGTTCAGACATCGGTGCTTTGCTCAGGTCTTCTGTATCAAGCAGGACCTGGCCGGCATCAGCCTTCACCAGTCCAATGATCATGTAAAAAGACGTGGTCTTGCCAGCGCCGTTGGGTCCCAACAGACCAACGATTTGGCCGCTGCGCACCTCCAGGGTGGTATCGTGGACAACCTGGCGCCCTTTATAGCTTTTGGCGAGATTGCTGGCCTTCAGAATGTGCATGCAAGGCTCACTGTTTGACAGAAGGCGGAATGACCATGCGAATTTGCTCGCCCCCCGGCTCCTGCGTTGCTTTTACGCGGCGTGATTGCAGGTCATAGTCAAAATGATGCCCCGTGGTTCTGGTTCCTGCCTGCAGCAATTCGGCCTCTACATCTATCGACAAGGTTTGCCCGGTGTTGTCAAAGGTCAGCGTCAGGCCACTGGCCTGAAGTGGTTCCTGGCCAACTTCCAGTTGTTGCTGGAAGCGGGCAGGTGCACCTTTTGCAATTACCTTGCTCAGCACCTCGTCCTTGCGCTCAATACTGATTTCGACCCCGGTAATCTGCATGCTGCCTTGGGTGATGCTTGCCGGTTGTTCCTCTGTGCCGTAATACACGACGAGCCCCTGGTCGAGAAAGAGTTCGCTGGAACTGGCTGCTATTTCCATGGGTTGCCCGGCATCATCCGGAAGTGCCATAACGACAGGTGCTGCGAGCGGAAGGAACAGTGCAAGTCCGGCAATCAAATTGCGGACAATTGGCTGCATTTCAGGATGTCTACTCATGATGTCCACTCACTCCATTCAACAAATTGATGTGATCCTGTTCGAGATCCGCCTGCAAGCCCTTGCTGCTCAAGTGAGTACCATTGCTGTCGATGACAACGGGCGCTTCGGTGCTGATTACCTTGCTGGCAGGCATTACGTTGAGGCTTTCGGTGGTGATGGTCAATGCCTTGCCAGTAGCAGTTTTGCTTTCTGCAATCACTTGATCCTTGAGAACCAGACGGTCTTCTGATGTGAGCGGATCGGGACTTAGCGCTCCGCCGCGAGCAGTCAGTAACCAGGGCGAGCGTTCTGCCTCAAGCCAGATAATGGCAGGCTTGTCGAGGATGGAGTTGTCACCAGTCGGATAATGGGTAACTTGATCCGAGGTAATCCGGTAGCTGCGCTTTCCATTTGGTGTGAAGCGATCAAGTACCATGCCGCTCATGTAGTAATCATAATCTGCTTCCAGCGGCGAAGGTGAATCTTCCTTGGTGTCAGTGGGGGTTTCCTCGCGCGTGCCAATCAGGCCAAAAAGAATGAAGGCGAGCAGGATTGCAGCAGTGAGAAGCAGTCGATTGTTCATCTGGTGTCAGAAAAAACCTGCGATGGCGTCTTCAAACGTGCTTTGTGCTTGCATTATCCAGTCGCAAACTTCGCGCACTGCCCCGTGGCCGCCAACTGCTGACGTAGTACAGAAGGCATGTTCCTTGATGGTCCTGTGCCCGTTTGGCACGGTAATGCCAAGACCGACACGGCGAATACAGGCAAGGTCCGGCAAGTCATCGCCAATGTAGGCGACTTCGGACAATTCGAGTTTCAACTCGGCTGCCAACTGTTCCAGGGCAGTGAGCTTGTTATGGCAGTTCTGCACCAGATACTGCACCCCAAGATTCGTTGCACGGTTTGCCACCAGTTGCGATGAACGTGCAGTAATCATGGCGACCGCAACGCCGGAGCTTTGCAGCAGTTTGATGCCTTGGCCATCCAGGGTGCAGAAACTCTTCATTTCCTCGCCGCTGTTGTTGAAATAGAGTTGGCCGTCGGTGAGTACGCCATCAACATCAAGCGCCAGCAGTTTCACTTTGCGCGCTCTTGTAAGGATGTCGTGGAGGGAATTGAATGTTGGCATCTTGGGTCTGTCAGCTTCGGGTGTTTTCATCAAACCACATTGGCGCGCAAGAGGTCGTGCATGGTGACGATACCGGACAAATGTCCTTCAGGGGTCACCGCAACCAGACTGTAGATCGTGTTGTCCTGCATTACCCGCGCAGCTTCCGAGGCAAGTGCAGAATCGCGAATGGACTTGTAGGGCCTTGTCATGACCTCGGCAACTTTCGTCTTGTTCAAATCCAGGCCTTTCTCAAGTACGCGGCGCAGATCTCCATCGGTAAATACGCCTATGATTTCGCCGGCAGCATCAACGACAGTGGTCATCCCGAGTTTTTTGGCTGTCACTTCCAGCAGTGCTTTGCTGATGGGGTCATTGGCATCTACACGTGGCACGTCTGCGCCTTTGTGAATGATGTCCACGACCTTTAATAGCAGCCTTCTGCCCAAGTTGCCGCCCGGGTGGGAAAATGCGAAATCATCGGCAGTAAAGCCGCGCGCCTCGAGCAGTGCCATGGCCAAGGCGTCTCCCATCACCAGGGCAGCAGTCGTGCTGGTTGTAGGAGCCAGGCCGAGAGGGCAGGCTTCCCTGGCGACACTTGCATCCAGGTTGAAGTCGGCGGTACGCGCAAGCTCGGATGCCGGATTTCCGGTAAGCGCGATTAATTTGACGCCTTTGCGCTTCAGGATGGGGAGCAGGGCCAACACCTCCGGTGTAGTGCCAGAATTGGATAGCGCCAACACCACGTCCTCCGAGGTGACCATGCCTATGTCGCCGTGACTGGCTTCGGCAGGATGGACGAAGTAGGCAGGGGTGCCTGTGCTGGCCAGGGTGGCGGCAATCTTGTTGCCGATATGGCCCGATTTGCCCATGCCCATGACCACTACGCGGCCTTTGCTTGCAAGAATGAGTTGGCAGGCTCCGGCAAAATCAGCATTGATGCGGGTTGCCAGCGCTGCAACTGATTCAACTTGCAGGGCAAGAGTGGTCAATGCTGACTGGATCAGGGATTCTGCGGACATAATTCAGGTCTGTTATGCGATTGGCGAGGCAGTGTATGCCAAATGAAAAATGATGAAAACAATTCCCGGCGCGCCTGTTCAGCTGCTGCTCAGGCGCGCCGGAGTATCTATCTGGACACTTCGGAGTATCTATCTGGACACTTCGGAGGATGATGCCAATTAGAAAGAGCTTTGGGTAGCTTTGCAAGTTGACGTGTTCGGCAGAAGAAATTGCAGCTCAAGCTTGGGGCCAACCCTGCTTTGAGGTAAAATCATCGCGTTTTTAGGTTACGGCAAAATCCCGAACCTCCCTGGAGATGAAACAATGATGCGTATGAGCAGACGAGCACTGCTGGCCTGCACCCTGGCGTTGGGTATTTTGCAGGTTAATGCGGCTGAAATGAGCGCAGAGGCGGCCGTGGACGGATATGTGCGCGGTCTGCTGGAAGCGATGGAAACCATTAAGCCCCTGTACGAGACGGATCGTGCAGCCTATTTCAACAAGGTGGGCGAGCAATTAGTGGAATTCGTGGATTTCAGGGAAGTAGCTCGCGGGGTAATGGCCAAATATGGCACTGGACCCAATGGTGCAACCGAGGAGCAGCTGCAGCGGTTTTCCGACGTCTTCCAGGCCTCGTTGATCGATTTTTATGGCAGTGCCCTGGTCTCCTATGGCGGAGTGGATTATGAAATCCTGCCGATGACAGAGCCGCCGGCAGAGCCTGAGAACTCCACCAATGTGCGCATGAGCATCAAGGCCGATGACGGCAGCCGCATCGAAATCCAGTACACCATGTTCCTCAATGCAGACAGGGTCTGGAAATTGAAAAATCTCTACGTCGAAGGCGTCAATCTGCGCAGGCAATACTACGCACAGTTCGACAGCCTGATGATGAGCAACAACTACGACATAGACAAGGTGATTGCCAATTGGATGGTCACTCAGCAATAACGCAGGAAGGTGACATATCATGGCAATGACAACATCCGAAATAAGTCGCTTGCTGGAAGCGGCCCTGCCCGAATCAGCTATCACCGTACTGGGTGGAGATGGCAAATATCAGGTCGAAATCGTTTCTGACGTGTTCGCGGGGCTTAACCGCGTCAAGCGGCAGCAGGCCATCTACAAGATTTTGAACGACCATATCAGCAGCGGTGCCATCCACGCAGTCAATATGATCCTGAAAACCCCGGCCGAAGTATAAGTCGATCGGAATACAGCAGGCCGGATCCAGGCCAAAAACACGCCGGTTATCCAGCACCCAACGCAGCGCATAAACCGGAAAACCGGTGGAGGAAATTTTGGACAAACTCGTGATTCAGGGTGGTTTGCAGCTCAACGGCGAAATTCGTATTGCTGGCGCCAAGAACTCTGCACTGCCAATCATGGCAGCTGCGTTGCTGACCCCGGATGTGGTCACTATCGGCAATTTGCCGCACCTCTACGACATTACCACGATGCTGGAGCTGCTCGGCTGCATGGGGGTCGAATCGGTAGTGGGTGAGAAACTCAAGATCGAGATCCAGAGCAGTACCATCAAAAGTTTCAACGCCCCCTATGAGCTGGTGAAAACCATGCGTGCCTCGATCCTGGTGCTGGGTCCAATGTTGTCGCATTTCGGCGAAGCGCAAGTAGCCTTGCCCGGTGGCTGTGCCATCGGTAGTCGCCCGGTGAACCTGCATTTGGCTGCACTGAAGAAAATGGGAGCTGCCATTACCGTTGAAGATGGTTATATCAAGGCCAGTACGCGCGGCAAGCGCCTGAAAGGCGCACATATCCTCATGGATATCGTGACGGTGACTGGAACCGAGAACATCATGATGGCCGCTGCGATTGCACACGGGCAGACTATCATCGAAAACGCAGCGCGTGAGCCTGAAGTCGTGGATCTGGCGAACTGCCTGAGGGCAATGGGCGCAGACATTACTGGTGACGGCACTGCCACCATCACTATCAATGGTGTGGAAAGACTCAATGGTTGTGAATACGCGGTGATGCCTGATCGCATCGAAACCGGTACTTACCTGATTGCCGCAGCTGCAACTCGTGGCAGGATCAAGGTTAAGGATACCAGGCCTTCCATTCTTGAAGCCGTACTGAGCAAGCTGGAAGAAGCGGGCGCCATCATCGAAATTGGCGAAGACTGGATCAGCCTGGACATGCAGGGGCAGCGCCCAAAGGCAGTGTCGCTGATTACTGCACCCTATCCGGCATTTCCGACTGACATGCAAGCGCAGTTCACGGCCCTTAATGCGATTGCAGATGGCTCCGGCTCGATTACCGAGACAGTATTCGAGAACCGCTTCATGCATGTGCATGAGATGAACCGGATGGGCGCAGACCTCAAGGTCGAGGGTAATACCGTGATTTTCCGCGGCGTACCCTCACTGAAAGCCGCTCCGGTCATGGCGACCGATTTGCGTGCCTCCGCGAGCCTGATTATTGCCGGCCTCGTGTCCGATGGTGAAACGGTCGTTGACCGTATCTACCACATTGATCGCGGCTACGAATGCATTGAGGAAAAACTGCAATTGCTGGGTGCCAAAATCAGACGTTTACCTTCCTGAGAAAGATCATGTCAGATCAGAAACTGGTAATTGCGCTAACCAAAGGGCGCATCCTGGATGAAGTATTACCCTTGCTGGAAAAAGCCGGGATCATTCCTGCGGAAGATATAAGCAAAAGCCGCAAACTGATTTTCGATTGCTCCGTACCTGATGTGCAGTTGATGGTTATTCGCGGATCTGACGTGCCTACGTATGTTGAGCTTGGCAGTGCGGACATCGGCATCGCAGGCAAGGACATGATCCTTGAATACGGTTCACGCGGTTTCTATGAACCGCTGGATCTCAGGATTGCCAATTGTCGCATGATGACGGCTGCTCCCATCGGGGCGAAACTGGATTCACCGCGACTGCGGGTTGCCAGCAAATTCGTCAATATCGCCAAGAATTATTTTTCCGAGCAAGGCCGACAGGTCGACATCATCAAGCTCAATGGTGCGCTGGAGCTTGCTCCCTTGATGGGCTTGGCAGATTGCATTGTGGATATTGTCGACACCGGCAATACCTTGCGTGCCAACGGACTGGAACCATTGGATGTAATCGCCGAAGTCAGCACCCGCGTTATCGTCAATCGGGCTTCCATGAAAATCAAGCACGACAAGGTGCAACAACTGTTGCAGAAGTTGCAGCAGGCACTTGGCTGAAAAAGCCGGCTGAAAAGATCGGTTCAAAAGCCGGTCCAAAACACCAGTTGCCAGGACTACTGAATCATGACCGTAACCATCAGAAAACTGCAGGCTTCCACTGCGAATTTTCGCCAGCAGCTCAAGGCTGCCCTGGCGTGGGACGCGTTGTCTGATTCCAGCGTCAATGAGCGTGTGCAGCTAATCATCGATGATGTAAGAGCGCGTGGCGATGCGGCTGTATTGCATTGGACCAATACCTTTGACCGGCTGGATGTGAAGCAACTATCCGAGTTGGTGATTCCAGCTGAGCGTTTGCACAAAGCCCTGCAGCAACTGCCGCAAGAACAGGCGACTGCGCTGCGCAAAGCCGCTGAGCGTATCCGGGTGTATCACGAGAGACAGCGCCAGGAATCCTGGCAGTACACTGACGCAGACGGTTCTGTCTACGGGCAACAGATTACTTCAATAGATCGTGTCGGCATGTATGTGCCCGGCGGCAAGGCGACCTATCCTTCTACCGTGTTGATGGATGCAATTCCCGCGCGCGTTGCTGGTGTGCGTGAAATCATCGCCACGCTGCCAACACCTGACGGCATTGTGAATGAGTTGGTTCTGGCGGCCTTGGCTCTCGCTGAAGTAGACAAGGTCATCACTGTGGGGGGGGCGCAGGCAATTGCTGCACTGGCTTATGGCACTGAAACTATTCCTGGCGTCGACAAGATCGTCGGCCCTGGCAATATCTATGTGGCTACGGCCAAGCGTGCAGTATTCGGGCAGGTGGGTATCGACATGGTGGCTGGGCCTTCCGAAATTCTCGTGATTTGCGATGGCCACACTGATCCTGACTGGATCGCCATGGACCTGTTCTCACAGGCCGAACATGACGAAGATGCGCAGTCCATTCTGGTGTGCCCGGATGCCGCATTCATCAGCAAGGTCGAAGCCAGTATCAACCGCTTGTTGCCTGGCATGGAACGCAAACACATCATTGAGATTGCGTTGTCCAAACGGGCGCTGCTGATTGAAGTGAAAGATCTGCAGGAAGCAACCGAAGTTTGCAATCTTGTTGCGCCGGAACACCTGGAGTTGTCAGTCGCAAATCCGGAAACCTTGCTGCCGCTAATCCGTCATGCTGGCGCCATTTTCATGGGAAGGTATACATCAGAAGCGCTGGGTGATTATTGTGCGGGTCCAAGTCACGTGCTGCCAACATCAGGCACTGCGCGGTTTTCCTCGGCGCTTGGGGTTTATGATTTCCAGAAACGGTCTTCGATTATCAATTGCTCTGCTGCGGCCGCCAAGGCGCTCGCTGGCACAACCTCGATACTGGCGCGCTCTGAGGGCCTGACTGCACATGCGCGTTCTGCGGAAATGCGTGACCCTGACTGGAAATAACCCTAGTGGATATTGGCAGGCTCCGGCGCTATGTCGGTCGGCGCCGGCGCAACAAGTCCTGGATCCGGCAGATTTAATTCATCCCTGACAGCATCCAGCGGCTGACCAACTTCCTCTCTCGGATCGGTGACCCTGGGTTTGCCATAGCCCAGGATGACCGGGAAGCGTGTGCTTCTGCCATCACGGAAAATCTCGAGCATGATGAGCGTTCCCGGTTTCTGTCCGCTGATAACGGAAATGGTTTTGTAGGCCGCTTCCTTGTCGGTTGTCTCCTGTATCTCCAGTTTCTGGTCGTTAACCGCTGTGATCACATCACCAGCCAGAACTCCGGCCATGTCGGCGGCACTGTTCGCGGAAACACTCTGGACCAGAAAGCCCTGGATGTTTTTGCCGTACTCCTGCAATC
The DNA here is from genome assembly GCA_044338875.1 of Pseudohongiellaceae bacterium. Taxonomy (GTDB): domain Bacteria; phylum Pseudomonadota; class Gammaproteobacteria; order Pseudomonadales; family Pseudohongiellaceae; genus CAILUG01. Next base: position 21,833 of record JBIIWM010000001.1, on the reverse strand, counting down.
CTTGCTCGAGAGAGATACCGTCTGCGTTGACGCCCAGATAACCGGGTTCCATTGAGCGCGCGGCCAGATCCCTGTACTGCTTCAGTAGATCCATGGCTTTGCTCGCGGGCACCGCAAAACTGATGCCCTCGGAACCGCCCGACTCCGACACGATCGTCGAGTTGATCCCGATGAAATTGCCATTGATATCGATGAGTGCGCCGCCCGAATTGCCGGGGTTGATGGCAGCGTCAGTCTGGATTACGTAGCTGTCATCACGGCGCCACAGCGCACTGATAATTCCCAACGAAGCAGACTGGCCAATATTTCTGGGATTGCCGATTGCCAGCACGATATCGCCAGTTTGCGGTTGCTTGTTTTCCGGCAGTTGCAGATGGGTGAGGTTGTCTGCAGCGATTTTCAGCAAGGCCAAATCGGTTTTGGCATCCAGATAAACCAGGCTGGCTTCAATGTTTCTGCCGTCATTCAACGTAACGGTGATGTCCTGTTCCGGTCGAATGATTTCCAGGTCAGGATTGAACATCACATGGTAGCTGGTAACGATGTACCCCTCAGGGCTAATGATGACGCCAGAGCCGAGTGTGTTGTTCTGGTCGGGCAAATTGCGCAGGCCCGTAATGTTCGGTGTCAGCTGAATCCTGATTTTGCGATTGACCTGTTGCAGGTTGTTGATGCTGACCACTGCAGGACTGGCTTTCTTGACGGCACTGTTGAATGAGAGGCTGCTGAAATCCGGGTTGGCCTGAGCCAGAGGAGCCTCAGTTTCAGCGGGTACGAGTGCCGGTATGAACGTGCCGAGCCTGGGTGCTTGTAACAATACGAAGGCAAAGACCAAGCCTGCCAAGGCTGGCCAAAAGACAAAAGTGAACAACTGTTTCATTTTATTGTCCTGCCCAGCGTGGGAAAACGCTGGTTCGTAATTCCTGATCGCCTTGCAGGGAGTGCCGCTCTGGCTTTGGGGGCGCAGTATACAGGAAAATTTGAGTGCAATTCGCAGGCTTGGCACTGCCCACCTGCCTTTGACCGGGCGTGCTTGTCACCTGCCAATGATGCGGGATAATGCCTTCACACCTTATCAATACAGCGGCAACCATGAGCAATTCCAGACCCGTTTTTTCAACCGACAAAGGCAGGCTGTGCCCGGAATGCAAACATCCGATCGCAGCCTGTCAGTGCAAAAAAGCGGCAGCTCCTGCCAAGGGCGACGGCATTGTGCGCGTCAGTCGGGAAACCAAGGGCAGAAAGGGCAAGGGCGTCACGTTGGTCACTGGCCTGGCTTTGCCGGAAGATGATCTGAAGCAAGTAGCAAGCAAACTGAAGCAGTTGTGCGGTACTGGTGGCACCTTGAAGGACGGAGTCATTGAAATCCAGGGGGAGCATCGGGATCGTTTGCTGCTGTGGTTGCAGGAACAAGGGTATAAGGTAAAAAAAGCGGGAGCCTGAGTTTTGCCAGGTAGGGACGCTAATCAACATTTCATCTTGCAGGAGTTATTCCATGTCCAAAACAGAAATTGAAGCCGCCGTATTTCGTCGCCTGCTGGAACATCTGGATAAGCGGACTGATGTCCAGAATATCGATCTGATGAATCTCGCAGGATTCTGCCGCAACTGTTTGTCCAAGTGGTATGTGACTGCAGCGGCAGAGCGCGGGGAAACCATCTCCTATGAAGAGGCGCGTGAGCGCGTTTATGGCAGGCCTTATGCCGAGTGGAAAGACCTCTATCAGAAGGAAGCCTCTGGCGAGCAGCAGCAAAAATATGCAGAGCTCGGTAACAAGGAGCACGGTAAATAAACCAACCCGACAAAGCGCCGGGCTTGTAGTCAGATATCCAGCGGCAACAGTTTTGCCTGCTTGATGTCGATGTGTTCCCACACCTTGCCGCTGACATAGGGATCCTGCTCCAACAGTTGGCGCAGGCTCTCCAGGTCAGGGAAATCAAGGTGCAGCGTAGACCCTGCCATGCGGCCGGCAGCATCCAGGATAGCGCCGCCGCTGATAAAGCGACCTTCCTTGATCAGCTTTCTTGCTCCGGCAATATGCGCTTCACGATTGGCCAAACGCCTTTGCAAGGCGTCCGGGTCGGTGTAATCCATGGCGGTTACAACAAATTGCATGACTTGGTTCCTGGGCTCGAATAGGAAGTAGTATCAAACTTCACTGATGAATTTGGTAATGAGGCAGGCTTCCAGTCCTTCAATGCCTTCCTCGCTGCCATGGCCACTCTCCTTGATGCCACCAAACGGAGATTCTGGAACGGAAATCGCAAAGCTGTTGATCCCGATCATGCCGGCTTCCAGTTGTTCGCCCAGCAATTTGACGCGCTTGGCTGAATCAGTGAACGCATAGGCAGCCAGGCCATAGGGCAAACGATTGGCCTTGGCGATCACTTCATCGTATTCCTTGAACGGTACAATCAGGGCAACAGGACCAAAGGGCTCTTCGTTCATGATTCGTGCCGTATCCGGCACATTGGAAAGCACAGTCGGCTGGTAGAAGAAGCCAGGGCCATCGATGGCCTTGCCACCGGTGTTCAAGGTAGCGCCATGGGCAACGGCATCCTTGATCAGCTCGTCCACGGCGGCGCGTCGACGTGCATGAATCATCGGCCCCATGTTGTTGCTTTCATCTTGCGGATTACCGACTTTCATCACATTCACGCGCTTGGTGAAACCTTCCACGAATTTCGCATAGTGCGATTCATGCACGTAATAGCGGGTGGGCGATACGCAGACCTGGCCGCCGTTGCGGTATTTGGCCAGCACACACATATCGAGGGTTTTCTCCAGATCGGCATCTTCGAACACCAGCACAGGCGCGTGGCCACCCAATTCCATTGTGGTGCGAATCATGTTTTCGGAACAGATCCTGACCAATTCCTTGCCTACCGGAATGGAACCAGTGAATGTCAATTTTCGAATAACTTTTGAGCGCAGGATGTAAGGACAAACTTCTGCTGGTACGCCAAAGACCACGTTCACTACACCATCTGGTACCCCGGCTTCCTGCAAGGCCTTGGCAATCAGGATGGCGGAGGCGGGAGTATCTTCTGCAGCCTTGATAACACAGGAGCAGCCAGCACCCAAGGCAGCACCGAGTTTGCGTGCGGGGTTTCCCTGCGGGAAGTTCCAGGGCGTGAAGGCCGCAACCGGACCGATGGGTTGTTTGATTACCAGCATGCGCGATCCAGCCTGGCGTTGGGTCAGCACGCGGCCATAAGCACGGCGGCCTTCTTCTGCATACCATTCGAAGATCTCAATGGACATATGCAGTTCGATGCGTGACTGTGCGATGGGTTTGCCGGATTCCATGGTGGCAACACGCGTAACCTGTTCGCCATTGCGTCGGAGGATGTCGGCAGCCTTGCGCAGGATTTCGCTGCGTTTTTCCGGCAACATTGCACTCCATACCTTGAAGCCGCGCTCGGCAGCGGCCAAGGCGCGATCAAGATCGGCCTGGGTTGCGTGGGGCAATACACCGATAGTCTCGCCAGTGGCCGGGTTGATGACATTTTCGCTGTTTCTGGAGCCTTTGGAGATCCATTCCCCGTCAATGAAGAGCTGCAACTCAGGGTAAAGGTGTTCGTAGCTGGCCACGTTGTGGTCTCCTGGAAAAGAGGGGGCGAATCAAAGGCGGCTATGATCCCTCAAAACAGCTCCCTGAGTAAAATTTTATGAGTGAATTAACCTGGAAAAGAAGCTGTTGAGGATGACAACAAATCCTGATTTACTCGTAAAATAGCGCAGCAAGTGGCTGCGGCGCCATCTTGCAAAAAAATCCAGACCTTTGAGAGGGGAATCCTGCATGACGAATCCGGTAATTTCGCGCAATCCTGGCTACAAGCGCATTGCCACAGAAGAAGCTTTTGCACCTCCCCAAATGCTGAAGATGTACAAGGACCTTTACGAAAGCCGAACGCTGGACGACCCGGGTTTTGACAGTCTGTGGGGCTTCTACCTGACCTCCATGGCTCCGCGCTGTGTCGCCATCCGGGAAAAGCTGGCGGATGTGGGAGCCATTCGCATTGCTGATATGGACGCTACCGGAATAGATCACCAGATTCTTTCCTTGACCTCACCTGGTGTGCAGGTGTTCGAGCGCAACACTGCGGTGTCCCTGGCGCGAGACAGCAACGATTTCCTGCATGATGCCATCCTCAAGCATCCCACCCGCTTCACTGGTCTTGCTGCGATTGCACCGCAGGCGCCAGAGCTGGCAGCGCAGGAGCTGGAGCGTTGCGTAAAAATGGGCTTCAAGGGCATCATCAACAACTCCCATACGTTTGGTGAGTATCTGTCCGACCAGAAATTCTGGCCGATCTTCGAAGCGGCTGAAGCCATGGACATGCCGATCTATCTGCATCCGTACACGCCACCCAAGAGCATGATTGGGCCTATGCTGGAAGCGGGTTTGGACGGTGCGATTTTTGGTTTTGGCGTGGAAACCGGCATGCACTTGTTGCGCATTATCACCGCAGGCGTGTTTGACCGTTTCCCGAAATTGCAGATGATCGTTGGTCACATGGGCGAGGCGCTGCCTTACTGGATGTACCGCCTCGACTACATGCATGCAGCAGGTGTGCGGGCTGGCCGTTATGAGTGCATGAAGCCCCTCAAGAAAAAAGTCAGCGATTACCTGAGAGAAAACGTCTATATCACCAACAGTGGTGTTGCATGGGAGCCAGCGATCAAGTTTGCCCAGCAGGTCATTGGCGCAGATCGCATCATGTACGCCATGGACTACCCTTATCAATATACTCCCCAGGAGGTCGTTGACATGGACAACATGGACATGGATGCGGCCACCAAGCGCATGTTCTACCAAGGTGTGGCGGAAAAGGTCTTCAAGCTCTGAGACAGCCAATGAAATAACTGGAAGTTACTGTATAAGGTACTGATAGTTATGACGCTTTGAACCAGTATTTGCCCAATCATGAACCAATGGTTGGGTGAATATTGTGGGCAGAAGCGGTGTTGTGCATACGGAGTTTGCGGCGCGCCTGAAGTTGGCACTGGACGAAGCTGGCGTTGGAAAGTGCCAGTTGAAAGAATTGGGAGCAATGTTCAAGGTAACCCCGCAGGCCTTCAGGAAATGGCTGGATGGAGAGGCGATGCCCGTCTCCAAGCGTGCGCCTGAAGTGGCCAGATTATTGGGTGTGCGCAGGGCGTGGTTGCTGGATGGTGAGCTGCCGATGCGCCCTGTCAGTGCCGAGATGGCTGAATCGGGCAAGGACTACAGTACCAGGGATGAGCTGCTAAGCATTTCTGGTGACGAATTCAAACTGCTCAGGAACTATCGCAAGTTGCCGCGTAATCTGCAGACCTTGGTCGGCGCAATTGTGGAAACAACCGGCTCTGAACTGCAGAAATAAGGCTTCGGCACGAACCATATACCGGGCACGATTAGTCAAATAAATTGCTGAATTCCGGGAAAAAAGAAAAGGGGCCAATTGGCCCCTTTTTTGTGATCCCGACAAAGGGGATGTGTGGCGCCAGCTCAGAACGGATATTTGTTCTGGCCAGTCTGGATGGTTACCCACTTCAGTTCGGTCAGCTCGTCCATGGAGAAATGGCCGCCTTCGCGACCAAAGCCGCTGTCCTTGACGCCGCCGAAAGGAACGGTTGGTTCGTCGCGTACGCTGGGGCCATTGATATGAACGGCACCGGCTTCCAGCCCTTCTGACAGGGCCATCGCTTTCTGCAGGTCATTGGTGATAACTGCGGAAGACAGACCATAGTCAGAATCGTTGGCCAGCTCCAGAGCGTGTTTCCAGTCGTTGGCTTTGATGACAGAAGCCACTGGGCCGAAGCATTCGGTTTTGAAAATGCTCATGGCTTGGGTGACGTCAGCCACAATCGTGGGCTGGAACACGTTGCCTTCGTAGTTGCCACCGCAGAGCAGGCGTGCGCCCTGGGCTACAGCCTTGTCTACCTGGTCCTTGATGAAAGGAGCCTGGGTGGGACGAATCAACGGTCCGACGATCAGGCCGGGTTCGCGTGGGTTGGCGCCGTATTTCAGGCCGGCAACCTTGGTTTTGAACTTCTCAACGAACTGGTCATACACGCCAGCTTCCACGATCACGCGGGAACCAGTCATGCAGATCTGGCCCTGATGCATGAAGTTACTGAAGGTTGCCGTGTTTACTGCGTAATCGATATCGGCATCGTTCAATACCAGGATCGGGTTCTTGCCACCCAGTTCGAGCGCAAAACGTTTGCCGTGAGCGGCAGCCTTGGCACCAACCTGCCAGCCCACTTTGCTGGAGCCGGTAAAGGTAACGAAACGCACGCGTTTGTCGGTAATCAAGCCGTCGCCCAGCTCGGCGCCGATTGCAGGTATAACGTTCAAGACGCCGGGCGGGAAGCCCGCATCGCGGAACAGTTCGCCGATTTTGAGGCCGATAACCGGCGTCATTTCGGAGGGCTTCATGATCACGGTGTTGCCGGCAGCCAGCGCATAACCGATTTTGCGGATGCCCAGCAGCAGCGGGAAGTTGAATGGTGCAATGGACAGCACGGGACCCAGCGGTCTGCGGATGCAGTAGGATTTAACGCCAGGATAGTCGGAAAGATAGGTTTCACCTTTCACACGACGCGCTTCGCCAGCCATGGAGCGCAGGTAGTTGGGCGTGTGGTGGGTTTCGTAACCCGCCTTGAGCAGAGTGGAACCGGCTTCCTCGATCAGAACCTCGGCCAGCTCTTTGCTTCTTTGCTCCATCAAGTCTGCTGCATTCAGCATCAGCCTTTCGCGGGCGGTGGGGCTTATGTCCTTCCAGGTTTCAAAAGCCTTGGTGGAGGAGGCCAGAATACGCTCGATATCGGCCTTGCCGGCGTTCTGCACCTTGGCATACACCGTGTTTGCGGCCGGGTTCATGTCGTCGGTGTATACCCCGGAAACGGATGACGTGTACTCGTTGTCGATAAATAGTTGATATTCTTTCATGACATACCTCTGATCAGATCTGGTCAGATCTTATTAGATTTTAGTTAATATGTGGGAAAACCTGCGGGGTAACTTAATGGATCGACCGCGCAAGATCAATCCATTTCGGGCTACCTGAACCGGTATGCGGGCAAGCTCTGGCGGGCGCGCACCGCCCACAGCGCAGCTTGCTCCAGCAGACTGCCGGCATGGTATTCCAGTGCAGCTTTCAGGCGTTGTTCGTGGTCAGAATCACCGGTGGCTGCACAATATAACGTATGTCCATTCCAGCCATCGGCAACAAGTCCAGCCAACTGCAGGAGCGCATAAGCTCCTGCTTCGGTTTGGGTGGAGGCTTCAGCCAGCAGAAACTGCACGGTTGCTTCAAGTTGGCCACATAACGCTGGCAGTTGTGAGGAGTAGGGGGAATTGGCATTGGCAGTTTCTTGCCTTACCAGATCGAGCAGGCTGTAAATGGTTTGCCCCTTGTCGGCCATTACTTTCCGTTTCAGGAAGTCGAGCGATTGGATGCCACTGGTGCCTTCGTAGATGGCCGCGACCCGGATGTCACGTGCCATTCTTTCAAGCGGGTAGTCGTTGGTGTAGCCATAGCCGCCCAGCACCTGGATGCCAAGGTTCGCTACATGAAATGCAGATTCTGCATTGCGGGTCTTGGCCACCGGTAGCAGCAACTCTCCCAACGACAGCGCAGTCTGCGCAAGATCACCTGCGCTGGATTCTGCCTGGTCCAGCAAGCAGGCTGTACGCAGGGCCAGCGCGCGCATCAATTCACTCTGGGCAGTCATCTCGAGCAGCATGCGCCTGACATCGGCATGATCTGCAATCATCAGTGGAGGTGAGAGCGGATTGCCCCCCTGAGGCCTTTCCTGGGCATACCGTACAGCATGTAGCGTAGCAACAGCTGCAACAGCTGCGCCTTGTACCGCAACCGCAAGGCGCATCGGATTCATCATCGCAAACAGGGCCTGTAGTCCCTTGCCGGCTGCGCCGATCAGCCAGCCCCTGGATTGCTTGAATTCCAGTACACAGGTGGGCGAGGAGTGCAGGCCCATTTTGTGTTCCAGGCGCAGAATGCTGATGCCGTTATCCTGACGGCCGACACTGTTCTTCTCACCAGGCACCAGAAACAAGCCCAGGCCGCGGGTTCCTGCTTCTCCGTTGGGAACCCGGGCCAGGACCAGATGCACAATGTCTGCCGTGGCATCATGATCCGCATAGGAAATCCAGATCTTGGAGCCGCTGAGTAGCCAGGAACCGTCTGCGCAGACTTCTGCACTGGTCAGGATGCGGCCGACATCGGAACCGGCCTGGGGTTCGCTGATGGCGATAGTGCTGGCGATTGCGCCGCTGACAAGTCCCGGTACGTAGCGTTCAATAAATTCACTGTTCGCGCTTTTGATCAGGGCCAGCGCAGCACAGCGTAGATTGATCGCCAGCATGCCGAAGGACAGATTGGCGCCATCACAGATTTCCTGAACTGCGCTTTGGACCACGCGGGGAAAGCCCAGGCCTTCAAACCCGGCAGGCAAGGACAACGCAGGAAAACCCAGTTCACACCAACTTTGCCATACTGCGTGGGTACCTGCAGGAAGTAGCACTCTTCCGTCATCAAGCTTGCAGCCTTCCACATCTCCTAGCACCGCCAGTGGTGCCAGGTGTTCCTCTGCGAAACCGGCAGCCTGTTCCAATATCATGCTCACCGTTTCAAGATCGGCGTGGGCAAAGATTTCAGACTCCTGCAAGGATTCCAGACGGGCAATGTGTTTTAGTTGGAACAGCAGCCCTTCGGACTGTCTGGATGTAATGGTCATGAGAAGAGTTCGGTCCATTAATTGTGGAAAAATTAAGGTGGATTGTCCCACACCTGAGCAAGGGCTAGTAGACCTTGCAACTTGGGTATTGGTGTAATACTTTACGCGGCCTTTTCTCGTAACTAACTAACGGAAAAATCAGGATTTATAATGGAAATCAGCAAGCGAAACAGATTCTCCAGCCTGGCGCTCGCCATTGCCGTGGCAGTGACAGGGCAAGGAGTGCTGGCCCAGGACAATGAACTGGAGTCCATCGTAGTTACCGCAGATCGTCGCCAGTCGGCCTTAAGGGATGTGCCAGCCAGCATCTTCTCTGTCAGTGCGGATACGCTGGGCACTGTTCGCCATACGCATATCAATGAAACCCTGGTGCGTGTCCCGGGAACCTGGATCAGCCGCGGCAACGGGCAGGAAAGCCTGACTGCAATCCGCTCCCCTGTTCTTTCCGGTGCGGGTAGTTGCGGTGCCTTCCAGATGTCACTGGATGGCATCCCGATGCGCGCTTCCGGTTTCTGTAACGTGAACCAGATTTTCGAGGCCAATACCGAGCAGGCTGGTACTGTCGAAGTTATCAGGGGGCCGGGCAGCATTCTTTATGGTGCCAATGCACTGCATGGAGCAATCAATATTATCAGCCAGCAGATCAGCGATGACTACAGTGGCGATTTCGCGTTTGAAGTGGGTCCACACAAGTACAATCGTGTGCGTGGCACTGTCAGCGATACGATTGGCCGGCATGGTTTTCGCGTCAGTTTGAATGGCAATACCGACAATGGCTATAAACATGATTCCGGCTTTGACCAGCAGAAAGTGAGTGCACAGCACCGCTACACTTCCGGTGGTGCGTTGACGGTTACCAGCACACTGCATGCCACCAATCTGAATCAGGAGACGGCAGGTTTCATCCAGGGGCACGATGCCTACAAGGATGACGATTTGAAGCGTGTGAATCCAAATCCTGAATCTTTTCGTGATGCGCGCAGCTATCGGTTCAGCAGCCGTTTTGATTGGGAATTTGCGGATGGAGCTTCCGTCATCGTGACGCCTTATTACCGCAAGATAGACATGGATTTCCTGCAGCATTTCCTGCCAGGCACTCCGTTGGAAGAGAACGGCCAGCATTCCTTTGGTTTGCAAAGCATGATCTCCGGCAATGACAACGGCATGCTGCGCTGGCAGGCAGGCCTGGACATGGAGAACACCAGGGGTTACCTGAGAGAAACCCAATCGCTACCTGCAGCAGGCAGCGCTCTGGTGGTGGCAACTATTCCTGTAGGCAAGCATTATGACTTCGCGGTTGATGCAACTTTGCTTTCCCCTTATGCGCAGTTGAAATTCCAATTGGATGACCAAAACCAGTTGTCGGCTGGACTGCGCTACGAAGAACTCGATTACGACTATGACAATCGCATGATCAATGGCAGAACCAAAGATAATGGTACTGCCTGTGGTTTTGGCGGGTGTCGTTTCAATCGTCCTGCTGATCGCGAAGACTCCTATGAAAATGCGTCTGCACAACTGGGTTGGATTCACGATTTTGACGAGACCCAACAGGTCTTCGTGAATTTGGCGCGCGCTTTCCGTGCTCCAGATACCAACGAAGTATATCGACTGCAGGGTACCCAGAACGTTGCGGATCTTGAATCCGAGGAAATGGACAGTCTGGAAGTGGGGTATCGGGCCAGTCGTGAGAGGGTGAACTATGCCCTCACAGCATTCTACATGGACAAGGAAAACGTGATTTTCCAGGACAGCAACCGCATCAATGTCAGCGGCGCCCAGACCAGGCATCGTGGTATAGAGTTCAATACCGCAGTTGAGTTGACGGATGCCTTGCGACTTTCCTTTGCAGGTACCTATGCGCGTCATACCTACGAAGGCAACCTGAACCCGGGTGCCGTGCAGCTTTCGGGTCTGGATATTGATACTGCACCACGTGTAATGGGCAGCACCCAGCTTAACTGGCAGATCAGTGAGCAGCGCAGTCTTGAGCTGGAGTGGGTTCGCATGGGTTCTTATTACATGGACGAAGTCAACACGTTCAAATACCCAGGACATGACCTGGTCAACTTGCGTTATCAGTCTGCTTTTGGCGAAGACTGGTATTACGGTGCCAATATCACCAATCTGTTGAATACGGATTATGCGGAGCGTGCTGACGTTGGTTTTGGCCAGGAGCGCTATTTCGTAGGAGAGTCAGTTGGTTTCTACCTGACGGTAGGTCAGCGTTTCTAGGCAGGCAAAATGGGCGAGTCTTATGGCTCGCCTGATTTAATGAGCGGTTGCCTGGTTTTCTGAGCGGTTGTAAGGGGGGAGGGGTGCAAAACTTCTGGATAAAAAAAAGCCCCGGAATCAAATAGCATTTTCCAGGGCCTTTCAGAGGGGACTTTTAGCTGATTGCTATCAAAACCGCCTCAACTACTACAAACTTCAGTAAAGACGGCTTTGATAGAACCCAGCTTTAACGGATCTGCTTCTTTCACCTTCAGCGATCCGAACCGTTCGGTTCGGGGTGTATACTAGGGGGGCGGCATAAGTGAGTCAAGCTCTTTTTGTCGAACCAGTTCACAGAGTGGGTGGTTTCGCAGTAAATTTACGGTCCGGATTGGACGGTGCCAGTCAGTTAAGTAGTTTTGAAGTGAGGCAGACATGACCGCCAGTATTTCCCAGCTAAAACCACGCAGTGCTGACAAGCGTGAGGAAGTCCTTGATATTGCAAGTGAAACCTTTTTGGTCAAGGGCTATGACGGAACCAGTATCAATGTCATGGCGCGCGAGGCGTGCATCTCCAAGGAATCGATTTACCGCTATTTCGGCAGCAAGGAAGATTTGTTTCTTGCAGTAGTGGAGCGTGAATTAACGGTTTACCGGCGCGGGATGTTGGAGACCACCAGCAATTTTGATGGCAAATCTATCCGGGATGCACTGTTTGCGCTGGCTGATGCGACCTTGCGCGTCGCCTCCAATGATCGCACCCTGGCCCTGAGAAGGCTGATCTTCCAAATGGCGGCCAATGGCTCCAAGGTCGGTAGCCACTACTTCACGTCAGGTCCTGATATTGCTTACCAGAACCTGGTGCGCTTGTTTGAGCACTACCAGCCTGAAAGTGACTTCGGCGTGGACAAATTGAGCCGTTACTTCATTTCAATGGTGTTGCACAGAACGATGCTGCAACGGGAATGTGGTGTACAAGCGCCGCTGAGCGCCGAAGAAATCAACAAGCGCAGCCTCGAAACAGTAGAAGATTTTCTGCGTGCTTTCTGCAAGAACTGCCTCTGACTGACATCAAAAGCATTTTCCCTGCAGAGGTTAGGTTCCCGCAAATGCCTTTAGGCGTTTGCTTCAAAGCACCTCTTTTTCCTTGAGTACATTCAGTACGCGATCAATGCAGGCATCAATGTCGAGTTCGTGCGTGGGCAAGATCAGGTCTGGGTCCGATGGCTCTTCATACGGGAATGAAATGCCCGGAACGTTGCCACGCGGCTGGTTCATTTCTGCGGCATAAATGCCACTGGGATCGCGCTGCTGGCATACGGCCAGGGGCGGGTTGAGATAGACGACTATGCAATTGTCTTTTCCGATGACGCTGAGCGTATGCTGACGGGCTTCCTCGCTTGCAGCGACGAAAGCGGCACAGCAGATCAAGCCTGAATCATTCAGGTATCTGGCAATGAATGCGCTGCGACGCAGATTCTCGGCGCGACCGGCAGCATCGTGAGCCAGATCCTTGCTGAGCCCAAGACGCATAGCCTTTCCATCCAGAACGCTGCTGACCCGGCCCATGTCGAACAATCTTCGTTCCAGTGCATGGGCGAGCGTTGATTTGCCTGCGCCGGACAATCCCACGAACATTACTGTTGCCGGTTTCTGGCCAAAGCGCGCAGCACGTTCTGCAGGAGTCACATGCCCGTGTTTGGCTTCACTGCCACGTGCCCTGTCACTATCCCCATCAATCATCCCGGCACCAATGGTAACGTTGGTCAGGCGATCAATGATGATGAAGGAGCCGGTGGTTCTGTTGGTTTTATAGGGGTCAAAATGCAGTGACTGGTCAAAATTGATTTCGCACTGGCCAATCTCGTTCAACTCAAGGGCCGGAGCCGCTGAATGTTCAAGCGTATTGACGTCGATCTTGAAATTGATGACGTTCACATGTCCGGTGAGCGATCGGGTAGTGTGCTTGAAATTGTATTGTTTGCCAGGAAGCATGCGCGCTTCACTCATCCATACAACAGTTGCAGTAACACTGTCGCGGGAGACCGGCAAGTTGCCAGGATGCACCAATTGATCACCGCGGCTGACATCAATTTCATCTTCGAGAGTCAGCGTCACGGCCATTGGGGGGTAAGCTGATTCCAGTTCTTCATCCTGGGTAACAATGGATTTGATGCGGCTGGTTTTTCCCGAGGGAAGTGCCATTACCACATCGCCTTTGTGGACGATGCCGGACGCGATAGTGCCGCAATAACCCCTGAAATTGAGGTTGGGCCGGTTCACATATTGCACAGGGAAGCGGAAGTCGTCGAAATTGCGATCACCAGCGATTTGGACATTTTCCAGAATTTGCATCAGGGTCGGGCCGTCATACCAGGAAAGATGCTCGCTGGGATTGACCACATTGTCGCCGTTGAGTGCCGAAATCGGGATAAAAGTGAGTTCGCCGGTAGCAAGATCCGTCGTGAAATCCAGGAAGTCAGCTTTGATATTGTTGAAAACATCCTGATCGTAATTCTTCAGATCCATCTTGTTGATGGCAACCACGATGTGCCGAATCCCCAACAGCGAGGCGATGAAGGTGTGGCGCCTGGTCTGTGTCATGACGCCATAACGAGCATCGATAAGGATGATTGCCAATTCGCAGTTGGAAGCACCGGTGGCCATGTTGCGAGTGTATTGCTCGTGGCCGGGTGTGTCGGCAATGATGAACTTGCGTTTGGCGGTGGAAAAATATCGGTAGGCAACATCAATGGTGATGCCTTGTTCGCGTTCTGCCTGCAAGCCGTCAGTCAGCAACGCAAGGTCGACCTTGTCTCCAGTAGTTCCGGATTTAATGCTGGCAGACTTGATGGCTTCCAGTTGATCTTCATAAATCATCTTGGAGTCATGCAGGAGCCGGCCGATCAGTGTACTTTTGCCATCATCCACGCTGCCGCACGTAAGCAGGCGCAGCAGTTCCTTGCGCTCATGCTGGGCGAGATAAGCGGTGATGTCGGTGCTGATCAAATCTGACTGGTGTGACATGATGGGTGGTCGATCCCGGTGGTTGAATGTGTATTGTCGATGCAAGAATCAGGTACTGTACTGCCATCTATGAAGCCTGGTTGCCAGACTAGAAGTAACCTTCGCGTTTCTTCTGTTCCATGGAGCCCGCCGAATCACTGTCGATGAGGCGGCCTTGTCTTTCCGATGTGGTAGCCAGAAGCATTTCCTGGATAATCTCAGGCAGTGTGGTCGCGTGTGACTGGACGGCACCGGTAAGCGGATAGCAGCCCAACGTGCGGAACCGTACCATTTCCTTGCGTGGATTCTTCATTAGCTCAGGTGGAATGCGGTCATCGTTCACCATGATGGTGACACCTTCGTAATCAACCACGAGGCGCTCGGCAGCTAAATACAGGGAAGGGATCTCGATATTGTTCAGGTGGATGTACTGCCAGATATCAAGCTCTGTCCAGTTGGACAGCGGGAACACGCGAATGCTTTCCCCCTTGCTGATCTTGCCGTTGTACAGGTTCCATAGCTCGGGACGTTGGTTTTTCGGATCCCAGCGATGGTTTCTGTCGCGGAATGAATAGACGCGCTCCTTGGCGCGGGATTTTTCCTCGTCCCGGCGCGCTCCCCCGAAAGCCGCGTCAAATTTGTATTTGTTCAGCGCCTGCTTCAGTCCCTGCGTCTTCATGATATCGGTATGTTTCTGGCTGCCATGGCTGAAGGGGTTAACACCTGCGTCCACACCTTCCTGATTGATGTGAACCAGAAGGTCGAAGCCATATTTCTTCGCCAGGTTGTCGCGGAATTCGATCATTTCGCGGAATTTCCAGGTGGTATCAACATGCAGCAGCGGAAAGGGCAGCTTGCCTGGATAAAATGCCTTCATCGCGAGATGCAGCATGACTGCTGAATCCTTGCCGATTGAATACAGCATCACCGGATTGTCGAATTCCGCGGCTACTTCGCGAATGATATGGATGCTCTCGGCTTCCAGTTGTTTCAGGTGTGTGAGTCGGTACTCAGTCATTGCTGTTCTGCATCAGGAGAAATTCAGAAGGCCCGCGTTGGGCCTTGCGCTTGTGGCGCAGAATTATAGGGCAAGTGGTAAAGAAGCAAAACTCCTAATAATCTGCGGGTCTTTCAATCCCGTAGTCTTCGGCGAAGGCGCTTTTTTTGTCCGGCCCGGGCTTGGCCGCATAATCCAGCGGTGGTTCCCGGGATATGTGCAGATTCTGTGTATCGCTGCCATTGAGCCCGAATGAGTCCTTGTCCAGCAGGGCTTTCGCCTCTGAGCTCAGGCTGAGCTGGCTGGAAATGTAATCAGGACAGAGCGTCTGGGCGCCCATTGCCATATGCTGGTAGACATTCCGGTAGCTTTCGGTCATGTCTGTCAGCAGTTTGGCTGAGTTGTTGAAATGCGAATGAACACTGTCTTTGTAGTTTTCATGTTCTTCGCTGAGTTTTTTCAGGCGATCCTCCAGATCCTTGACCTTCACCTCATCCGATCGGAAGGTCCTGAACAGCAAAGCTCCTGCCGCTGCGCCCACCAGGAAACTTACGATACCGATTATCCAGCTCATTTACAGACTCCAGCTTGCTAGCTGCCTGCATTTGGCAGGCTCACGGTGATTATACCTATAATTGGCGCCAGACCAGACCAGCCCATGGGAATTAGCCTTTGAAAGAAAGTACCTCCAATACAGGACCCGACGTGATCTATCGGTCGGATCTGGAGCGCGGCGTAATCCGGGCTGATGCAGCACAGTTGCAAGCGGTCCTTGAGCTCGAAAAACGTTTTCGATTTCTGCTTGGGAAATGGCGCAAGCCGTCAGCTTTTTCGGTCAGGGTTCGTGGGTTTTTCGGGATCAATGCCCGCAATAGCGAGATGAAAGGCTTGTATTTCTGGGGTGGAGTGGGCCGCGGTAAAACTTACCTGATGGATCTGTTCTTTCATGCTTTGCCCGGCGAACGCAAATTGCGCATGCATTTTCACAGGTTCATGTTGATGGTTCATGCAAGGCTGCATGAAGAAAAAGGGCGTAGTGACCCATTGGTGCAGGTTGCCCGCAAGCTGGCGCAGCAGGTGGATGTAATTTGTTTTGATGAATTTTATGTAGCGGATATCGGGGACGCCATGATTCTGGCCAATTTGCTGGAAACCTTGTTCGAAGAAGGGGTGCTTCTTGTTGCCACTTCCAATATAGAGCCCGGCAAGCTCTATGAGCGAGGACTCCAGCGGCAGAAGTTCTTGCCTGCCATTGCCTTGCTCAAGCAGCACACCCAGGTAGTTAACATTGAAGGTGGAATCGATTATCGGCTGCAGTCACTGAATAAGGTGCCGGTGTATCTGACGCCCCTGGATCAGCACAGCACCAACGCATTGAAGGTGCTTTTCGAGGAACTTACCAGGGGCTTGCATGTTGAAACTGCGAAGGTGCTTGAGATTGAGGGGCGCCAACTGACTGTCTTGCGTTGGGCAGAGGGGGTTGTCTGGTTCGATTTTGCAATGTTGTGTCGGGGCGCGCGAGGAGCAGCTGACTATATAGAGCTCGCGCGGCAGTATCACACGGTCTTTGTTTCTGATATCCCCAGGTTCGGCGAGGCGCGTGAGGATGAAGCGCGCCGTTTCATTACGATGGTGGACGAATTTTATGATCATGGCGTCAAATTGGTGGTTTCGGCAGCAGCAGGGCTGGATGTTTTGTACCAGGGACAGGATTTGCATTTTGCCTTTCAGCGGACAGTGAGCCGGATGCTGGAAATGCAAACAAGTGAGTATCTGGCAGGTGCTCATCACCCCGATTGAAGTGATTTCACCGTCATGGGGCTTGGGGAAGAGCCCAGCGCAAGTAAAAAAGCCAAAGAAGGCTTGAAACAGTTGGAGCTGGCCGGTAGAATTCGCGCCCCTGATAACCGGCCCAATGTTGGGCGGTCTCCAAGTGCGCTATTCAAGGCCGGGAGATCGGCACAAAAACCAGTCGGAATGCCGGGTGTAGCCCGACATATATTGAATTACGGGTAGCTTTGCAGTCGTGAGATCTGATCCCGTCAGGGGTTTTCAGAGCACCAGGACAGGAGTTTTCGGGAAAACCTTGGGCAAATCCAGGGGTGCTCCACGGGGATTTCAGGAAAAAGCTGCCTTACTTGATGAGACAAAGAGATACAGACAATGAAAACCTTTTCTGCCAAAAAAGAAACCGCGCAGCACAGTTGGTTCGTGGTTGATGCCGCCGGACAGACCCTTGGTCGCTTGTCAGCGTCCATCGCCCACTATTTGCGTGGCAAACACAAGCCGGAATACACCCCGCATGTGGATACCGGCGATTACATCATCGTGATCAATGCTGAAAAAGTAGCAGTGACTGGTACCAAAGGCAGAACCAAGCTGTACTATAGCCACTCCCAGTATCCAGGCGGCCTGCGTACCCGTTCCTTCAACGAAATCGTTGGTGGCGGCACCCCTGAAGATGCCATCAAGCTGGCTGTCAAGGGCATGGTTCCCCGTACCCCCCTCGGTCGTGACATGATGAGCAAGCTCAAGGTCTATGCCGGCGAACAACATCCGCATGCTGCCCAACAGCCCGCCCCATTAACCTTTTGATTTGATCAGGATTCAGTAACCGATGGCTTCTACTCAATATTACGGCACTGGGCGCCGCAAAACTTCAACCGCCCGTGTGTTCCTTACCCCAGGCACTGGCAATATCACGATCAATGATCGTACTCTGGACGGCTATTTTGGTCGCGAAGTAGCTCGCATGATCGTGCGTCAGCCACTGGAACTGCTGGAAATCGTTGGTAAATTCGATATCAATGCTACTGTTGCTGGTGGTGGTAGCTTCGGTCAGGCCGGCGCCATTCGCCACGGTTTGACCCGCGCCTTGATGGAATATGACGAAGCCAATCGTCCTATCCTGCGCAAAGCCGGTTTTGTAACACGCGACTCGCGCGAAGTTGAAAGGAAGAAAGTGGGCCTGCGTAAAGCTCGCAAGAGACCACAGTACTCCAAGCGTTAATCGGCTCGGTATCGATTGCGAAGAAAACGCCGGAAACCCAAGGGTTCCGGCGTTTTTTTTTTGTGCTGCTGGGCTGTCATGGTCTGTAGTCGTCCTTGAATAGGCCCCCTGTTTTTAGTAGCATGCGCGGCGTTTTCTATTCAGTAATCCGACCGGGTTCCCGGAAGGCAAATAAAGGAGAAAAATCGTGAATGACGGCACTGCAAACAAGGGCCGCAGACGCTTTTTGATCGGAAGTACCTCACTTGTTGGTGCAGCCGGTGGCGTAGGTGCCGCAGTCCCCTTTGTGGGTTCATGGAATCCAAGCGCCAAGGCATTGGCAGCGGGCGCTCCGATCACTATCGATATCAGTCGTCTCGAACCTGGCGAACTTCTGGGCCCCATGCCCGCCTGGCGCGGCCAGCCGGTATTTGTGATGCGCAGGGATGAGGCCACTCTGGCCATTCTGCGTGACAGCACGGATCATCTCGCTGACCCCAATTCCGAGAAAGTGGATCAGCAGCCGACCTACGCACAGAACGAATTCCGCTCACGCAAGCCCGAACTCATGATTCTGGTGGGTCTGTGCACCCACCTTGGCTGTTCGCCGCAAATGTTTGCTGAAGTTCAGCCCCAGGATTTTGATCCTGAGTGGAAGGGCGGTTTCTTCTGTCCTTGCCACGGTTCCATGTTCGATCTGGCCGGACGCGTTTACCGCGGCGTGCCTGCACCGGACAACCTCAGGGTTCCGCCCCATTACTTTGTTAACGACAACGTAATAGTAATCGGGCTTGATGCGGAGAATTCATGATGGCTGGCAGCGACAATAAAATCGAACGCAAAGGTTTAATGGGCTGGATCGATGCCCGCTTGCCTGTGACCCAGGCATTCGAAAAGCACATGAGCAAGTACTACGCCCCGAAGAATTTCAACTTCTGGTATCTCTTCGGCGTGCTGTCGATGGTAGTGCTCGTCAATCAGTTGCTGACTGGCATCTGGCTGACCATGAATTTCAATACCAGTGCTGATGGCGCTTTTGCTTCCGTCGAATACATCATGCGTGATGTCGATTTCGGCTGGATCCTGCGCTATATGCATTCCACCGGTGCTTCGGCGTTTTTCGTAGTCGTGTACTTGCACATGTTCAGGGGCCTGATGTATGGCTCATATCAAAAGCCGCGCGAGCTGATCTGGATTTTTGGCATGACCATTTATCTGGTGCTTATGGCTGAAGGTTTCATGGGCTATGTGCTGCCCTGGGGCCAGATGTCCTATTGGGGGGCCAACGTAATCGTAAGTCTGTTTGGTGCCATTCCTGTGATTGGCCAGGACCTGATGGTGTGGATACAGGGCGACTTCCTGATTTCCGGTGCCACCATGAACCGCTTCTTTGCATTGCATGTCGTCGCATTGCCAATAGTACTGATTGGCCTCGTGGTTCTGCACATTCTTGCCTTGCATGAAGTCGGTTCCAATAATCCGGACGGTATCGAAATCAAGAAGCACAAGGACGCCAACGGCATTCCTCTGGACGGCATTGCGTTCCATCCTTACTACACCGTGCACGATCTTGTCGGCATCGTGGTCTTCCTGTTCGTGTTTTGCTATGTGATTTTCTTCATGCCGGAAATGGGCGGTTATTTCCTTGAACACGCCAATTTTGAGGAAGCCAACAACTTGAAGACCCCTGCGCACATTGCGCCGGTGTGGTATTTCACGCCGTTCTACTCAATGCTGCGTGCAGTCACTTACCCCTTCCTGGGCTTTGACGCCAAGATGTGGGGCATGATCGTCATGGGTCTGGCCATTGCGATCTTGTTCGTGGTGCCCTGGCTGGATCGCAGCCCGGTCAAGTCCATGCGCTACAAGGGTTGGTACAGTCGCATTAGTTTGCTGTTGTTCGTGGTCAGTTTCGTCCTTCTGGGCGTACTTGGGACCATGATTGCAACAGGGCCACGCACGACGCTTGCACAGATCTGTACGGTCTATTATTTCGTGTTCTTCCTCGCCATGCCCTGGTACACGCGTAAAGAAAAGACCACTACACCGCCAGAGCGTGTCACCGGGCGTTTCATTTCAATTCCACAGTTGCTGCTGGCATTGGCGCTCATTGCGGGCCTGATCTTCCTGCCGTTGAAGGCGGTGGCTGCAGAGTCCGAAGTAGAACTGGAGCCTTTTCATGTCAATCTTGACGACAAGGCCTCCCTGCAGTCTGGTGCCGCTACCTTCATCAACTACTGCATGGGTTGCCACAGCGCGCAATATTCGCGCTATAACCGCGTAGCCAGCGATCTGGGCATCCCAGAATCACTGATGATGGAGTCAATGGTGTTCGATGCGGATGCCAGCATCGGTGACCTGATGGTCAGCGCCATGCCGGAAGAGCAGTCCAAAAACTGGTTTGGTGTGGCGCCTCCTGATCTCACTCTGGTTGCCAGGGTGCGCGGATCAGACTGGTTGTATGGTTACCTGAATGGGTTCTACCTTGATTCCAGCCGTCCTTTCGGCGTCAACAATACCGTGTTCCCCAACGTTGGGATGCCCAATGCGCTGGGTGGTTTGCAGGGTAATCAGCTGCCTTGTGCGGAAGAGCACTGCAGCGACACGGTTCACGTTGAAGGAACTGGCGCCCTTTCGGAAGAAGAGTTCGATAAAGTGGTCTATGATTTGGTTAATTTCCTGACCTATCTGGGCGAACCTGCGCGGATGCACCGCGAAACCATCGGTGCCTATGTATTGTTCTTCCTGGCCTTCCTGTTTGTGTTCGTGTTCATGCTGAACCGCGAATACTGGAAAGATGTTCATTAATCAAATTGGCTTGAGGCCTTACTATGGCAGTCGTAACCAAACGCTCATCGATGTTGTTTTATTCCGATGGCAGCAGCCAGTTCAGCCATCGTGTTCGTATTGTTCTTGCGGAAAAGGGCGTGACAGTCGAGATCGTCGATGTCGATATCTATGACAAGCCGGAAGATCTTGCGGTTCTGAATCCTTACAACAGCCTGCCTACCCTGGTGGATCGTGATCTGGTGTTGTATGAGCCGAACATCATGATGGAATACCTGGATGAACGTTTCCCGCATCCGCCATTGTTTCCTGTATACCCGGTAGCCAGGGCCCAGAGTCGTTTGTGGATTTACCGCATTGATCGTGACTGGAGCCATCTGGTAGAGAAGCTGCAGACTGAAGATGGAACTCCCGCCGAGCTCGACAAGGCGCGCAAGGAACTGCGTGAAAGCATCATCTCCGTTTCTCCCATATTTGCCGAGAAGCCATTCTTCATGAGCGATGAATTCACCATCGTTGATTGCTGTGTATTTCCGATTCTCTGGCGTTTGCCGGAAATAGGCATTCGTCTGCCGGAAACCAAGGCAACCAAGCCCCTGCTTGATTACCGTGCACGTTTGTTTGAGCGTGAATCGATCCAGGCAAGCCTGTCAGAACAGGAACGCGAGATGCGTACCTGATGTTGCAAACGGGGGGCAATGTATGTCCATGACCTCGCACCGCTCATACCTGGTAAAAGCCTTGAATGAGTGGATACTGGACAATAATTGCACCCCCTACATTCTTGTTAACGCTTACGAAAAGGGCGTTGAAGTTCCACAGAACTTCGTCAAGGATGGCCAGATAGTCCTCAATATTTCCCCTATAGCTGTCCAGGCACTGTTGATCTCGCATGAAGGTGTAGAGTTCCACGGGCGTTTTGGCGGGATTCCAACCCGTGTCTATGTGCCAACAGAGGCAATCATGGGGATCTATGCCAAGGAAAATGGGCAGGGAATGATTTTTGAGTATGGAGCAGAAAAGCCTGACCCACCTGGCGTATCCGGCCCTGACCAGGAGCCTGGGGTGCCGGGAGATATCAAGAAAACC
>JBIIWM010000195.1:0-5664 GCA_044338875.1 Pseudohongiellaceae bacterium | reverse complement strand
GGGATAAACCATTGACAAAGTGTCTTGAGTTGATTGTTATTGGCATTTCGCGATCTGGCAGGGCCTCGTCTGGACCAACCATGCGCTCTTTGGCAGATGAAAACATTGATTGATTCTCTAACTGTCTGGAATATATAAGTTTTTCAATTTTACATGCGGCATCGAACGCCTATTCTGCATTTACCACAATTCCAGTTACGCAGATCTGCCAATTATGGATTGTGGTCGCAGTGGCAGGAATTAATATACAGGCGCTGGATTAGATATGTATCTGGAATTTTTCGGAATGCGTGAACTGCCGTTCACGCTGACTCCCAATACAGATTTCTTCATCGAACTTGATGGTCACCACCAGGCACTTGAAGTTACCCAGCTGGCTCTGGAAAGTGGTGAAGGTTTTATCAAGATCACGGGAGAAGTAGGCACGGGTAAAACCCTGCTCTGTCGTCGCCTGTTGAATACCCTGCCGGACAAGTTCGTCACAGCCTACATACCGAATCCATTCCTGACGCCAGATGGGCTGATGCTGGCACTGGCTGAGGAGCTTGATCTGCCTGTCTCCCTGGAAAAAGGCCGCCATCATGTCTTGGGTCAGATCAACGGCAAGCTGGTGAGCCTCAAGCAGGAAGGCAAGAAAGTGGTATTGATGCTTGATGAAGCCCAAGCCATGCCTGAAGAGAGCATTGAAGCCTTGCGCCTGTTGACCAACCTCGAAACTGAATCAGAAAAGCTGCTGCAGATCGTATTGTTTGGCCAGCCCGAATTGAATGATCTGCTGAACCGCGACAGCTTGCGCCAGCTTAAACAGCGCATCACCTTCTCCTACATCCTGCCGGTGCTGAATGAGGACGAGGTTTCCAGTTATATCAACCATCGTCTGTCGCGTTCGGGCTTTCCCGGAGTGAATCTGTTCAGTCAACGCGCCATCCACGAGGTGTACAAAAACAGCGCCGGCATTCCTCGCCTGATCAACATCCTGTGCCATAAGGCACTGCTGGTTGCCTACGGTCGTGGAGATACCAAAGTGACACAGGTGCATGTTGCAAGAGCCGTGGAGGATACTGAAGACGCCAGGGTCGACAGGAGCTATGGACATGCCCAGCCCTGGGGTTGCCGCCTGTCGGTGCTCATACTTGCTTGCCTGGTCGCCAGCGGCTTGACCTTGCTTGCTGTGCGTTTCTTCAACCCTTTCTGATTGCAGGCGAATTAACCGCACGACATTTCTTCGTGAGGACTTCCTCTCTACAATGCCTGCCATCACTGTTAATGGAACTTAACTTCTGATGTATCTCAGGGTCAGCCCGTATCAGGAAATCATTGAGGGCATAATCACCGCCCTGGAAGTCAATGAAGGGATTATCAAACTTACTGGCCGTGCCGGCTCAGGCAAATCTTCCCTGTGCAAACAATTGTTCCAGCACATCGAAAGCCAAAAGCACAAAGTACTGTATTTTTCCAATCCGCCGCGTTCCGCCAATGACCTCCAGCTTCAAATTAGTGTTTTTCTCGGGCTGAATACCCAAAGTTCTTTCACCAAGACCCTCACGGCTTACCTACTCTCCCGAAATTCCGGGGAGCGCCGCTTGTACCTGATCTTCGATGAGGCCCAGGATATTGATGAACAGACCTTGAACGCCATCAGGATGCTTTGCAATGTCCAGGATGAACATCTGGCGTTGGTAAAAACCGTTCTATGCGGTTCAGAAGACCTGAATCAAAAACTCTCGGCCAGTACGTACCGTTCGTTGACGCAGTATCTGAGCCAAAGTTTTACGCTTCTCCCGATGTCCATTGAACAGCTCAAGGATTTCTATTGGGCGTTCTGGGTAAGCCAGAATATCGAAATCCAACCACCTGCCACCAAGCTCATTGCGGCCTTGTTCAAACAGACGCTGGGAAAGCCAGGCCCTCTTTTGCAGAAGCTCCAGGAAGCCCGGGACTCGATTCTGGACAACCAACACGTTCGTCTGGATCAGGCCAGCAAAAATCAGGTTGGTCGCAGGACAGGGCTTCAGGTTGATCGGTCTGATCAAAGGCGCAAGAATGGCAGTAAAGCTGCAAACATGCTGGCAATGATGTTTGGTTGCCTGCTGCTTGTTATCGGTGCTGTCATGTACATTCTCTATATTAATGTCGACACTCCTACCTTGATGATTGCGAACGTTCCTGCGGCATCCCCGGCAGTATCTTCACCAGCAGCTGCATCTCCAGCAACAGCATCTTCAACAACAGCATCTTCTGCAACAGCAACAGCAACAGCATCTTCAGCAACATTGGAGCCAAAAGCACCAGCACCAGAGTCTGCAACTCCGGTTCAGATAACGACCAGCCTTGATCCGGCTCCTGGCTCAGAATCCGGGATGCAAATGGTTGCAAGGGGATCGAATGAGCTTGCAACCACTTCGGACACAGGCGGAGTTGACGATGAAGTATCAACAATTGCATCCAGCAATGAAGCAGTGGAGCAAGCTGTTGCTGAAGTTCCGCAGGTAGCTGCCGAGGCAACTGTTGCAGAGTCTGCGCAACAAGTAGTGAGCCTGTTGTTGACTGACTGGAGTAGTCGTTGGCAGGACAAGGATGTTGACGGCTATTTGGATTTCTATCATCCGGATTTCAGCTCTGCCGGAGGCGATACGCTGGAAGTATGGCAACTGCAGCGCAGAAACAGCATCAACCGGGCTAGCGATATCCATATCAACTATGACAACCTGGAAATCCTGGACGAGGCGAGCGATACAATACTGGTAGAGTTCTGGTTGCGTTACTCGTCGAGTACCTATGGTGACGACACATTGAAACAATTATTGCTGTTGAACACGCCTGCTGGCTGGCGTATCCGCAGTGAAAGCAATTTGCGCGTAGAGCGCACCAAATGATTCGATTGGGCAGGAGTGTAATGCGATTACACTCCCTCCTGCGTCAACCCTTCGCACAGATCTTCAAATACTGTGGAATCACGTTGTTCATCCCCTGTTCAATGCACTCCACGGTCAAGGCATGGCCAATGGAGACTTCCTTTATGCCTGGAATGGTGAGGAAATCCGGCAGATTGCGCAAATCCAGATCATGCCCGGCATTTACTCCCACACCAAGCTCCTGGGCGCGTAACGCCGCAAGCCTGTATTGGCTTAATACCGAATCACGCGCTTGCGTGTGGAATGCTTGTGCATAGTGCTCTGTATACAGCTCAATGCGGTCAGTACCAATACGCGCTGCATGTTCCACCTGTTCCACATCAGGGTCCAGGAACAAAGCCACTCGTACCCCAATATCCTTGATGCGGCCAATGATTGGTTGCAGAAACCTTTCTTGTTGTTGGCAATCCCAGCCATGATCTGAGGTCAATTGATTGTCGGCATCAGGCACCAGTGTGCATTGGGCAGGTTTGGCATCCATGATCAGCTGCATGAAATGTTCGGAAGGATACCCTTCAATATTGAATTCAACCTGCGGATAGTCCCAGAGCAAGGCAGCAAGTTCATACACGTCCTTGCGCTTGATGTGGCGTTCATCCGGACGCGGGTGGATAGTGATGCCATGCACCCCAAGCTCAATGAAACGGCGGGTGAAATCCAGCAAGTCAGGGTAGTTGCGGCCGCGGGAATTACGCAGCAAAGCCAGCTTGTTGAGGTTTACGCTCAGTACAGTCATTGGACGCGCCTGTTCAGATTTGTTCATCATGGTCAGGCCAGATGAACCCGATGGGATGATGTGCTTGTTCTTCTTCTGCCTCAGTGCTCACTGCATAGCACATGAGCTGGATCGTGTCCTGATGAGCCAGCACGGAACAGGGCCTGCCATCGATTCGACCCTCGACACGAATACCGTCGAAACTGACCTGGGCGAGTGAACGTACTTCAACCTGCAGATTACCATGCAGCAAGGCGACTATGGCGGGACGGAAATTCCCGGGAAGTTGTTCGCTCCACGCACGGGCTTCGGCTGCCAGTGCCTGCAGCAACACACCGGCACTGCGGAATTTATTGAGATCTTCCTGACTGCAGCCAGGCAATGGGCACAGGTTTGTTTCTGTCGCACCTGCAGGCGGGATGAAGCCTGGAACCTGTACCATTTTTTGCCGGAATTGGTTTTGCTGCCCTTGTCCGCTGCTATCCGCCAGTGGCGGTGTGGTGCCGGAGTAGGAAACGTGCAGATTTACACCCTTGTCAGATTTATTGCTCATAACAGTCCCGGTAGCCAAGCAGATAAGCGAGCTTAATAATGCAAACAGGTTTAGTCCAGCAGGTGCCAGGACGTGGGGAAGTATGCGGGGTTGAATTGCGTGAATGAAAACTGGTGCCCGGGACCGGAATCGAACCGGTACGGGGTTGCCCCCGAGAGATTTTAAGTCTCTTGCGTCTACCAATTTCGCCACCCGGGCCAGGGTGTGTGCTGTATTGGAGGCTGGAGTCGGAATCGAACCGGCGTACACGGAGTTGCAGTCCGCTGCATAACCACTCTGCCATCCAGCCTTTTAGGGAGCCTTTTCAGGGCCGACCCCGGTGCCTTGATATTGAAATTGGAGCGGGAAACGAGACTCGAACTCGCGACCCCGACCTTGGCAAGGTCGTGCTCTACCAACTGAGCTATTCCCGCATGTGCAATTTCAACACTCTGAAGAATCAGCTGCCGGGCGGCAGAGGTTTTTCAGAACTCAAAACTTCAGGCTCTTTGGCCTGACACTCGGCCATTGGTGTGGCTCTGTGTCTTCTTCTCGCATCAAGTAATCCTTACTTGTTTTCGTGGCATCCTGCCTTGTCCAAATCTGTTGTTTACAGGTTTGAACCGGTGCTTGAAAGAGGGCGCCATTCTAATCCGTACAGCTATTATGTCAAGCTTCAAACGACCATCAAAATGCATTTATCTGCGTATCGAATGGAAGCTTATTTCATACCCGTTTTCAGCATCGGCCAGGCACTGCGCAGATAGTTGAATAGTGACCAGAACGTCAGTACTGCGGCAATATTGATGAGAACATAACCAGTAATCCAGATCATGGGCGGGCCCTGCGGGTCAGTGGCCAGCAACACTACCAGCGCAATCATCTGGAAGGTGGTTTTTACCTTGCCTGTCATGCCTACTGCCACGAGGTCACGTTGCTGGTGTTCTGCCATCCATTCCCGAAGTGCCGAGACCATGACCTCGCGTGCAACGATTACAGCGGCAGGAATTACATACCAGGCACTGTGGTAACTGGCTGCAAGCATTACTAGTGTTATCGTCACCAGCACCTTGTCTGCCACCGGATCCAGGAAAGCACCAAAACGCGAGCTCTGGTTGAATTTTCGCGCGATATAACCGTCCAGCCAATCGGTGATGCAGGCCAGAATGAAAATGCCGGAAGCCACCAGTTGGTGCCAGGGAAATTCAATATAGTAGACCCCCATGAACACAGGGATCAGCAATACGCGCAGAACAGTGAAAAAATTGGCCAGATTCATGCGTTATCCAGGACAGAAACTGCCGGGATTCTACCCCATCCCAAGGGTCCGTCCATAAGCCCTTGCAAGATACTGCTCAGGCGCTGTTAAGGTATTCATGGATGGTGATGGCCAAATGTTCGCTGATGCCGGGCACCCGCTGCAGCTCATCAATGCTGGCGCGCTCGATTTCCTGCTGGCCGCCGAAATGCTGCAGAAGTTCTTTGCGCTTGCGGGGGCCGAT
>JBIIWM010000024.1:0-17939 GCA_044338875.1 Pseudohongiellaceae bacterium | reverse complement strand
CCCCAGCTGTGGTTCCTGGACCACCATGTTTACCGCCTGATTGCCAAGCGCCTGGCGCAGCAATTCTGCTTCATGCCCGATCACTACGCAGGTGAGAGTGGATTCCAGTGCTTTCGCGGTATCCAGTGCATGTTGCACCAGGGGTTTTCCCGCCACGGTATGTAGCACTTTGGGGGTATCCGAAAACATTCTGGTGCCCTTGCCGGCTGCAAGTATGACCACGTTCAGTGTCGACATTTTTGGTTCCTGCTCACTGCTGTCCAGATGCATTTTGCATGGCACGCATCAAGCGTGCCGGTATGCTTTCTAGAATATCAAAAAAAAAGGTGGCCAAGGCCACCTTCTTTTTCAGTTTTAAACACCTTACTGCCCGAGTTTTTTGCGGAGCTGCTGTAGCGTTCTGATCTGTGCCGTGGCCTCGGCAAGCCTGGTGGCAGCTCTTGAATACTCAAAGGCTGCATCGCGATTCAAGATGGCTTCTTCCGCATCCCGCTTCGCCTGCTCGGCCTGAACTTGATCCATGTCATCTGCACGAATCGCGGTGTCAGCCAGGATATGGACGCCGCCGGGTTGCACTTCCAGATAACCGCCAGAGACGTAGAACAGTTGTTCTTCGCCATCCTGGGTGATCAAGCGGATAGGGCCAGGAATCAGCGCGGTCAACAAAGGTGCATGGCCAGGCAAAATGCCCATGTCACCCAAGGTGCCGGTGGCAACCAGCGACTCCACCCGACCGGAAAAGATGCGGGCTTCGGTACTGGCGATATCACAATGCATTGTCATTGCCATGGCTGCTGTCTCTTCTCTGCTTCAGGTTGAGGCTTAAGCCTGTTTGGCCATCTTGGCGGCTTTCTCGATTACTTCGTCGATGCTGCCTACCATGTAGAAGGCCTGCTCCGGCAGATGATCGTATTCGCCGGCCAGAATGCCCTTGAAGCCGCTGATGGTGTCTTTCAGGGATACATACTTGCCTGGGCTGCCGGTGAACACTTCAGCAACGGTAAACGGCTGGGAGAAGAAACGCTCCACTTTACGTGCGCGGCTTACGGCCAGCTTGTCATCTTCAGAAAGCTCGTCCATACCAAGGATGGCGATGATGTCTTTCAGTTCCTTGTAGCGCTGCAGAATGGTCTGCACGCCGCGGGCCACTTCGTAGTGTTCCACACCGATGACCAGCGGATCCAGCTGACGTGAGGTGGAATCCAGCGGATCGATAGCAGGGTAGATACCGAGCTGGGCGATGTTACGGGACAGTACCACGGTCGCATCAAGGTGTGCGAAGGTGGTGGCGGGTGACGGGTCAGTCAAGTCGTCCGCAGGTACGTATACGGCCTGGATGGAGGTAATGGAGCCGGTTTTGGTGGAGGTGATACGCTCCTGCAATTGGCCCATCTCTTCTGCCAGCGTCGGCTGGTAACCTACCGCGGAAGGCATACGGCCCAACAGTGCGGATACTTCGGTACCGGCCAAGGTGTAACGGTAGATGTTGTCGATGAACAGCAGTACGTCACGGCCTTCATCGCGGAATTTTTCAGCCATGGTCAGGCCTGTCAGCGCCACACGCAGACGGTTGCCTGGAGGCTCGTTCATCTGACCGTACACCATTGCTACTTTGGAATTTTTGAAGTTTTCGGTGTCGATTACCTTCGCTTCCTGCATTTCGTGGTAGAAGTCGTTACCTTCACGAGTACGCTCGCCCACGCCGGCGAATACGGACAAACCACCACGCGCCGTGGCGATGTTGTTGATCAGTTCCATCATGTTTACAGTCTTGCCTACGCCGGCTCCACCGAACAGACCGACCTTACCGCCTTTGGCGAAAGGGCAGACCAAGTCGATAACCTTGATACCGGTTTCCAGCAACTCTTCAGAAGCGGCCTGTTCAGCAAAGGTAGGCGCCTTGCGGTGAATCGGCATTCTTTCCTTTTCACCAATCGGGCCACATTCGTCGATAGGATTGCCCAGTACGTCCATTATGCGGCCGAGGGTTTCTTCGCCCACCGGAACGTTTACAGGAGCTCCGGTACCGGCAACGCTCAACCCACGGCTCAGGCCTTCAGTGGAACCCATTGCGATGGTACGCACAACGCCGTCGCCCAGCTGCTGCTGAACTTCCAGCGTGATGTTTTTATCCTGCACTTTCAGGGCGTCATAGACCTGGGGTACGGAATCACGCGGGAATTCCACGTCGATTACCGCGCCGATGATTTGTACGATGCGACCGCTGCTCATGTTCGCTTCCTCTAGATTCTCAATATCTGAATGCTGTGTCTGTAACGATGAATACTGGTTGTCTGTTCGTGTCGTTGTCAGTGCCTGGCCGCTTATACCGCCGCCGCACCACCAACAATTTCAGACAGCTCCTGGGTAATAGCCGCCTGACGCGCCTTGTTGTATACAAGCTGCAGGTTATCAATGATATCGCCAGCGTTGTCGGTGGCATTTTTCATGGCAACCATGCGTGCTGCCTGTTCACAGGCGTTGTTCTCAACTACCGCCTGGTAAACCAGTGATTCGATGTAACGAGTCAGCAGGCCATCAAGCAGTTCTTTCGGTGCGGGCTCGTAGATGTAATCCCAGTGGTGCTTTAACTCTTTCTCGTCTGCCGGTTGCAAAGGCAGCAGCTGGACTACTGTCGGTTGCTGGGTCATCGTATTGACGAATTCGTTGTTTACCAGATAGAGACGGTCGATTGTGCCGTCCATATAACTATCGAGCATTACCTTGACCGATCCAATCACGTCCGCAACCGATGGCTTCTCCCCGATGTTACGGGTGGTTGCAACAACGTTGCCGCCGTAGCTATTGAAGAAGGAAGCAGCCTTGGAACCAATGGCACAGAGTTGGATGCCCGCGCCTTGCTCGCTCCAGCCCTTCATCGCTGTTACCACAGCCTTGAACACGTTGATGTTCAAGCCACCACACAAACCACGGTCTGAAGACACTACAATGTAGCCGACTTTTTTGACCGGCCTCTCTTTCATGTAGACGTGCTGGTATTCCGGGTTTGCGTTGGCGATGTGGCTCACCACGTTGCGGATGTTGGTCGCGTAAGGTTTGCCCAGTTGCATGCTTTCCTGCGCCTTGCGCATCTTGCTTGCCGCCACCATTTCCATGGCGCTGGTGATCTTTTGAGTATTTTTAATACTCTTGATCTGTCCGCGTATTTCTTTACCAACCGCCATTGCTCGTTACCAGGTTTGGGTTGAAACAAAAGAAGTAAGTGCTGCCTTGAAGGAAGCAATGATCTCTGCTGAGTGCTCACCGGTTTTGTTGATGCGCTTCATCAGCTCAGCATGCGTGCTGTTCATGTAGGACAGCAATGCCGCTTCGAAATCCCCGATCTTGTTGATGGGAACCTGTTTCAGGAAGCCTTCGTTGGCAGCCAGAATCACCACCGCCATCTCGGCAACGGACAGGGGAGAATACTGTTTCTGCTTCATCAGTTCGGTAACGCGCTGACCATGCTCCAACTGGGCGCGGGTCGCTTCATCAAGGTCAGAGGCGAACTGGGCGAATGCCGCCAATTCACGGTACTGGGCCAAGGCCAGACGAATACCACCACCCAGCTTGTTGATGATCTTGGTTTGTGCCGCACCGCCTACCCGGGATACGGACAAGCCGGCGTTCATTGCAGGACGGGTGCCTGAGTTGAACAAGCTGGTCTCAAGGAAGATCTGGCCGTCGGTGATCGAGATTACGTTGGTGGGAACGAATGCAGAGACGTCGCCAGCCTGGGTCTCGATAATCGGCAGCGCGGTGAGGGAGCCGGTTTGGCCTTTGACCTTGCCTTCGGTGAACTTTTCCACGTACTCGGGGTTAACGCGAGCAGCACGCTCCAGCAAACGGCTATGCAAATAGAACACGTCGCCAGGATACGCTTCGCGACCCGGAGGACGGCGCAACAGCAGGGAAATCTGGCGGTAGGCCCAAGCCTGTTTGGTCAAATCGTCATAAATGATCAGGGCGTCCTGACCGCGATCGCGGTAGTACTCGCCCATGGTGCAACCGGTATACGGTGCAAGAAACTGCATTGAGGCCGGGTCGGAAGCACCAGCAGCCACGATGATGGTGTGCTCCATCGCGCCGTGTTCTTCCAGTTTGCGTACTACGGCCGCAATTGAAGAAGCCTTCTGGCCAATCGCCACATAGATACACTTAATGCCAGTACCTTTCTGGTTGATGATGGCGTCGATCGCAATGGCAGTTTTACCTACCTGGCGGTCACCAATGATCAACTCACGCTGGCCACGACCAATCGGCACCATCGCGTCGATTGCCTTCAAACCAGTCTGCAAGGGCTGCGATACGGATTGACGGGCAATTACGCCTGGAGCAACTTTTTCTACAGCGTCGCTCAACTTGGCGTTGATTGGACCCTTGCCATCAATTGGGTTGCCCAGAGCGTCAACCACGCGACCTTCAAGTTCAGGACCGATTGGTACTTCGAGGATGCGCTTGGTGCAACGACAGGTCTGGCCTTCTGCCAGTTTCTGGTAATCACCCAGAACAATAGCACCAACGGAGTCGCGCTCAAGGTTTAGCGCCATACCATACACGCCGCCTTCGAATTCGATCATTTCGCCGTACATTACATCGGCCAGGCCATGAATGCGGATAATACCGTCGGACACGCTGACAATCGTGCCTTCATTCTGGGCTTGTGCAGAAACATCCAGCTTCTCGATCCGCTGCTTGATGATGTCGCTGATTTCTGATGGATTCAGTTGCTGCATGCTGTGATTCCTCGACTTTATTTCTGATCAATTGCCTGATCTGGATTCCTGCGCCTTTTGCTCGTCGTGGTGCACTTGCAGTGCACCTTGCGCTACGGGCTGCTTGGCCTCAGGCATTCATGGTTTCTGATAATTTCTTGAGTTTTCCGCGTACCGAGGCATCAATGACCAGATCGCCAGCACGAACGATCATGCCTCCGATCAGCTTGCTGTCCACGCTGGAACTAAGTCTTACTTCGCGCTGCAGACGGGCCTTCAAGGCACCGCTTAGCTGGGCCTCTGCTGCCGCATCAAGCTTGAAAGCGGACACGACTTCTACATCTACGGTGCGCTCTTTTTCAGCTTTCAGCGCTTCGAAAAGGCTGTAAATTTCCGGCAACAGTACGAGTCTCTTGTTTGCCGCCAACAGCTGGACAAAGTTCTGCAATTTGCCATCCAGTTTTTCACCGCAAAGCTCGAACAGCGCAGAAGCCTGTTTTTCGCCACTGTGCTTGGGAATAGCCATGTAGGCAGCTACTTTCTCATGCTGCATCAACGTAGCGAGAAGGCTGAGTCCTGACGCCCACACCTGCATGTTGCCGCTGCTAACTGCCGTTTCAAAGGCAGCTTTGGCGTATGGTCGGGCCAGAGTGGTCAATTGCGACATCGTTATTTCCTAGAAACTTTTTTTAGCAGTGCTATAAGGCATTGCCTGGCTGTTACTTCTGGTAGCTCCCTCGACACGAATGTCAGAGACTGGCCGCCAACTTGTTCAGCATTTCTGAATGAGCTTTGGCATCAACCGTGCTCTCCAGGATTTTTTCCGCACCCGCTACTGCCAAAACGGCGACCTGCTGACGCAACTGCTCTCTTGCCTGATTGATCTGTTGCTCAATTTCGGCCTGGGCCCCGGCTTTCAGGCGGTTACCTTCATCACGCGCTTTGTCCTTTGCCTCATCAATGATCTGGTTGGCCCGTTTATTGGCCTGATCAATGATGCCTGCTGAATTGTTTTTGGCATCTTTCAGCAACTCGGCAGCGCGTTCCTGGGCGAGCCCGAGATCGTGTTCTGCGCGGTTTGCGGCTTCGAGACCATCTGCAATTTTCTTCTGCCTGGCTTCGAGGGCGGCGACAATGGGCGGCCACACGAACTTCATGCAGAACGCCACAAATATCAGGAATGCCAGCGACTGACCGATAATCGTTGCATTCAAATCCATAACCTTACCTCTGGATATCTAATTTTCAGTTAGCTGTGGGCTTCGCCCGCGTCTTAACTGCTTGTTGCCTGTTTGTGATTTTCGATTAAACGCTGAACGGCGGAGCGAAAATGAACAGGAACGCAAGGCCTACACCGATAATGGAGATAACGTCCACGAACGCAGCTACCAGGAAGAACTGGGTCTGCAGGCGTGGTGCCAGCTCAGGCTGACGAGCTGAGCTTTCGATCAGTTTGCCGCCCAGGTTACCGAAGGCTACCGCAGTACCAGCACCACAGATGCCGAAGATGATTGCGGCTGCGATCAAAGAAAAGCCATAAATAGTTTCCATTACTCTCTCCAGGTTTTGTCAGTTGGGTTGTTGCTATTAATAAAGGGTCTTCTTAGTGATGCTGATGCGCTTGGTTGATATAAACGATAGTCAACATCATGAACAGGTATGCCTGCAGCACGATAACCAGGATGTGGAACACAGCCCAGCCAAAATGCAAAGGCGCCTGATACATACCAATCAGGCCAATTACCAGGAAAATCACTTCACCGGCAAAAAGGTTTCCATAGAGTCGCAGCGCCAACGATACAGGCTTGGCCAAGAAGCCGGGCAACTCCAGGATAATGTTCAGGGGAATGGCGTATTTGCCAAACGGATGGAAAGCGAACTCGCCAAGGAAGCCACCCAGGCCCTTGACCTTGATGCTGTAGTAAATCACCAGGAAAAATACGCTCAGCGCGAAGCCGGCGGTTATATTAATGTCGGTGGTGGGCACTGACTTGAAGAAAATGTGGGGATCGCCAGCGACCGTCTGCGCGAACAGTGGTATCCAGTCCACCGGAATCAGATCCATGGTGTTCATCAGGAAAATCCAGCAGAAGATGGTCAGAGCCAACGGCCCCAGGACATCGCAGTTGCCCTGAAAACTGTTCTTGATACTGGTTTGTACCATCTCGACGACGAACTCGACGGCGTTTTGAAGCCCACCGGGAACACCCGAGGTCATCTTCCGGCTCACGCTGTAAAATATGCCAAGGAACAGCATGCCGGTAAGAATCGACATAAGCATGGTGTCGACATGGATCGACCAGAAGCCCATGTTGCTGGCTTCTGCTGCGGTGTGGGCGAAGCCCCAATCACCACTTTCAGTTTTCCCATACGTAAGGAAACCCAGGTGATGTCGTACATATTCACCAGCGGTTTCATAAGCAGGCGCTTCCGCGGCCATTTCAGCATGTTCTGCCATCGTGGTCTTGTCACCTATTAATAATAAATGTAATTCGTTAAGTACCGCGTCAAGCTTGGCATCAAGCTCTGCGCGTTTGATTGAGCCAGATCAGTCCAGCTATGCCTGCCATGTGGGTGAGGACGAATCCTGCAAACACCCGGGATGCCGACACCGGTTCCACCCATGCGAAGATGAGGCCAAATCCAGCTCCCATCATGAGGAGCTTTACGAGCTCACCCACAAATGCACTGCGAACCACGTTTTCGATAGCGCGGGCTCCGGCATGACGAAACACCATTCTGCCAAAATACGCGTTCGGGATGACCGAAACCAGGCCTCCCAACAGAACTGAATATGCCGCCACCATTCCCAGTTTCAAAAAAGTGGCCAGCGTAAGTACTAAAAGTACCGCCGCCTGGATCACCGTGACTCTACCTGCTGAGAAGGTTTTCATGGCTGGCATTTCTGCGCCCGCCTTGGCCCGGGCCCTTTCAGGGCACGAGCTGCTTTTTTGTAGCCAGGTTCGCAGCGTGTCGTCAGGGCTCGACTAATCAGATACTGTCCCCTTGTCGGTCGAGAATATTCCCTCAAACCGGGCCGCATTCAAAAGCGGCGCATTATAGTAACTAAGCTTAAGAGCAGCAACAGAATACCGGTGTAAACAGAGACACATCTGCGTATTTTTTACACTATTCCCAAAGAGCTACGCCAAATATCTCGATTGCAGCAGAGCATGGCTGGTTTTTACCCTATTTTGCCCAGAATTCCATCGAGTTGGTCGAGAGAGCTGTATTTGATCACCAGCCTTCCCTTGCCCTTGGCCCTGTGATCTACCAGAACCTCGGTGCCCAGTTTGTCGGAAAGTTCGTCTTGCAGGGCCTGGATATCGGGATCCGGCTGGCTGGCCTTGCCTCCTGGCTTCTGGCCGCTGAGCATGCGACGCACCATGGCTTCGGTCTGGCGAACCGACAGGCTCTTCGCAATGACAGCACGGGCAGCACTGCTCTGTTGTTCTGCTGGCAATCCCAACAAGGCCCTGGCATGTCCCATTTCAAGATCGCCATGTTCAAGAAAGGTCCTGACCTCAAGCTGCAAATTCATCAGCCGCAACAAGTTGGTAACGGCTGTGCGTGATTTGCCAACAGCGTCTGCGACCTCCTGCTGGGTCAGGCTGAATTCATCCTGCAGGCGTTTTAGTGCGAGGGCTTCCTCAACCGGATTGAGATTTTCGCGTTGAATATTCTCGATCAGCGCCATGGCGATAGCGGCATTGTCAGGCACATCGCGAATGATGACCGGTATCTTGTCCAAGCCGGCCAGCTGGCACGCGCGCCACCGGCGTTCACCAGCAATGATTTCAAACTTGTTGGATGAGATGGGGCGTACCACGATTGGTTGCATGACACCCTGTGATCTGATCGAGTTCGCCAGCTCTTCCAGGGCTTCTGGCCTCAGATCCATGCGGGGCTGGTATTTTCCTGGCTGAATAAATTCAACCGGCAAATGCCGGAGACTACCATCGAGAGATTGAGCTGGTGTTGCCACTTTTGGTTCGGTGGCGGCGCTGATTGCTGGATCTGGCGTAACACTTACGCTCAGTGGCGGTGTTGCAGCCATTGTTTTGCTGCCGGCCAACAGTGCCTCAAGCCCGCGCCCCAATCCTCTTTTTTTAACTGACATTTGTAGCTCCGGGCGCTAATTCCTGATTCATGACTGGCTGGTCGCCTGGTCTGCTGCCAACTCTGTCGATGGATCTGTCTGTTGTCCTGCGTCTCTTCTGAGCAGCTCTCCGGCCAAGGCAATATAAGCCAATGCGCCTGTAGAGGTTCTATCATAGGAAATGACTGGCAAACCATAGCTGGGTGCTTCGGCCAATCGAACATTGCGCGGAATGACGGTTCTGTAAACAGCATCGCCAAAGTGTTGCTTCAACTGATCGGACACCTCTTCGGTCAGCTTGTTACGTGGGTCATACATGGTGCGTACGAGGCCCTCAATTTCCAGCTGCGGATTAAGTGAACTGGCAATTGCAGAAATTGTTTCTGAAAGCGCGGATAGACCTTCGAGCGCAAAATATTCACACTGCATTGGTATCAGTACTTTATGTGCAGCAACGAGTGCATTCAAGGTAAGCATGTTCAGGGAAGGGGGACAATCAATCAGGATGTAATCATAATCCGTCCGGATTTTTTCCAGAGCCTGCTTTAGATGCTGTTCACCCGCATCGCTTTTCATCAGCTCCACTTCTGCGGCGGTAAGATCAGAGTTTCCCGGAAGCACGGAATAGCCGGACTCCTGATTGTGCACAATCGCTTCAACTGGTTCGCAGCTTCCTACCAACGCTTCGTATACGCTCAGCGACAGGTTGTTTTTATCAACGCCACTGCCCATCGTCGCATTGCCCTGCGGATCAAGATCCACAAGCAGTACTCGCTTGTTCATTTTGGCAAGAGACGCAGCCAGATTAATGGAGGTTGTCGTTTTGCCGACCCCTCCTTTCTGGTTTGCGATTGCAAGAATTCTTGCGACTTTCATTGCCACCTTCATTACGCAATTACCGAGTTAAAGACCTGGTGAATCGATCTCAAGATCACCCTTTGTTACCCTTTTTTACTTCTCAAGGGTCTTTATTGAATACTATTTCTACTACATGCCTCTCCGCAGCCAGTCCAGGGACTTTCAATGGATGTACTGCACTTACGCTGACAGTGTGCGGCAACGCTGAAATTTCCAGCGACGGATACTGCCCTTTCATGGCGAGAAATTTGCCTGCTGGTGACAAAAGGTGGCGACAACCTTGTACAAAATCAGCAAGAGAGGCAAAAGCACGGCTTGTGACGATATCAACTTGCGGTTGGCTTGCATAGTCTTCAACACGGCTGTGTACAACAGTGACATTGGTCAAACCCAGCGCTACGGTCGCCTGGAAAATAAACCGCGTTTTCTTGCTGTTGCTGTCTATCAGAATGAATTGTTTGTCCGGATGATAGATGGCCAGCGGTATTCCTGGCAGGCCTGCGCCGGTACCAACATCTGCTATGCGACCCTTGTCTACATAAGGCACCAACACCAGGCTGTCCAGGATATTGAGTGACAGCATGTCTTCTTTTTTCTTGATGCCGGTGAGGTTATAAGCCTGGTTCCATTTGGCAAGCAACTCGAGGTAGGCGAGTAATTTTCCGCTTTTATCAGGCGTTGCTTCCAACCCTGCTGCAACAAGTCCGGTCTCCAGCATGAGCTCAAGTTTCTGGTTGTTGTCTGACATCAGCCGGTCTTGTGCAGGGACTTTGTTGTTTCAGAGCTGCTTGCCTGATGTTTTTTCAGGTATACAAGCAATAAAGATACCGCTGCGGGAGTTACGCCAGGAATGCGTGAAAGTCTTCCAATGGTATCCGGTTTGTTTTGTCCGAGTTTTTGTTTGAGCTCGTTGGACAAACCCGGGATATGTTGGTAATTGAAATCGATTGGTATCAGGGTGTTTTCCTGGCGTTTTACTTTTTCGATTTCACCCACCTGTCTATCGATATAACCCTTGTATTTGATACCAGTCTCAACCTGTTCCGAGATGCTGCTGTGCGGAAACTGAGTCCTGGTACCTGTGGCCTGCAGTGCGCTTTGGAGATTGTCATAGCTTATGCCGGGCCTGGCGAGTATTTCACTCAAGCGGTATTCATGGTTGAGCGGGTTTTCAAGGAAGGTGTTCAGATGCTGTGCAAGCTCAGCATTCGGTTGCACCCAATGCGTCTTGAGCCAGGCAAGTTCTTGTTCAATTTGTTCCTGTTTTTCATTGAATGCCCGCCACCGAATATCATCGACAAGGCCAAGTTCACGCCCTTTTCCAGTCAGGCGTATATCCGCATTGTCCTGGCGTAATTGCAGGCGATACTCGGCACGGCTGGTGAACATGCGATAGGGTTCTGTTGTCCCCTGTGTAATAAGATCGTCGACCAGAACGCCGATATAACCCTCGTCGCGGCCCGGACACCACCCATCCTTGTCTTTGGCAAACAA
This sequence comes from Pseudohongiellaceae bacterium, assembly GCA_044338875.1. Taxonomy (GTDB): domain Bacteria; phylum Pseudomonadota; class Gammaproteobacteria; order Pseudomonadales; family Pseudohongiellaceae; genus CAILUG01. The sequence continues at coordinate 6,773 of JBIIWM010000024.1, read as the reverse complement.
GGCGGCGTTTATGCCTGCAAGGATGCCTTGTGCTGCCGCTTCTTCATAACCGGTTGTTCCATTTATTTGGCCGGCAAAAAACAAACCCTTGATGAATTTGGTTTCCAACGTGGGCTTGAGATCACGCGGATCAAAGTAATCATATTCAATCGCATAGCCAGGCCGCACGATATGTGCATTTTCAAATCCCTTGATTTCAGCGATCAGTTTGCATTGAACATCAAATGGCAAGCTGGTTGAAATACCGTTTGGATAGAGCTCATGGGTATTCAGACCCTCAGGCTCTACAAATATCTGGTGGCTGCTCTTGTCGGCAAAACGCACCACCTTGTCCTCGATTGATGGACAGTAACGCGGACCAACACCCTCGATCACCCCTGCATACATCGGAGACTGATCAAGGTTGTTGCGAATAATCTCGTGGCAGCGTTCATTGGTTGCGGTAATGAAACAGCTCACCTGGGAAGGATGTTCATCGACAGTACCGAGATAGGACATCACAGGAAGCGGTACATCCCCTGGCTGCTCCTGCATTACCGAAAAATCCACAGTCTTGGCATCAATACGGGGAGGTGTGCCTGTTTTCAAACGTCCAACGCGCAGCGGTAGTTCGCGCAACCGTTGTGCCAATGCAAGGGAGGGCGGGTCGCCAGCTCGACCCCCAGAGTAATTCTTCAGACCGATGTGGATTTTTCCGCCAAGGAAAGTGCCAGCCGTCAACACAACCGTTGGTGCCAGAAACTTCAGGCCAGTCTGGGTTATCACCCCGCGCACAGACTCTCCCTCGACAATCAGGTCATCAACCGCCTGCTGGAAAATGCGCAGATTGGGCTGGTTCTCAAGAATGCTTCTAATCGCAGCCTTGTACAAAACCCTGTCTGCCTGGGCCCGTGTCGCGCGCACTGCAGGGCCTTTACTGGCGTTCAATACGCGGAACTGGATTCCGGCACGGTCAGTAGCACGCGCCATGGCTCCATCGAGAGCGTCCACTTCCATCACCAAATGGGATTTGCCAATGCCACCAATAGCCGGGTTGCAAGACATCTGGCCGAGGGTTTCGACATTGTGGGAGATCAGCAACGTGAAGGCGCCGCTGCGCGCGGCCGCGAGTGCCGCTTCGGTGCCAGCATGGCCACCACCCACAACAATCACATCAAATTTGTTCAGGAACGCCATGACTATTGCTCGTTATCTGGTGCTTGCCAATGCTGCCTACCCGTGGGGGCGCCGAGTATAAGGATTTGCCAGAAAAGTTAAAGGAATCTTTCCCCCGGTACTCCCCGGTTGTTTTCCTGACTATTTCTATTATCTATTGTTTATTACTTATCTTTATTTAATGTCTTTATTACTGCACTGATTTTCTGTGGATAAGCAACTATTCTTCTTTTATATCATGAAGATGCATGAAGCAAAGACTTGGGGGCAGTGGTATTGTCTTACTGTTGGCAAGCCTTGGACCAAATGCCATGTTGTTGAAACATCCTCCAAAAAGCCTGTTTTATCCAACGGTATTCAACAGCTCGTACACAACCCGTGTTCCCTGCCAATCTTGTTATCCACACCATGCACACCTGTTACCGACACCATATCCTGCACTTTCCAGCCCGGCGCCATTACTTGCCTATGCAAAAACTACTGAATATTTTTCCCAGCAGGTCATCAGAAGTCACTTTTCCGGTGATTCCACCCAAAGCGTCCTGAGCCTGTTTCAACTCTTCTGCCACCAGCTCGCCCGCACTCGCGATGGTCAGTTGTGAAATGGCAGCGACAACGTGATCCCTGGCATCAGACAGCGCAACTACATGTCGGCGTCGTGCCAGGAAACCACCTTCTTCACTGATGGCAAAGCCCGCCCTTTCTTTCAGTTTAGTGCGTAGCAGTTCAAGGCCAATCTGTTTCTTGGCAGATATTCCAATCGCCGGAAACCCTCCAACCTCGCAGTGCTCCGCTGCTTGTTGTGTCAGATCAATCTTGTTCAGTACCAGGAGAACCCGGGGTCGAATCTCTTCGTTTTTTATCAGCTGGTTCCAGAGTTGAGATTTATCCAGTGTTGACAGCTGTCTCGAATCCATAAGCAATAGCACTACATCTGCATCTGCAATGGCTCCCCAAGCGCGCTTGATGCCTTCCTGCTCCACAGGATCGTTACTGGCACGCAAACCTGCTGTATCAAGGATATGGATTGGCAAGCCATTGAGATCAAGAGTTTGTCGCAAGATATCCCGGGTTGTCCCGGCGATATCTGTAACTATTGCAATATCTTCTCCACACAGGGCATTCAACAACGTTGATTTGCCTGCGTTGGGCTCACCCACAATTGCCACCTTGATGCCTTCCCGTACCAAAGAACCTTGCCGGGCTTGTTTCAGGATGTCATCCAGCCGCTGACGCAAAAGTTCAAGTTTGCTGCCGATAGCTCCTTCAGCCAAAAAATCGACTTCTTCCTCCGGGAAATCCAGCGCGGCTTCTATATAGATACGCAGCGATGTCAATGAGTCAACCAGTGCGTAGATCAAGCGCGAGAATTCACCTTGCAAGGAACGCACTGCAAAGCGGGCCGCGGTGATGGAAGAGCTATTGATAAGATCTGCAATAGCCTCGGCCTGGGCCAAATCGATTTTATCATTCAGAAAGGCGCGTTCGGAAAATTCGCCCGGCCTTGCCAGGCGAGCGCCACATGCAACCAGGCTGTTAAGCAGAAGATCCGTGATTACCGGGCTGCCATGCGTATGCAATTCGCATACATCCTCACCGGTGAAGGAATGCGGGGCTTTGAAAAACAGCACCATGCCGTGGTCAATCAGGGATCCGTTCTCATCCTTGAGGTGTGCGAAGACAGCTTCACGCGGACGCGGATTTTTGCCTGAAACACGGCTGCAAAGTTCAGTACTCAAGGGGCCAGATATCCGGATGATACTGACACCTCCTTTGCCGGCGGGGGTAGCTACTGCACAAATGGTTTCATCGCTGGAGCTCATAGCCATTCCCTACCCACCCAGGAACTGTTTTTTTCAGCAACAACCAGCTATTCGTTTGCTGCGACGTGTGCTTTCCCAGCTCTGTGCATGAAAAACCCTTGCTGGAGAATACCGATCAGCGCATTCGCAAGATAATAAAGTACCAGTCCTGCCGGGAACCACAGAAAGAACACGGTAAACATCACTGGCATGAACTTCATGATCTTCTCCTGTGTGGGATCCGTGGTCATCATCGGAGTCATGTGCTGCTGCAGGAAGTAGGCGGCACCGAGCAGCAGAGGCAGTATGAAATAGGGATCCATTTGTGAAAGATCGTGATACCACAAAATGAAAGAAGCCTGGCGCAACTCAACACTTTCATTCAATACCCAGTAGATGCCCAGAAATACAGGCATCTGCAGTAGAGGGGGGAGGCATCCGCTGAATGGATTGACCTTCTCTTTTTTCCACAGCTCCATTTGTGCCTGCATGAATTTTTGCTTGTCGTCTCCATATTTTTCTTTCAACTGCGCAAGCTTGGGTTGCAACCGTTTCATGCCGGCTTGTGAACGGAATTGTTTTATCGAAAGGGGATAGAACAGCAGGCGAATAACCAGTGTCAGCAGAACAATCGAGAATCCGAAATTGCCAACCAGGTCGTTGATCTTGGTGAGCAGCCAGAAAATGGGATAGGCAACAAACCAGAGTTTCCCGTAATCAATGGTAAGGCCAAGGTCTGGCGATACTTCTTCAAGACGATACTGGTCTTTCGGACCGGCCCAAAACGCCGACTCCACCTGTCCTGCTTGGCCTGGCGGGACCTGTAACTCCGGACCGACGAAACCAAACAAATACTCACCAGCACTGTTCTTTCTTGTCGTGAATGTATTCTCGGTATCCACAGCAGGAATCCAGCTGCTGAGGAAATAATGCTGCGAAAAGCCGATCCAGCCACCAATCATGCTGAACGACTTGGCGTCATCATCAATGTCATCCAGCTTGAGTTTGCTGTAGGGATCGTCCGGCGTGTTCATGACAGCGCCCAGATAGGTATTTATACCGAAACCACTAACGGAGCTGGGGTCAGGAGCGTCGCTGCGCTTTATCTGCCCAAACAGGTTGCCGTTCCAGCTTGACGAACTCTTGTTGTCAATCAAGTACTGGATTCTGATCAGATAGTCACTGGATGAAAAAATGAAACGCTTGGTTATTTCAACACCTGTGTTTGTGGTCAGGTTCAGGTCTACATTCATTTCGCCGTTTTCAAGCCTGAATTCTTGCTGAGTCGAGGTATAGCGTGGGCGTCCTCCAGGAGCGGCATCTGGACCGTTTGTTCCGATCAAACCACTTTGCGCGGCGTATTTTAGCGGACCGCTGTTGTCCAGCAGCACAAATGGATCATCGGGACGATCCAGCGCTGTCGTGAAGCTGGGCAGAGTCAAGCGCACTATATCCCCTCCGATCAAATCAATGGTGACGATCTGGGTTGGCGTGTTGACTGTAATCAATGAGGACGCAGGGATCGCTTCGGCAATTGGAGTTGTGGTGACGCCATTTTCCACTTGCGGCAAATCAGTTGTCGCAACGTTGGCGCTGGCTTCCGAACCAGCAAGCTCGCTTAGCTGTGCAATCGGCGTTGCTTCTGCAGCCGTTTGTGCCGGGTAATCTTTGTTCCATTGCAGCAGCATCAAGTAACTGACAACTGCTAGGGCAATGATTAGTGCGGTACGCTTAATATCCATTATCAAATCTGCTTTTGTGTTTTAGTCTTAATTTCAGGTACAGGATCAAAGCCACCGGATACCAGGGGATTGCAGCGTACAAGACGATGCACCATCAGGATCCCGCCTCTGATGCAACCATGCTGTTCAATTGCTTCAATCGCATAATTGGAACAGCAAGGATAGAACCTGCAATTATTCCCAAGAAGCGGGCTCAGCAAACGCTGATAACACCTGATCATGAGCAGCACAGAACCACGTAGTATTCTTATGGTGCGTGATTGGTGTTTTGGGTAGTCCATGCCGAGAGCCAAGGCTTTTCAGTATTCCACAGATGGCATCAGGACGAGCATGGGACTAGGAGACGGAGCGTTGCTGTTCTGAGCATAATCTGTCCAATAACTTGTTGATCATCTCAGATATGACAGCATTGTCCAGTGCGCTGATACCGGGTTTTGCCAGAAGCACAATATCGCCTGCAAACGCATCTCTGTGATGCATCCTGAACGCTTCTCGGCACAGACGCTTGATCCTGTTTCTTTTTACTGCATTTCCAACATTTTTTTTGGAAATTACTAAACCCAGTCTGGTGCTGGGTTGTTCTGCTCGCGTAGCCAACAGCAGTATATATTTGTTTGAAATACGACTGGTTGGTTTTTCGAAAACTCGTTTGAAGTCTTTTGCTCCGGGCATCCGCTGATCACTGGTATAGCGGAAATTCACCGGAGCGTCTCCAGACGGGCAAACAAGGTTGTAAGCGGGCATGTTATTTGAAAACTAAAGTTTTGATGGTATCAAAACAAAAATGCTTTCAAGACATGCGCCTCATTGCGATCAAGCTGACAGGCGAGCGCGACCTTTTGCGCGGCGGCGAGCAAGAACCTGACGGCCTTTTTTGGTAGCCATGCGAGCCCTGAAGCCGTGGGTACGTGCGCGTTTGATATTGCTGGGTTGGAATGTACGTTTCATGATGTTTCTCGAAAAATCCGTGAATATTTCCAGTTACCTGACTTCAAGTAACCCAATGTTTTCCGGGGTGAAAAAAGAGCGCGAATTCTATAGACATTACTGGCCGGTTGCAATTGCCCACTAATGCCTGGCGTTGATGCCTCTTTTCACAAGTTGCTTCGATGCAGGGTTTCAGTTTGCCCTCATGACCACAAATTTACCCTTTTATAAGTATCCACAACACCTCACAACTTATCCACAGCTAATTCACAAAGCCTTGCTTGGTAAATTCGGTATATTTTCTTGTTAAAATACCCGAAGAAACTCAGTAAAAGCTAGCTAACCGACTGAAAATAAAATCAAAAAACTTCTTATTAAATTGTATTGTTCCAATCACTTCTGCTGTGGATAAGTTACTAGAGCCTAAGTAGAATTTCACGCTTAACTCCACAGCAAAACAGAATAACGATCGGGAGCCAGAACAACCGTGATTAGTGCCCATTGGCAGAAATGCGTAACAACCCTTAGAAACGAGTTACCTTCCCAGCAGTTCAACACATGGATCAAGCCCATCCGCGTAATTGGAAGCGCCAACACTCTCAGGTTGCAGACGCCAAACCGCTTTATCCTTGATTGGGTTAATGAGCATTTCCTCAATAGAATCAAGGAACTAATTACTGAAAATGCGCCTGATCAGAACCTCAAGGTTGTCTTGGAGATTGCTTCAGGTTTCATGGATCGCGATTCTGTCGATACCCAGGTCCCTAATGACATTTCTGAGAATCTGGATATTTTCTGGGATCCACAAGCTGGGCATAAGATAGTCAGGGATAAGGACGCTGGGGATAAGGAAGCTGGCTCAAATTTCAAACCCCAGGCTACCATTCAACCAATACTGTCGAAACCTGCTTTGTACTCCGACAGCCAGGATTCTTTTGCTACTGATAACTCTATTGATAACCATCTAGAACCTACCGGTCTGTTCTCCTCCCAGCCACAAGGTGGAAGAACCCGCTCCATTACCCTGGAGCATAAGGGTGAACTTGTCTCGGCGGGTTCCCGGCAGGGTCGCAAGCTCAGCTTCCGTGGCGAACTAAACCCCAATTACACATTCTCCAACTTCATTCAGGGCAAATCCAACCAATTG
>JBIIWM010000194.1:0-5687 GCA_044338875.1 Pseudohongiellaceae bacterium | reverse complement strand
GATAACCATCAGATCATCGATAGACTGCTCTGCCAGATCTTCCATGGTGAGCACGCCGATTTCAGACAGCTTCAATGCGAGTTCATGAGTCATGCCTTCCATGTTCAGAAGGTCTTCCGCGATGCCAGCCTTGTTGATTTTTTCTTCCGAGGCAATTGCCTTGGTCAACAGGGCGTCTTTGGCACGATTACGCAATTCGTTGGCAATTTCTTCGTCGAAATCCTGGATTTGCGCGATCTCCTCGATAGGAACGTACGCAATTTCCTCAAGCGAAGTGAAACCTTCCTGTGCCAGGATGTCAGCAACTTCTTCATCCACATCCAATGCTTCCATGAATATGGTGATGATGCTGGCTGATTCCTCGTGCTGCTTGTCTGCGGCTTTTTCCTCGCTCATGACGTTGATGGACCAGCCAGTCAACTCACTGCACAGCCTGACGTTCTGACCATTGCGACCAATCGCCTGGGCCAGGTTTTCTTCTGCGACCGCGACATCCATGGTGTGGGAGTCTTCATCAACCACAATGGAGGCTACTTCAGCCGGAGCCATCGCATTGATCACGAGCTGGGCCGGATTGTCATCCCACAAGATAATGTCGATGCGTTCATTGGCCAGTTCGCCGGATACCACTTGTACCCTGGAGCCACGCATGCCTACACAGGCACCGATAGGATCAATCCGCTTGTCATTGGTTTTCACGGCGATCTTGGCACGCGTACCCGGATCCCTGGCAGCCGCCTTGATCTCAATGATTTCTTCGGAAATCTCCGGCACTTCGATCTTGAACAATTCGATCAGCATCTGCGGTGAAGTTCTGCTGAGCAGCAGTTGCGGGCCACGCAGTTCGCTGCGAACTTCCACCAGCAGAGCCCTTACCCGGTCATTGATACGAAAGGATTCGCGCGGGATGAGATTTTCGCGTGGCAACAGGCCTTCGGCATTGTTGCCGAGATCGACGATGACATTGTCGCGGGTCACCTTCTTGACGGTGCCTGAAATCAGCTTGCCAACCCTGCTGATGTATTCATCCACCACCAGTTCGCGCTCAGCTTCGCGCACTTTCTGCACGATTACCTGCTTGGCAGTCTGGGCCGCTATGCGACCGAACTCGACGTTGTCGATTTTTTCGCGATGAACATCGCCAGCCTTGAGGTTGGGGTCAACCTGGTGCGCTTCTTCCAGCGTGAACTGGGAACCCAGCAGCGCCATTTCTTCATCCGGCACTACCATCCACATTCTGAACGTTTCGTAATTGCCGGTGGCGCGATCAATGATTACTTCGCAGTCAATTTCTTCATCGACGTAAAGCTTCTTGGTAGCCGAGGCCAGCGCAGACTCGATCGCCCTGAAAATGACTTCACGGGAAACGCCTTTCTCGTTGGAAACGGCGTCTGCGACCAGTAAGATTTCTTTGTTGTTCATAAGCTTGCCACCTATGTCGTCCTGTAATTCCAATTTAACCGGCTGATACTGCGCTTGTACTTCTATTCTTGTTCCCAGTACCTGTTTTACTTTTCAGCACTTGTTTCCAGTGCCTGTTTTCATTTGTGGCTTTCAGTCACCACATTCGCTTTTTCTATCAATTCATAAGGGAAGTCGTATTTGTCTTCGCCGGCTACCAGCACTATTTCATCGCCACGCACTTCTTCAAGCAATCCCTGGAAATTACGCCGACCTTCGAAATTTTCCGAAAGGCGCAGCTTTACTGTGGAACCCGTGTACTGCCTGAACTGATCCAGTGTGAACAGCATCCGATCAAGACCTGGCGAGGACACTTCCAGCGTGTACTCGGTGCTGATGGGATCTTCCACATCCAGAATGCTGCTGACCTGATGACTGACTTCGGCACAGTCTTCCACGTTCACGCCACCGACCTTGTCTACGTAGATTCGCAGCAAGGTATGCTTGCCCTGCCCAAGAAATTCAACGCCCCATAACTGGCATCCCAGGGCGGTTATCACGGGCTCGACAATCGTATGTATCAGCTCGGCTCTGGTTGCCATGTCTATTTTCTTCCTGCTTGAAGATAAAGTCTGAAACGATTCGGCAGAAACGAAAAATGGGCACATGGCCCACTTCTTCGTACTGTACTACTTGCGGACTGCACTTTCGTACTGTACTTCCCGTACCGTACTTCCCGTACCGCACAGCACTTTCGTAAAGCTCTTTCGTTTTACACTGCTATCAAGACTTTTATTTCAATTAATGCGCCCGATAGAGGCCAATGAGCAAATATATCGGGCCTCAAACAAAAAGCCCCAATAAATGGGGCTTTTTTGATTACTGCTGTTGCCGGCGCCCAAGGAATCCTGAAATTCACTCAAACCGGTTTTTTGTTTTTTCTGGATCTGATTCGACCAGTCAAAATTGAGCTGGTCAATACGCCAATTGATTTATGAAGCATGCTTGAGTCTTCGACTCAAGTCTTCCATCAAATTGGTAGCGGGGGCAGGATTTGAACCTACGACCTTCGGGTTATGAGCCCGACGAGCTGCCAGACTGCTCCACCCCGCAACAAAACGGTCTCTCTGACAAGGGCGGCGATTATAAGAGCCAACCCTGTTTTGGTCAACCTGAACTAAGCTTTAGTTTGCTTATTTCAGTAATTAAATGGTGCCCAAGGCCGGACTTGAACCGGCATGACCTAAGTCACTACCCCCTCAAGATAGCGTGTCTACCAATTTCACCACTTGGGCCTGAATTCTCATTACTCTTCTTCTGCCTGTTCACTTGGCTCTTCGCTGACTGCAGCATCTGCAGCTTCTTCAACAACATCAACCGCTTCCGCAGCTTCAGCCGCCACACCCTCGACTGCTGCATCCAGCTCGGCATCGACTTCGGTCTCTACCGCTTCCAACGCTTGCTGCGTCGTCTCAGGCACATCGGTGCTGGCATCGAGTGCCGGCACCTGCGGTACATCCTGGCCAGGAACAGTAGTTTGCACTGACTCCAGCTGACCCAGATCCTCGATCAAGCCGCTTTCCTGCACACCCTGGCTTGCCTGCTGCCTTGCAAAAAGTGCCAGCGCCAGACTGGTGATGAAAAAAATCACCGCCAACCAGCTCGTAGACTTGGTCAGCACATTACCGCTGCCAGTACTGCCAAAAATGGTCTGGGAAGCGCCGCTGCCAAATGATGCGCCCATATCAGCGCCCTTGCCTTGTTGCAGCAACACGAGCCCGGTAATGCCGATGGCAACCAGCACGTGGACAATTACGATCATCGATTCCATTTTATTTACCGAGCTTTATTCAGCTTTAACCACTTAAAACAACCTGCGACACACTCTGGCTTGCCTGGGGATAACAGTTTCAACCCCCTGCAGCCGCCCTGCAGATCGATACAAATTCTTCGGCAATCAACGAAGCCCCGCCCACCAGCGCCCCATCTATATCGGGCTGCATGAACAACTCAAGAGCACTTGCCGCTTTCACGCTCCCACCATACACAATCCTGATCGCGCCTGCAGCCTTGCTGCCGCGCCTTGCCAGCTCCTCACGGATCAGGGCATGGACTTCCTGCGCCTGCTGCGGAGTCGCCGTCAGCCCGGTGCCAATGGCCCATACAGGCTCATAGGCGATCACTGCGTTATCAAGGGCAGCAATTCCACACGAATCAATCACGGCACCTAGCTGCTTGCACACCACTTCAGCAGTGCTGCCCGCCTGGCGTTGCGCATCGGTTTCGCCGACACACAAGACCGGTATCAATTTTTCCTGCATGGCCGCCCTGAACTTGCTGGCCACCAATGCATCACTTTCGCCGAACAACGCCCTGCGTTCGGAATGACCCACGATCACATGGGTGCAGCCACTGTCCCGCAACATGCTGCCGGACACTTCGCCGGTGAAAGCTCCCTGTGCCTCCTGGTGCAAATTCTGCGCCCCCAGTTTCAGCGGGGTTCCTTCGAAAGCCGCCTGCAACTGCCCAAGGAATACGAAGGCGGGGCAGACCAGAACATCAATCCCGGTCTCGCCTGACAAGCCTGCTACAAGGGCCTTCGCCAATGCGCCCACCTGTGCCTTCTGGCCATGCATTTTCCAGTTGGCTGCCACCAGCGGACGTCGAATCATATAGCGTTATTCAGACCGTTATTCAGCAGGCTAAAAAGGCCGGCAAGTCTAGCCGAGATGACACGGCAGCGCAAGAAAGAGCCTGCCTTGCTCTTATCGATATTGTCGCCGCCTGGTTCACCCGGGGTTTACCCAAGCCAGCAATCAAATCAGGCAACTTCCCGCGCCACGATATCTGCCAACTGTTGCGCCATTTGCTGTACGAGACTGCCATCCTCGCCTTCAACCATCACTCTCACCACAGGCTCGGTTCCGGAAGGACGCAGCAATACCCTGCCACGCGCACCCATGACGGCTTCAATTTCCTTTACGGCGCCGGCAATTACCGTGTTGCCGGTCAGTCCATCGCGCTTGATGATTTTTACATTGATCATGGTTTGCGGAAATTTTGTCATCCCGTTTTTAATTTCGGACAAGGATTTGCCCGAATTGCGCATGGCAGCCAACACCTGCAGGGCAGAGATGATGCCATCGCCAGTGGTAGTCTCATCCAGACAGATGATGTGTCCGGAGGATTCGCCACCATACAACCAGTTACGCGCCTGCAAATCGGCCATTACATAGCGGTCTCCGACCTTTGAGCGAACCAGCTCAATGCCCTTCTCGCGCAAGGCAACCTCCAGTCCGAGATTGCTCATGAGCGTACCGACTACTCCTTGCACATTGCAGCTGCGCTCCTGCCTGTCGCAGGCGATTATGTAAAGAATCTCATCTCCATCAACGATGGCGCCCGTGTGATCCACCATGATGACGCGATCTCCATCGCCATCCAGCGCAATACCAAGATCAGCCTGGTGCTTCAGGACTTCACTCACCAACTGTGCCGGCTGGGTGGAACCACAGTTGTCATTGATATTGAGACCGTCGGGCGCATTGCCGATCGCAATGACCTTGGCGCCCAACTCTTTCAGCACACTGGGTGCAATGTGGTAAGTAGCGCCGTGTGCGCAATCGACTACGATTTTCAGTCCTTCGAGCTTGGACCTGGCGTTATAGGTGCTTTTGCAAAACTCGATATAACGTCCAGCTGCGTCGGTAATACGCGACACCTTGCCAATCTCACTGGATTTCACAATGACAAAATCCTGGGCTAGCACTTCTTCTATTTCTGTCTCAATTCCGTCATCCAGCTTCGCGCCCTGGGCAGAAAAAAACTTGATGCCATTGTCCTGATGCGGATTATGGGAAGCGCTGATGACAATGCCGGCTTGCGCGCCAAAAGTACGGGTCAGATACGCGATGGCCGGCGTCGGCATGGGGCCCAGCATGTGAATGTCGACACCTGCGGAAGACAAGCCAGCCTCCAGCGCGGCCTCGAACATGTAGCCGGAAATGCGCGTATCCTTGCCTATAAGCACCTTGCCTTTGCCTTTCTTGGCAAACACCTTGCCGGCTGCCCAGCCAAGCTTGAGCATGAAATCAGGCGTTATCGGATATTCACCGACAGCGCCGCGAATACCGTCCGTACCAAAATATTTTTTCACTGTGTCGACTCCTGCAAGAGAACCTTCCCTATGCGAGCCGGGCATTTGGGCCTGGCTACATCCAACAACTGAATCCGATAAGCAACTTCAAAAACCAAATTCAATAACTGCCGTCGATAACCCCCGCTCA
>JBIIWM010000193.1:0-5698 GCA_044338875.1 Pseudohongiellaceae bacterium | reverse complement strand
GTTCCGGTAGTGACAACCAGAAGCCATTCGCGTCGGAACCCGCTGCCACGTTGTCGATGTAGCTGTTGTCCGGATTGGTGATCCAGAATGACGACACCGTGTTGTCGGAAGGCAGCAGGGTGTCCCTGGCAGACATGCTGATTTGCCGGAGCGCCTGGCGGCTTTCGGCATCGATCTCGCCGTTTGCGGCAAGGTTGGTCGGCACGCATTCCATGGTGGGATGACACTTGGTCTGGATCGCCAGGTTACTGACGAATTCATTGCCGGTCTCGATGCCGTCTTCCATGAAGAAGCAGTGGCCCACGGTGTTGTAGGTCACGTTGTTCTCGATGCGCAGGTCATTGGTGCCATGCACGGTCACGCAGCGGTTGAAGGTATCGTGGATCGCCGCATTCCTGATGTACTGCCCCTTGCCACCGTCACCGACCAGATGCCAGTGAACCGGATAGCGGGCCAGTTCCATGTGCTGGCCCATGCGCTGCAGTTCCACGCCCTCGACATACATCTTGCTCGTCACCATCGCCATGATGTGGCCGCCGAACCAGGACTCCAGCGCATCCTCGGACGCCTGTACCTTGATGTTGCGGGTCAACAGGCCTACTTCGCCGCGTTCATCCACCTCATAGGTAATCTGGCCGAAGTGCATGTACTCAAGCGGCTGATCCAGCGTAAGGGTGTTGCCGCTGATGGCGGCGATGGTGCGCACTTCGGCCTGGCGCGGATCATAGTCCGTGGAGGCGAGCACTATCTGGTCACCCACCTGCCACTGCGCGGCGTCCAGCACTTCGATGTTGCTGCTGCCGGCCTCGGCAGTGCTGGCCAGCTTGGTCCATGCGTTGGTACGGTTACCATGCAGGTTCAAGGTACCGCCCGAGAGCATGATGCCGCGATCACCCATGCCCATCAGCTGTTCGTCTTTGACCTTATCGGTGAGGGTGATGGTGGCCTTGTGCGTGAACGGTTTGGCTTCGGTGCCGATTTCCAGCTCCCCGTGCACCATGATCCACTCGGTACTCAGCTCCAGGTCGGCGTCATCTGCGAAGCTGAGTTTGCCGTTGATCGTCACGCCATCGAGTTCTGGGGTATTGGTGTCGAGTACGACATTCAGGCCACTGCCAATAGTGACTTGATCACCTGATTCGGGAAGGTCACCGCCGGCCCAGGTGGCGGTATCAGACCAGTTGCCGCTGCTGACCGCCTCCTGTGCCAGTGCGTTGACGGACAGACAGGCCGAAGCAAGTAAAGAAAGGCAAAACCAGGACCTGCGCATGACACTACCCCCTGTGCACTTGTATTGTTCTTATCGGGAATTCTGATTTCGGGCAGGAGAGTAGCACGGTTATTCAGCAAACCGTCACACCACCGCAAGCACTGTTAACAGGTCTTGCGTAATCAGGTATCCTCGGCCGCTCGCTGGCTGATAATTACTATAATCAAGGGGTCTGTTTCCATGCGAATCAACAGTCGAACACTCATCCTCTCTGCACTTGCTGCTCTCGGTTGCGCCTCCGGTGTCACCGCCCAGGAAGTGGTCAGCAGCGGCAACTGGTCTGACGCATCCACCTGGTCTGGTGGGGCGGTTCCGCAGGCCGGCGGCACTGTAACCATTGCCAGTGGCCAGACTGTGATCCTGGATGTCAGTCCGCCGGCCCTGAATGGCATGACGATCAACGGCAAGCTTGCTTTCGCCGATGAATCCGATCTGGAACTCAACACCGAGTGGATCATGGTGCATGGCGAGCTGGAAATCGGCACCGAAGCCAAGCCCTTTACCCACAACGCCACCATCACCCTGACCGACAATGTGAAGGACGAGCAGCTGATGGGCATGGGCGACCGCGGCATCATGCTGTCGGGCGGCACCCTGAACCTGCACGGCAACCGTACCAACACCTGGACCAAGCTGGCCGCCACCGCCGCAGCCGGCAGCACTACCATCGAAGTGCTGGACGCCTCCCAGTGGCAGGCAGGCGACGAGATCGTACTCGCCTCCACCGACTACAATCCGCGCCAGGCCGAGCGGCGCACCATTGCCGCGATCAGTGGCAACAGCATTACGCTGAACCAACCACTCGAATTCATGCACTTCGGCCAGATTACCTTCGAGGTGGATGAACGCGGCGAAGTGGGCTTGCTGACCCGCAACATCAAGGTACAGGCATCTGAAGATGCCGCGGAAACTTACTTCGGCGGCCACATCATGGCGATGGTCACCAGCAAGATGTACGTGGAAGGCGTGGAGCTCAACCGCATGGGCCAGCATCTGGAGCTGGCCCGCTATCCGATCCACTGGCATCTCGTCGGTGACGGCGGCAAAGGCCAGTACATCAAGAACGCCGCCATCCACGACACCTTCAACCGCTGCGTTACCGTGCACGGCACCAACGACCTGCGCATCGAGAACAACGTCACCTACAACATCGTTGGCCACTGCTTCTTCATGGAAGACGGCATCGAGCACGGCAACGAGTTCGTGAACAACTTGGCGATCCAGGTCAAGTGTCATCCCACCATGGAGTGCGTGCCCAACAACCTGGCCGCGAACGGTGAGATTGATGGAGACCGCCAGGAGCTGAGGCGTATCAGCTTTTCCGGCGAGCATACCCTGCTGCCCTCCGACAACACGGTGGCCGCCTACTGGATCACCAATCCGGACAACAGTTACATCGACAACGTGGCCGCAGGTGCCGATCAGATTGGCTTCTGGTTTTCCCTGCCGATGCATCCGAATGGCGCCTTTCTGGGCTCGGAACTCAGCCTGAACACCTGGCCGCGCCGTACGCCGGTGCGCGCATTCCGGGGCAACGTGTCCCATTCCAACTTTGACGGATTCATGATCGACCGTCACATCGACGAAGACAACACCTTCGGTCTGGCCTCCCTTCCCTTGCTGCCGTTGGCAGATCCTACGGATCTGGAGAGCGAAGTGATGGAGACGCACTTCGAGAACCTGACCTCCTACAAGAACCGCAATGGTGGTCTCTGGGGCCGGGGCGACCTCTACGTCTACAGCAACGCGAAATTCGCTGACAACGCCATTGGCATGACACAGGCCGCTGGCGACATCGGCAGCCTGCCGTTCAGTTCGCGGCTGATTGATTCGCTGGTCGTGGGCGAGACCGAGAATATCGGCAATCCCACAACGCCGGAGGAAATCGCCTATGGCCGCAGCTTGCCGAAGCCGGCAATTCCGGATTTCCCCATCCGCGGCTACGAATACTACGATTACCGCGATGATGTGATTAACACGACATTCGTGAATTTCCAGGACAACGACCTGCGCAAGACCGGCGCGCTTTCCTTCCTGCTGTTCACGAGCGCGGGGCTCAGTACCGGCAGCACCATCAGCGGTGCGGAATTCGTCAACGCCAAGCCGGTCTATTTCCCGCTTTTCGATACCCGGTTCGATAATGATAACCGCGGCGGCAACGCCTATCGGACCCTGTCGTTCCGCGACCTGGACGGCTCGGTGACCGGTATCCCCGATTCCCAAGTCCTGCTCCACGATGGCGAGAATGACAGCGTCGTCACTGACGACAGCTGTGAGATTCACCCCACCTGGAACGCTGCTGTGTGCACGGGTGATATCGGTCGCCTGAATCTCTCGGACAGCAGAGGAGAGCTTCCAGCCGCAGTCGATCTGGAATCCCGGACTGCGCGCTTCGCGTTGATCGGC
Organism: Pseudohongiellaceae bacterium; assembly: GCA_044338875.1. Lineage (GTDB taxonomy): Bacteria > Pseudomonadota > Gammaproteobacteria > Pseudomonadales > Pseudohongiellaceae > CAILUG01. The sequence continues at coordinate 2,022 of JBIIWM010000193.1, read as the reverse complement.
GGGCTCAGTCCAAATGCGCCAGACACTCCCCTCGTTAAGGCCCAACGTGCCGCTCTGTTCGCCCGTCGTCCTCCGCAGGCGCCCATCGCGCTTGTTCGCAACGGCAAGGAATTCAAGATCTCCGGCGACCAGAGCACGGTGAAGGCCGGCACCGAGATGCAGGTTAAAACCGAAAGAGACGAAGTCACTCTCAGTCTGGCCGAAATGAACGAAGGCTCATGGGTCATGTTTGAACTGCCGGGTTTCGCCAATGCAATGTCCGGAACGAAAGCGAGCAGCATGGACGCATTGCGCCAGGCGCAAGAGACTTCCTGGTTCAATGATGGAGATACCACGTGGGTCAAGCTGGTGGCCGCGCCTCCGGTCATGGAGGTCATTCGGCCCACGGATCTGCAAGCGAGTATTACGGTTAGCCGGTAAGCATGCTGGTGTTGCAAGCAGGGCCCTCGGCAGCTGCCGGGGGCCCACCTTCCATATCGACGGCTTCAATCTGTTCTACGCCCAACTCAAGGGCGCGCCTGGCAGGACAACTTCGACTGTGCCGTCATCTTCAGTAACGACTCCGATAAAGTTGCCCGAAGTTCACTTGGGTTAACGCGCTACGGCCTTGCCATACACCGCGATTGATCCAAGCGCGGAGTAGCCACCAAAGCCATGGCCGCTGCCGGGCGTCAGATCGACAAAGCCCACTTCATCCACCCTGCTCAGGTTCACCTCGGGCAACAGCGTGCCTTTGGTGGTCAGGGTTGGAACATCGAGTACCAGCCAGCGTACCGTGGCCAGATGAAAATCGACCAAACGGTAATCGAAGTCGTTTTCGTCGGCAAAGTTGCCCACCAGCGTGGTGCCGTCGGCCAGCTTCAGCATCGGTCGGATCTGGTGAAAGCCGGAGGTGCGGGAATTCCAGGTGATATGCGCCTTGCCGCTGAGATCCAGGTAGCTGTCCTTCATTTTCAGCGTGACACCACAGGCCGGACTGCACATGCCGGTCCAGATATGCGGCTCGCCGTTGGCGCTGTTCAGGTCTGGCGCGATGGGACCGTAGACCGTGACCAGTAGGTCGGGGTTACTCACCATGTCCTGCGACAATAGTACGGCAGTCGGGGTTGGCGTGGGCTTCCAGACTTCCTTGAACAGCAGCGGCAGGGGCGGTTCCGGCGGCGGGCGATTGGCGGGAGGCTGGGCCTGTGCGGCTTGCGTCTGGATCACAGTGGCGAGAATGAGGGCAGTGACGAGGGCGGGCTTGCGCGGGAAGGTCATGGGAGCTCCTGGTTATTATTCTGATGTCATGGAGAGCACAGCCGATCAGGTCCTGTGCATTGGAACTGGCTTTATGTCGGCGTAAAAGTGGATCTGTCGAAAGGCAGTGTCGAACTCGGGACCCACCAGCCGTGCACCTGCATGTGCAAACGAAACGGTAGTTTTATGCGCGCCAGTGCGCCAGCGGCGAGATTGAGTGCGTCCACTACCACCAGCTCCGAGCGCAAGGCGCGGAAATCATTGACGACGCCGATAAGATAGCCATCGCCTTCGGGAGCGTCGGCACTGCGCGGCACGAACTGCGGCTCCGACATACCGTGCGTATCACCGGCCGAGAACTTGTCGATGGCGCCACTGTGGTGATCGAAGCGGTACCAGGCGTTGGACACCCGCACGGCGAGAGTATCGGCAAAGTCACGGTTGACCGGCAGCGAGGGGTCGTTCATCAGCATGAAGCTGTAGCGATTGGGGCGTGTGAGAAAGCGGTCGTCGATGCGGGTAAAGCTGGTGACCTTCATGCCGCCGAACAGGATCTCTTCTTCCCAGGTATCCTTGGCCGAGTCGAGGTCGAAAATCCAGCGCCGCAGGGTGGGCACGTATTTGGCCGGATCGGAGCGCGTACCATCCACCCGGGGGAAATAGGGATGGAAATTTTCGCCCGCCACCGGCGCTTCGAGGATCACGCGGTTGCCCTCGCTCCAGGCATTCGTAGTGTGGATCAGCATGGCCTGGTCGGGGCTGCCGCGAAACCAGCGCACGTCC
>JBIIWM010000192.1:0-5701 GCA_044338875.1 Pseudohongiellaceae bacterium | reverse complement strand
GGACCGGGCCACCTTTTTCAAAACCGAACAACAGCGCAAATGGGAAGGGGTGCGGCGCTGCTGTTGAGGCCGCGCTAGATATGCACGCGGCTACCGAGTTCGATGACCTGGTTGCCCGGCAGATTGAAATAATTCACCACACTGCCGGCATTACGCGACAAGGCTGCAAACAATTCCTCGCGCCAGTTTGCCATGCCGGCACCCTTGGTCGGCACCACCGTTTCACGACTGAGGAAGAATGACGCGGTGAACAGCTTGAATCCCAGATCGGCGGGCAGGTGTTTTACCAGCGCGTGCGGCACATCGGGCTCTTCCATGAAACCAAACAGCAAGCGTACTCTCCAGAAACCCTGGCCCAGTGCATCCACCTCAACCCGTTGCTCTGGCTCCACATAAGGAATATCGGCGAAGTTAACGGTGACCACGAGGTTTTTCTCGTGCAAGGTGAGGTTGTGTTTCAGGTTGTGCAACAACGCACGCGGTATCGGTTTCTGATTCGCCACCAGATACACTGCTGTGCGCGCCGCGCGCGGAAACGCCGAGTGCTGCAGCGTATTGACGAAATCATTCAAGGCCGGATCGTCTTCGTTCATCTGCTGCAGCATCAGCGCGCGGCCTTCCTTCCAGGTCCACATCAACGCAAACAACAGCAAGCCCAACGTGACCGGAAACCAGCCACCCTCCAGGAATTTGAAGGACGTGGACACCAGCAGCACCGAGTCGACCACGAAGAAGAAACCGGTGGCAGCCAGTGCCACCCAAAAGGGGAAGCGCCATTTGCGCCGCACTACCACGAAGGTGAGCATGGTCGTGATCAGCATCGTGCCGGTCACTGCAATTCCATAGGCGCCGGCCAAGGCTGCGGACGAACCGAAACTCACGCAGACCACGATGACCGACAGCAGCAGCAACCAGTTGACGGCCGGCACATAAATTTGCCCGGCCTGACTGCTGGAGGTGTGCACGATGCGCATGCGCGGCAACATCCCCAGATGCACGGCCTGCTGCACTATCGAATAGGCACCCGAGATCACCGCCTGCGACGCAATGATCGCGGCCATGGTGGCGAGTACCACGGCAGGCAGCAGCAGCGTGTCAGGAAACATCAAATAGAACGGATTGACGACAGCCTCCGGCTTGTCGAGCAGCAAGGCGCCCTGCCCCATGTAATTCAGCGCCAGACCCGGCAGCACCACTCCCACCCAGGAAATACGGATGGCCTTGCGACCGAAATGACCCATGTCGGCGTACAGTGCTTCGGCACCGGTTAGGGCCAGCACAATCGCACCCAGTGCCAGGAAAATACCGGGGCCAAGATCTTTCAGGAACGCGAGTGCCACCAGTGGATTGAGCGCCAGCAAGATGCGCGGGGTTTGTGCTATTTGCAGCAGGCCCGCGATACCCAGTACAGAGAACCACACCAGAATGATCGGGCCGAACAATTTGCCGACCACGGCGGTGCCGCGTTTTTGCATGAAGAACAGCACTACCAGCGCAGTGATGGTCATCGGCAGCACATAGCTCTTCAGCGCCGGGGTGACCAATTCAAGGCCTTCCATCGCGCTGAGCACGGTAATGGCGGGAGTGATGATGGTCTCGCCGAGAAACAGCGCGGCACCAAAGGTGCCCAGTGCGAGTAGCGGGAGCCGGTATTTGGAACCGCGCCCCACCGCTGACAGCACCATCGTCAACAGCGCCATGATGCCGCCTTCGCCGCGGTTGTCGGCACGCAACACCAGGATGACGTACTTGAGCGTCACGACGCACATCAGTGCCCAGAAAATCGAGGAAACCGCACCGAGAATATCGGGTTCGTTCAGCGCAACCCCTCCGGCTTCGGAAAACACTTCCTTGAGGGTGTACAGCGGACTGGTTCCGATATCACCGAATACGACACCGATGGCAGCCAGACAGATTGGCGCCAGCTTTTTACTGGTTTGCTCGTGCATTGCAGCGGTCCTGCAGTATCTGAGGGCGCGCATTCTACGCCTGTATCCCGCAAAAGGGCTACCTGCCAGCAAAGCCGGGGCTTCCAGCCCGTTCTGAACCACGCCATGCAGTTGCCGTGCCACCTGCCGGCCCCAGGCAACTGCTTTCCATGTTCCCCTGAGTGACACCACCTGGCTATCTCACTATGCTTGCGCCAACGCAGGTTCCATTCATTGGAGAAAGCCCCATGTTTTCACGCCGCAGCTTGCTGGCCTCGGCCCTGTCCGCTCCTTTGTTGTTGCGGGCACGTCGTGTGTTGTCGCAACCCGGCACCGATGCGACGTCGCTCAGCGTGGGTGAAGCCTCAGTACTGTTGCAACAGCGCAGCCTGTCGCCGGTGGAGCTGACCGAGGCTTACCTGCAACGTATCGCGCGCCATGAAGATCGCATCAACGCCTATATCACTATCACCGGCGCAGCCGCACTGGAGCAGGCGGCATTGCTGGAACAGGAACTCGTACGCGGCCAAACGCGCGGCCCCCTGCATGGCATCCCGCTGGCACTCAAGGACAATATTGATACGGCCGGCATTGCCACCACGGCCGCCAACCGCATGCTGGCCACCCGCGTTCCGGACTCCGATGCCCCGGTCTATGCCCGCTTGCGCGCAGCGGGCACTATCCTGCTCGGCAAATTGAACATGCATGAATTCGCCTACGGTGGCACCTCGGCCATTTCACTCGCCGGTCCCGTGCATAATCCCTGGAATCTTGCGCATATTCCCGGTGGCTCTTCGGGCGGCTCGGCAGCGGCAGTGGCTGCGCATTTGTGTCCTGCTGCATTGGGCACCGACACCCTCGCGTCGATCCGGTTGCCGGCGTCGTATTGTGGTGTCACCGGGCTCAAACCCACCCACGGGCTCAGCAGCATTCGCGGCATCATTCCGGTGTCGGAATCACTCGATCATGTTGGCCCGCTGACGCGCACGGTGGAAGACAGCGCGCTGCTGCTCGCAGCCATGGCCGGTTTTGATGCGCTGGATCCGGTGTCGATTGATGCTCCACGCGTTGATTATCACGCTGCACTGACAATGCCAGTGAATAACCTGCGCCTTGGCATTCCGCGCACGCCCTATTACGAACGCTTGCATCCGGATATTGGTCAAGCATTGGAGGAAGCCCTGCGCGTGCTCGGCACGCTTACAGCAGGACTGCGTGAGGTGGAGCTGCCGTCACCCGGGAACTTCATCCCACTGCTGGCCGAAAGCTATGCATGGCACAAGGTGTGGCTGGACGTGCCGGCGAATCACCAGTATTACCACCCCTCCACGCTGGAGCGGATTCTGGCGGCGGCACAGACGCCGGTTGAAGACTATATTCGTGCCCAGCAACAGATGCAGGTGGCACGCAGACAAATTCTTGACGTGTTCAACACCGTGGACATTCTCGTCACGCCCACGGCACCGGGCTTGCCGGAACCCATTGCCGGCGCACAAATGGCGGATGCCGACAGTGCCGAAGATTCAACCCGCAATACCGCGCCGTTCAACCTCTACGGCATACCTGCCATCTCGCTGCCTTGTGGCTTCAGTACGTCCGGGCTGCCTATCGGCTTGCAGCTGAGTGCGGCACCGCTGCATGAAGCCACCCTGTTTGCACTGGGGGCCGCATGGCAGCGAGCCACCGATTGGCATTTGCGCAGCCCTGAACCCGGCTGAGGCAGGCGGGATTTGCCTATAGGGCTCCTGACTCCAGCTGGGTCGCCAGATAATCCGCCTGGCGCAGCATCAATGAAATGATGGTGAGCGTCGGATTGGCACTGCCCGAGGTGGTGAACAGGCTGCCATCGGAGATGAACAGATTGTCGATGTCGTGGGTCTGGCCGAAACCGTTGCACACGCTGGTCGCAGGATCCGTCCCCATGCGGCAGGTGCCCATGTTGTGCGTGGCACCGAAGCCCTCATGCGTGAACACCCGAGTGGCGCCCAGTGATTCATACATTTCGCGGCCACGCTGATAAGCGTATTGCAGCATCGCATCGGTGTTGGGATGCTTGTGGTAAGTCACGATGGGCACCGGCAATCCAAACTGGTCTTTCTCGGTGGCATGCAGGGTGATGCGATTGCCGGCTTGCGCGGGATCTTCGCCGGTAATGATCACGCCACTCAACTTGTTGTAGTCAAGCATCAGTTCCGCATAGTCCTTGCCCCAACCATTGGGAATCAGGTTGTTGGCAATATATTCCGGCCCCAGTGCCAGCAGGTGAAACTGGAAACCACCGCTGAAGCCGCGTGCAGTATCGTGCTTCACTTCATCACGGATGACGCCGGCACACGTGGTGCCCTTGTACCAGTTCACTTCACCCGGCATCAGCCCAAAGACCATCCCCATCACATGACGCATGTAGTTGCGTCCCACCTGATCGCTGCTGTTGGCAAGCCCGTTGGGATACTGTTCGGTCGCGGAATTCAGCAATAGCCGCGTCGTTTCCACCACGTTGGCCGCCACACACACCACGCGCGCTTTCTGCTCGTGCTCTACGCCGGCCTTGTCGATGTAGCGTACCGCAGTAGCGCGACCAGTCGCGTCAGTGACGATGCGCGTGACCATGCTCTCGGGACGCAGATCGTAGAAGTCAGTCGCTTCCGCCTGTGGAATGTGATTGAACAGCGTGGTCCATTTGGCATTGATCGCACAACCGCTGTTACAGAAACCCATCTGCAGACAGGCTGGCCGGCCATTGCGCGGCGCCGAGTTGATCGCCATGTTGTAGGTATCAATATTGGTGTAGCCGATATTGCGCGCAGCCGCTTCCATCACCTTGAAATTGGCACTGGGGGGCAGGCGCTCGATACCATGTGTTCCGGTAACACCGAGCATGTCTTCTGCATGCTCGTACCAGGGCGCCATTTCCTCGAGCGTTACCGGCCAATCCGCCAGGTTGCAGTCTTCCAGCTGGCCATAGGTGGACAGCGACTTGAATTCGAACTCCTCCAGGCGCGGACAGCAGGCAGTCCAGTGCGTGGTAGTGCCGCCGACGCCTTTCACCGACCATACCGGCATGCCGTCGGGCGCATAGCCTTCACCAATGCGCCGATCAAGCCAGCTGAGTTTCACGAACATTTCCGGTTCGTTGTTGACGATGTCGCCCAGCTGCAGGCGTGGTCCCGCTTCCAGGCACACGACCTTGATGCCACGTGCGGTGAGTTCACTGCCCACCGTACCACCGCCAGCACCGGAGCCAATAATGACGACTACAGAGTCGTCGTTCAGGTCGAAAATTGCAGGCATCTGTGTTTACTCCTGTGGCAGCCAGTTGATATCGGCAAAGCCGCGGTTGATATAACCTCCGTGCTCAATCGCGGAGCCGCCATAGCCCACCAGGGCAAACGTGTCGGGGGAGCGAAACAAAGCGGTAATCGTGGCCGCGCGGACTGACGCAAAAAAGGCGCTGCCTTCCATCGTCGCGAGGATGGACAGACGCAGGCTTTCATCGACTTCCTTCCAGGGCAGTGCCCCACTGGCCGTGCGCAGTTGCGCAAGGCCTTCCGCAATCACGGGGGAGCCAGACTGCAGCAATTGTTCTGCCGCGCTTATATACAGCTGCACCGCCAAGGCCGGGAACGGCATGAGGTCGTAGGCAACCGACGCCAACAGTTCGAGATCGGTATCACCCGCAACGGCTGTCGCCACCGTGCCGGACTCTTCCGGGGAACCGCCACAGGCTGTGAGAGAACCGGCCAGCGCAAGTTGCGAGATCGCCAGCAGCACCT
>JBIIWM010000191.1:0-5706 GCA_044338875.1 Pseudohongiellaceae bacterium | reverse complement strand
ACGCGTCATGGTATGAGGTCGAACAAGGTGTCTTCAAATTCCTGCCGGAGTGGCCTGCGCTTGAAATCGCGTCGGCTCATGTCGCCGTACATGATCAGTCTACGCAAGTTACAAGTAGCGCCGCGCGCATCGCGGGAATTGAAGTGCAGCAGGTTCAGGCACAAGTAAACCCTTTGGCCGGCGGTGGTTCCTGGCTGGATGTTGCAGTCCAGGCACATACAGATACCGACAGCGGTATCGGCTTCCTGAGAACCAGTCCTTTGCATGAGACAATCGGCACAGCACTTGATAACTGGAAGGCCAGTGGCAGCCTGGATCTGCGGGTGGCGTTGGGCATACCGCTGGGAGATACCCTTAAAACGCAGGAGATTGCAGTAGATGTGCAGAGCAGTGACAGCACCCTGCGCCTGAATGACCAATTGCTTGATATCAGTGCGTTGAATGGCCTCATCTCCTACACGCATGACAAGGGATTGCAGGCTGAACAACTCAGCGCGCGCATATTCGATGCGGACGTGGAACTTGGAATTGTAACTTTGCCGAATGGTCCTGCTGGAGCCAAGACCATCCGTGTCAGTAGCGCTGGTCATGCGGCCATCAAGGCGCTCAAGGCTTGGGAAGGCCAGGCTGCTTTTGTGCGCAATCTGCTGGAATTCACTGAAGGAGAACTTGACTACACTGCCCGTCTCGACATTCCTGGCAAGGGTAGTGGCGAGCAAACTCACTTGCGCATCACTTCCTCGCTTCTCGGTGTAACCAGTCATTTTCCGGAACCCCTGCGCAAAAGCCCAGACCAAACTGCCAAATTGCAGCTGGACATGCACTTCAATGGGAGTAGCCACGAATTGCAGTTGAGCTATTCCGACTGGTTGTCTGGTGCACTGGTATTGGATGAGGCCGGCATTGATCGAGGGCAGCTGTATTTTGGCATGCTGAACCAGACATTCAATATACGCCAGACAGACGAAGCAGCCAGCGGTTTGCTCATAAATGGAGACTTGTCAGCCTTTGATTATGAAGAATGGAGCTCGGTTGCTGATCGTATCGCAGAAAACACAACCGGTGGTAAAGGGTTAAAAGACTATCTGCGCCTGATTGATGTGGACATCGGCCGGTTGCACCTGCTCGACCAGGAATTCGAGGACATCAATGTGCAGGTGCAATATCGTGAGGGAGCGTGGCAAATCTATGGCCAGAATGCCCTGCTTGCGGGCACGATAATGCTGCCCGACGATACTGCGCAACCCTGGGATGTGAAACTGGACTATCTCCGGTTCCCGCCCAAAGAGATTCCTGAGCCACCACCAGAGGGCGAAGAAGCGCCACCAGTGGAAGAGATTGATCTGCTGGAGAAGGTCGATCCCTCCGGGTTGCCTGCCTTTATGTTTCAGACCGCCGAGTTGAGTATTGGTGAAAACAATCTTGGCTCCTGGAAGTTTACACTGACCCCGGATCAGGATGGTGCAGTAATCACGGACTTTCTAATGGAGGAAGAAGCTTCCATCATTACCGGCATGACCGGAGACGAGGATCCAGAGGCGCCAGTGACGCAGCCAGAGATTACAGAAGAAACAATTGGTGCCCGCATCGATTGGCGCTATCGAAACGAGCTGCACTCAAGTGATTTTGACGGTGTGTTTACGGCAGGGGATCTCTCCAAAGTCATGCCAAAATGGGGTCACAATGCCAACGTAGTAAGTAGTAATGCACGTTTCATCGGGGGCCTGGCCTGGCCTGGTTCGCCGTTGGCATTCAGCTTGAAAAAAGCCAGTGGTGAACTCAATCTGGCTATCAACAACGGACGCTTCGTTGATATAAGTTCTGGCTCCTCCCGCCTGTTGGGAGCTTTTAACTTTGATGCCCTGGTGCGCCGTTTGGAACTGGATTTTTCTGATTTGTACCAGCGCGGGTTTTCCTTTGACACTATCCGTGGAACCCTGGATTTCACTGATGGAGTCGTGCATACGCGCATTCCATTGATCATTGATGGTCCCTCCAGTCGCCTCAATATCAATGGTGAAATAAGTCTCGCAGAGGAAACCATCGCGGCTGACATGCAAGTGAGGATTCCGCTGAGCGAGAACATTTCCTTGCTGGCAGGATTGCTTGGCGCTTGGCCCATCGCCTTGAGCACCTATATTGCAGGCAAGATCTTTGCCGACCAGGTGGAAGACTTCACCACGATCATTTATCGCCTTGAAGGGCCTTGGGACAATCCGCAGGCAGGCTTCGAAGCACCCGAGGAAGCCGTCACGCCATGATCTTGAATAAAAGCTTTGTTACCAATCTGGTGTCTGCTGTGATCGCTGTTGTTGGACTCCTGCTGCCAGGCACATTGGGGGAAGTAGTTGCGGGTATTGGATTCTTCGCATTTTCCGGTGCCATTACCAACTGGTTGGCTGTGTATATGCTGTTTGAAAAAGTTCCGGGTTTTTACGGATCTGGTGTTATTCCGGCTCGGTTCACCGAATTCAGGTCAGGTATTCGCCAGTTGGTGATGGGGCAATTCTTCAACCCCGACAATGTGCAACAGTTCTTCAGCATGATGGACACCAAGAGCAGCGCGCCTTCGGTCTTGCAAAGTGTTGCTGCCAAGGTCGATTTCAATCATGCGTTTGACGGATTGGTCGAGGTGATCATGCAGTCATCGTTTGGGACGATGCTCGGCATGTTCGGCGGCGCCAACGCACTCAAGCCCCTGCGTGAGCCCTTTGTCGGCAAGATGCAGGAGTTTCTGCAGAAAGTGGGTGAAGACAAGGAAATTCTGGGCCAGTTGGCTGCCCACAATAGCGAGGCGTTGTTGGCGCGGGTTCAAGCCATCGTGGACAAGCGCTTGGATGAACTGACACCGCAACTGGTAAAGGAGATTATTGAAAAAATGATTCTTCTACATCTGGGTTGGTTGGTAGTCTGGGGTGGTGTTGTTGGTGGCTTGTTGGGGCTGTTGGTCGAACTAATTGAACTTGCTGGTTATCTCTGACCTGTCACATTGACAGCCAGCACATTGAAGTCCTGACTGCCCAGGCTCTTTGGGTTTTATAATATAAAATCCAATAAAAACAGTAATATGAGTGAATTTTGAGTGGGTGGGATGAAGGCGTCCCGGGCCACCGTTTAAGCCATTGGCGCCCTGCCAGTCCAGCTCGTTGAATGATCCAGTCATCTGTTGTCAGCGTAAGATCAGATATTGACTCCACATTCTAGTTTGTTGCAAACCTGCATTCTGTATCGACTGGTGTTTTTAAATGGAAAGACCAAGTGTGGCTGGAGGCAGACAACTATTTGTACTAGAATCCGCACCCTTTGAAAGCGCGCTTGTTCCTTTGCCGCAAATATCCCCTGAATTTATTCAAATACTTCTATGAGGTTAGTTATCACGTATGGCCAGACCGGTTGAGTTCGATTATGACGTTGTTCTTGAAAATGCAATGGAGCAATTCTGGAGAGAAGGCTTTGAAGCCAGCTCGGTACAGAAGCTGCTTGATGCAACAGGAATCAACAGAGGTACCTTGTATAATTCTTTCGGTGACAAGGATACTTTCTTCAAATTGTGTGTCGACCGCTACAACGGCATGATGAAAGGCGTGACTGACAACACCCTGGGTAACAAGGACTCCAAGGCTGGCAAGGCACTGTCTGCTTTCTTTGATGCATCCCTCGCAGTACCTGCCAAACAAAGGACGCTCGGTTGCCTCCTCGTAAATTCCGTTTGTGAAAGCATTGTCTGGAATCCGGAGATCCAGAAAATCCTGAAAGACTCCATCAACAATGTACGCAAAGCCGTACTGGCACGTACCCGCGAGCTTGAAAAAGGGCGGGCTTTGGCCAAGGGTCTCAATGCCGAGACAGCGGCTGATTTGTTGATCAACCTGTATGTCGCTGTCAAAGTCGGCGCCAGAAGTGGCAAGGCCCCCAAACAGCTGGCCGAGCAGGTTGCCTTTACCCTGGCATCCATAGGGAAATAATGCAGTAAAGGCTGTTCTGCTGGAAACTTATTACTGGAGAGCACAGGATGGAATTGGTACTACTGATCATCGTATTGGCCTTGTTTGAATATATAGTGTTCTCAGCCAAGGTCGGCATGGCGCGAGTGAAATATCAGGTGCATGCACCGGCCATTACCGGGCATCCCATATTCGAGCGCCTGTATCGTGTCCAGATGAATACGCTGGAACAGCTGATCGTTTTTATCCCTGCTATATTCGCCTTTACCTACATGGCTGAAGCACAGGACTGGCCCGGTCACGAAATTGCGGCTTTCCTGGGTGTAATCTGGATTATTGGACGCGCGCTCTATGCCAGAGCCTATGTGCGTGACCCGGCAGCCCGGGGTCCTGGTTTCCTGATGACCTTCGGCCCCACAGTGCTGATGCTGTTGCTGACGCTTGTTCTGATCCTCTTGTCCGTGATCTGAGCGCTTACCCGGGAAAGTGTCATGCGACTGCGTATATCCCCCATACTCCTGTGCACACTGACGTTGCCACTCCTGTTATCCCAGGCGGTCAAGGCCGATGTACCTGTGCATGGCATTGAAGTCATCAAAGCCTATCCTCATGATCCGGAAGCCTTTACTCAGGGACTTGTCATCGCCAATGGTGAGTTGTTTGAAGGCACTGGCCGCAATGGCGCCTCTTCGTTGCGCAGGGTGGAGCTGGAAACCGGTGAGCTGCTGCAGCGGAAGAATCTCGGTGCTCGTTATTTCGGCGAAGGTATTACCATTCTGGATCACCGTATCTACCAGCTTACCTGGCAATCCCATATCGGCTTCGTCTACGACCTCCAGAGCTTTGAACAACTGCAAACCTTTTTTCTGCCGGGAGAAGGTTGGGGAATTACTCACGACGGTGAACATCTGATCGTCAGCGATGGCACCTCTGCGCTGCGTTTCCTTGATCCGGACACCTTCAAGGAACTGAAGCGTGTGATGGTCACAGAAACGGGCCAACCGCTCGACAAACTCAACGAACTGGAATTCATCGACGGCGAGATCTGGGCCAATGTCTGGTACACAGACTTGATTGTACGAATTGATCCGCAGAGCGGTGAAGTGCGCAGCAAGCTTGATCTCTCTGTGCTAAATCAGCAAAAATCCAGCGATGATGTCCTTAATGGAATCGCCTGGGATGCCGAAAAGCAACGTCTCTTCGTCACTGGCAAGTTATGGCCGGAGCTTTACGAAATCAAAGTAAGCAAGTGAAGCAAAACAAGCTGATCACATTGGCTGGCTCCTTGCTGATGCTGTCAATGCTGCTCGGCTTGGCAGGTTGTGAAGCACTAGGCTATTACGGCCAAGCTGCCAGTGGGCAGCTCTACATCCTCACACACAAGCAGGATATCGGCAGCATGCTCAAGGCTGCTGATACTCCCCAGGACTTGAAAAGCCGTCTGCAAACAATCCGGCAATTGCTGGCATTTGCGGAAACAGAATTGCAGTTGCCAGCTGCTGGACAATTCAACAGCTATGTCGATTTGCAGCGACCCTATGTGGTCTGGTCTGTGTTTGCAGCACCGGAGTTCTCGATCGAACCGCTTTCATGGTGCTTTCCTGTGGCTGGCTGTGTGCCTTATCGCGGCTATTTCCAAGAGGCCGCGGCTCTTGCAACACGCGACAAGCTGCAGGAGCAAGGACTTGATGTTTATGTGGGGGGTGTCAGTGCCTATTCCACGCTCGGCTGGTTTTCCGATCCCGTGCTGAGCACGATCATT
>JBIIWM010000190.1:0-5724 GCA_044338875.1 Pseudohongiellaceae bacterium | reverse complement strand
GCCAGTTGCGTCCGGAAGAGCGCGAACTGTTTGATGCGTACCTGCACATGCTCAGCGATCACGCGTTGGGCGCTGAAGTGGTCGCGCTCATCCAGGCGGGAAACTGGGCCCAAGGCGCGCTTGCAAAAGTGGCGCTGGGCTATGTCACCAACATGGAAATGATCGACGACGATTATTTGCGTGAGCGTGCCACTGACATCAAGGACCTGTGCAGCCGCGTGCTGTCCTATCTGCAGGAAAAACAGAAGCGCACCACCGTGTATCCGGAACGCTGCGTGCTGGTAAGCGAAGAGCTTTCGGCCGCGATGCTGGCCGAGGTCCCCAAGGGACGACTGGTGGGTGTGGTCTCGGCCAAGGGTTCAGCCCATTCACATGTCGCGATTCTTGCGCGCGCGATGGGCTTGCCGGCCGTGATGGGTGTGGCGGATTTGCCCTTTGCGGAACTCGATCAGCAGGAACTGATTGTCGACGGCTACAACGGGCGCGTGTACAGCAATCCCTCGGATGAGCTGCGTGAGCGATACCAGGAAATCGTCAGGGAGGAAGTGCAACTTACCGAAGGCCTGGAAAGCATCAAGGACCTTCCGTGTGAAACCAGCGATGGCCATCGGGTTGCGCTGTGGGTGAACACCGGCCTGATGACCGATGTATTGCGCTCACTGGAACGCGGCGCTGAAGGCATCGGGTTGTTTCGCACCGAAGTACCATTCCTGCTGCGTGAAAGTTTTCCCACCGAACGCGAACAGACCGACATCTACCGTGAGCAGCTCGAAGCCTTCTACCCCAAGAAGGTCACGATGCGCACGCTCGATATCGGTGGCGACAAGCCCTTGCCGTATTTCCCGATCAAGGAAGACAACCCCTTCCTTGGATGGCGCGGCATTCGCGTCAGCATGGATCATCCCGAGTTGTTTCTAGGCCAGGTACGCGCGATGTTGCGCGCCAGTGTGAACCTGCATAACCTGCAGATCCTGCTGCCGATGATCAGCAATGTCGGCGAGATCGACGAGTCCATCGAGTTGATCCAGCGTGCCCACAGCGAATTGGTTGAAGATGGTCTTGACGTCAGGCTGCCGCCGATCGGTGTGATGATCGAGGTGCCCGCGATGGCCTGGCAAGTGGATGCGATCGTGCGCCGTGCCGACTTTGTCTCGGTGGGCAGCAACGACCTGACGCAATACATGCTCGCGGTCGATCGCAACAACCCGCGGGTCTCCGCCTTGTTTTCCACGATGCACCCGGCCGTACTGCGCGTAATGAAAAAAATTGCCGATGATGTCCACGCCGCCGGCAAGAAGTTGAGTGTGTGTGGAGAGATGGCCGGCAACCCGGCGGCATCGGTACTGCTGATGGCGATGGGTTACGACATCCTGTCGATGAACGCCACCAACCTGCTCAAGGTGAAATCAGTGATTCGTGATATCACCCATGCACAAGCGCTCAATATGCTGAACCAGGCCTTGGACCTTGAAGACACGCAGTCCGTCAAAGCCATGATGGAGCGTGAACTTGATGCCGCAGGCGTTGGCCGTTTGCTGCGCTCTTCCAAAACCAGTTAATCAACACGAGTCAATAAATAGTTACTTCATGCTGACCTATCCCCAAATCGATCCTGTCGCCCTCGCACTTGGACCACTCAAGATCCACTGGTATGCGCTGACCTACCTGTTTGGTTTCGGCATTGCGTGGTGGCTTGGCAACCGCAGGGCCGACCAAAGCGGATCGTCCTGGACTCGTCAGCAGGTCGCCGACCTCATTACCAACTCCATGCTCGGGGTGATTCTCGGCGGTCGCATCGGGTATGTCCTGTTCTATGATTTTGCAGATTTCATCGCCGAGCCCGCAATGATTTTCCGCGTGTGGCAAGGCGGGATGTCCTTCCACGGCGGTTTTCTCGGTGTCGTGATCGCGGTGATGTTATTCGCGCATTTCAACAAGAAGTCGGTAATACAGGTGCTGGACTTTACCGCGCCACTCGCTCCACTCGGACTGGGTGCCGGCCGCATCGGCAATTTCATCAATGGTGAATTGTGGGGCCGTGCAACTGATGTGCCCTGGGCGATGGTATTTCCTGCCGATTCCGCACAACTGCCGCGGCATCCCTCGCAACTCTATGAATTTGCGCTGGAGGGCTTGTTGCTGTTTGCGCTGCTGTGGTGGTTCTCATCAAAACCGCGTCCGGCGTTTGCCACAGGCGCCTTGTTTTGCATCGGCTATGGCAGCTTTCGTTTCGGCGTGGAATTTTTCCGCGAGCCGGATCTTGATCTCGGCTACGTTGCATTCAATTGGGTCACCCAGGGCCAGCTACTATCCGCCCCGATGATCGTGTTCGGCCTCATCGTACTATTAACGGCCTACACCAAGCCCCAAAAATCAAGGGGTCGGAGTAGTTGATTCCATCAACCCCTTGATTTTGGAAAGCTGGAAGAAGAGAGATGAAACAATACCTCGCGCTGATGCAGCGCATCCTTGATGAAGGCGTGCACAAGGAAGACCGCACTGGTACCGGGACCTTGTCGGTTTTCGGCCATCAAATGCGCTTCAATCTGGCAGAAGGTTTTCCGCTGGTCACGACCAAGAAGCTGCACCTGCGTTCCATCATTATTGAACTGCTGTGGTTTCTCACGGGCGATACCAATATCAAATACCTGAAGGACCATGGCGTCAGCATTTGGGACGAGTGGGCCGATGCCAATGGCGATCTCGGTCCGGTCTATGGCAAGCAATGGCGTGCCTGGCCCGGCAAGAACGGTGAAACCATCGACCAGATCAGCAAGGTGCTGAACAGTATCAAGCACAATCCGGATTCGCGTCGGCACATGGTTGTCGCCTACAACCCGACCTTTGTCGATGAAATGGCGCTACCGCCGTGCCACTCGCTGTTCCAGTTCTATGTCGCCAACGGCAAGTTGAGCTGCCAGCTCTACCAGCGTTCTGCCGATACCTTTCTTGGCGTACCGTTCAACATTGCATCGTATGCGCTGCTCACCCACATGATGGCACAGCAGTGTGCTCTCGATGTGGGCGACTTCGTGTGGACGGGTGGAGATACCCACATCTACCTGAACCACCTCGAACAGGTTAAAACCCAAATGGAACGTACCCCGTATCCATTGCCCACGCTCACGATCAAGCGCAAGCCTGCAAGCCTGTTCGAATACCGGTTTGAAGATTTTGAAATCGTGAATTACCAATGTCATCCTCATATCAAGGGAGCTGTGGCGGTATAGCGTTGCAGTATCAACTGCACGGACAGCCAGGCAGGAATAATCAGCATGAAGATTTCCCTCATTGTTGCCATGGCGCGTAACCGTGTCATTGGCAAAGACAACAAGATGCCCTGGCATTTGCCCGAGGACCTGCGCTATTTCAAACGCGTGACACTCAACAAACCGGTAATCATGGGCCGCAATACGTTCGAGTCCATCGGCAAGCCGCTGCCGCAGCGCAGCAATATCATCATCAGCCGCAATGCCGCTTACCAGGTCGAAGGCGCCCTCGTGGTGAATTCGCTTGAGCAGGCACTGCAGTTGGCTGCGGACATTCATCAGCAGCAACAAACACAGGAAGACGGCGAGCTGATGATAATTGGCGGCGCGCAGATTTATGCGCAGGCGCTCCCGCTGGCGGACAGGCTCTACCTGACGGAAGTTGCCGCCGAGCCGGAAGGCGACGCCTTCTTCCCAGCCATAGAGCGCAGCCAGTGGCAGGAAGTCGCACGCGAGGAACATAAGGCCTGCGCACGCAATCCCCACGACTACGACTTCATCGTGCTGGACCAGAGAAAAGCCCGGTAGCCGGAGCCAGGCCGCGAGATTAAAAGGATAGACAAGCCGCATGAACAAGTTTTTGAAGCGACTGTTGTTGGTATTGATTACCCTGATGCTGCTGGTGTTCGCTGCAGGCAGCTTGCTCTCGCAAGGCAAGACACTGGGTATTCGCCACGAGAATTTCGCGGAAGCCAGTTTCGATTACACCAACGGTACGTTCGCTGATTACATCCACTATTCTCGCGAGCGCCTGCAAGCCGCCCGTCTCGATGCTCCTGCAGACGACGTCATCTCCAGGCTATTGCCATTTGAACTGGCGCCGCCCGCTGATTGCAGGGCCAATGCCGACGGCAAGGCAGCGCAGGGCGTGTTACTGATCCATGGCTTGCTCGACTCGCCCTATAGCATGCGCGACTTCGGCGAGTTCCTGCAAAGCCAGTGCTTTTATGTGTTGGGCTTGTTGCTGCCCGATCACGGCAGTCGCCCCGGTGATTTCCTGAACACCGATTGGCAGGACTGGGCAGCAGCCACCAGCTTTGCCACCCGTGCACTCAGCAACATGGCCGACAAGGTGATCGTGGGCGGACATTCCGCCGGTGGCGCCCTCGCCATTCTGGAGGCTACGCAAAACACAGAAGTGGACGCGCTGATGTTGTTCGCGCCAGCTCTGGCGATTACCGATGCGGCCAAATATGCACGCTTTATCGTTCCGCTGGGCTGGCTGTTTCCGAAGGCCGCCTGGTTTGCGCTGGAAGCCGATGAAGCAATCTATCGCTATGAGTCAATTCCCTTCACCGCCGCTGCCGAAACCTATGCCCTGACGCAAGCGGTGCTCGCGGCGGAAAATACCCGTGTGCAACAACTGCCGGTGTTTACGGTGGCCAGCAGCGAGGACAATACCGTCAGTACCGCGGCGATTCTCCAGTTCATGGGGCGCAACACGCATGAGCGGTCGGTCACGCTGCTGTACAGCCAGCATCCAGCACCAAACAATGAACGCGGCGTTGGCCAGGATCTGCTGCCGCATGGCGAGCACCTAAGGGTTATACCGAGCGCCACGCCACAGCAGGGTATCTTGAGTGTATCCCACCTGGGTTTGATGACGCCGCCCACACATCCGTACTACGGACTGGATGGCGAGTATCGCTCTTGTAGCCATTACGGGCCTGCGTCCAATCCCGACTTTATTGATTGCAAGCAGGGTGAACGTTCATTCTACGGGGAAGTGACTGCTGAAAATCGCGGGCAGGGTATCATCGAACGCATCTCCTTCAATCCGTACTACGATGCGATGCTGGCAGAGGTGCTGCGCTTTTTGAAATAAATAACGGTCTTTGGGGGAATAGATATGCAGATCACCAATATACCCGTGCTCATAGTAGGCGCTGGTGCCGCCGGCAGCATGCTGGCGCTGGAATTGTCACGCTTCGGCATCGACCATCGCATGATCGACCGCCTTCCGCAGGCCTCCGGTTTTTCACGCGCTGTCACCGTGCATGCGCGTACTCTCGAAATTCTTGAACGTATCGATCCGGAACTGGTGCGCCGTTATCTTGATTTCGGCATCCACTGCCCCGGCTATGTGATGCACTTCGTCGACAAGGACGCGGTCAGGCGCGAAGTGCGTCCGGGCCTGGATTTCAGGCCACTGCAGTCGCGCTATCCGTTCCTGCTGCTCAACGCCCAGAACGATACCGAGCGGATGTTGCAGGAATATCTCAAGGAAAAATTCCGGCACGCAGCCGAGTGGGGTGTTACCTGCAGCAACGTGGAGCTGGAGAACGACAGTGTGCTTGCCACCTTGCAACACCAGGATGGCAGCGAAGAACTCGTGCGTGCGAAGTATGTCGTGGCCTGCGATGGCGCTGGTTCACGCATCCGTACCAAGTTGGGGTTGTTGCAGGATGGCCAGGATTATGCCGGTACCGTGTTGCAGAATCTCGATGTCGAGATC
>JBIIWM010000189.1:0-5751 GCA_044338875.1 Pseudohongiellaceae bacterium | reverse complement strand
ATTTCCGGATTTGAAACGCAACGAGGGAGACTGGGTTATGAATCAAGTATGGATTGGAATGATAGAACCGGCGCTTGCTCCCTGGGCAGCTTTCTTTGCAGTGGTATGCGCAGGATTCGGCATCTATTTGCTGTATTCGCAGCGTATAGAAACCATCAACAGGCGCCTGCGCCAGATCGAAGGCCCCGAAGCAATTACGGGTGCGACAAGGGCGGTCGGTACTCAGCAGGAAGGTGAATTCCTGGTCAAGTGGCTGGAGCCTGCCGGTGGACTGATTCTTCCTCACTTTGAATGGAACAAGTCGGCCATCAAGCGCCAGCTGGTGTTCGCCGGTTATCGCCAGCCGCGCGCCCTCGCGATTTTCATGGGCGCAAAACTTGCAACGGCTGTGTTTATTGCGGCAGTTTTCGGATTGCTGGCCATCCTCTCCGGACGGGTACTGATCCTGTCGCAATTGCAAGGCATAGCACTGGTAATCACTGGGGCGCTGCTAGGTTACTATCTGCCGGATCTGGCTCTCAGAAACGCCATCAGTCGCCGCCGCCAGGATTTTGTCGAAAGTTTTCCTGATGCGCTCGACATGCTCGTCGTGTGCGTGGAGGCTGGTCTCGGGCTGGATGCGGCAATCAATCGTGTCGCACGTGAACTGCGCTACAGTCATGCTGCCCTGGCATCCGAGCTCGCGCTCATCTCCCTGGAAGTACGTGCCGGCAAGACGCGCCTGGAAGCCTTTCGCTCACTGGCCGAACGCATGGTGATCGACCAGGTGCAATCGCTGACTACAATCATTATCCAGGCAGAGCGCTTCGGGACAAGCATTGCCAGTTCCTTGCGCAATTTTGCCGAGGAGATGCGTGTCGAACGCATCCAGCGCGCCAAGGAAACCGCGGCAAAACTTCCGGTAAAAATGATTTTCCCGATTGTACTGTGCATATTCCCGGCACTTTTTCTCGTACTGCTCGGTCCTGCCACCGTGCAGATCATCAATACATTTTCAGGCATGTAAGGAGCTGGCAATGAAAAAATCATCAGTAGCATTGTTGTTAAAAAGTTCACTTGTCATAGCCACCAGCTGTGTCCTGAGCGGCTGCATGGTCCCGTCGTGGCTGGATAATACGCACACTGGATTGATGTCAGGCCATGACCAGGCCACGGCCTCGGGCCTGGAGTTGTCGAGACGGGCTTTCAGCAGGGGCAATTACGGCATTGCCATCAGTCATCTTGAACTCGAGCTTGCGCAAAACCCGGCCTCTGTCGCTGCGCTGAACGGTCTCGGTGCCAGCTATGACCAACTGGGGCGTCATGACGTAGCCCAGCGATATTTCTTTCGGGCGCTGGAATTGGCACCCAAGTCGTCACTGACACTGAGCAACATCGGCTACTCCTACATTCTGCAGGGGCGCGGCACCGAAGCGGTAAAATTCCTGGAGCTTGCGCTTCAATACGATGGCAACGCAGCGATCGCACAAGAAAATCTGCTTCTTGCCCAGGCATTACCCACTGATGAACACGAGAACCTTCCTTTAGTTGCAGATTTCCTGAATCCCAATCCCGTCGAGACTTTTGTACAGATAACACCCGGACCGCAACCCACTTCACTTGTACGCACGCCGCTGGCTGATCCGGTATTTCCGACGCTGCCAAACTCGCAGGTTAAAGTGGTCGCTCAGGCCGAACCTGCAGCTTCGGCACAAGTGCAAGGCCTTGATGCAACCCTGCGGATCGAGGTGTCCAATGGTAATGGCGTGAACGGCATGGCAGCGCGCATGCGCAGTTTTCTGCAACACAATGGTGGCAAGGTGGTAAGACTCACCAATGCCGATAATTACGCTTATGCGCAGTCGATGGTGTACTTCAGGCCAGGTCGTCGGGACGCTGCCGTGGCGCTCGTTGAACATTTATCAATGAAGAATGTTTCGGTGCAGGAATCTACAGATCTTGCTGAGTGGGTGGATGTGCGCCTTTTGATAGGAGCCGACCTGCTTGCATTCATTCAAAACAATTTCACTGCCGATTTCACTGGAGCGTCCCTTGCACAAACTACTGTTCAATAAATCGCTGGCATGCGTGCTAATGGTCAGCCTTGTGTGCCTTACCGGGTGCGCCGCATTACCTGACGCAGGGTTGCCGCAAGGACAAGCTGCACTGAGCGCTGCGGAGCGCGCCCTTGATGAAGGCAATCTGGAGACAGCGTTCGCCACTCTGAACCGTCTTGTACAGGCTGATCCGCAAAATGTCCCTGCGCTGCAACTATTGGCACGCCTGCATTCGATCACTGGCAATGCGGAGCAGCAACGTGTGGTTGTCGGGATGATTCTCGCCATCCATCCGGAGGATCCTCAGTCATTGGAATATCTCGGCTTGCTTGCGCTTGCTGCCGGGCAACTGTCCGCCGCCACCGAGTATCTTGAACTGTCCATTTCCGGAGATCCCAACCGCTGGCTGGCCCTGAATGGCCTTGGCATCATTGCCGACGAGCAGGGCCATTATGCTGCAGCACAAGCCTATTTTTTGCGTGGATTGGCGCTCGTGCCCGGGCATCCAAAACTAACCGCCAACCTCGGGTGGTCACTGGTGCTGGACGGAGCACCACAAGCTGCCGAGATCCAGCTACGCAAAGCACTTGAGCGTGCTCCTGATGCTGTTACCACCAAAAGCAATCTGGCCTTTTGCATTGCGCTACAAGGTCGTTACGATGAAGCGCTGCAACTCTATTCGGAGCTCTACGGCGCCTCAGTTGCTGCCAATAACGTAGGCTATGCCGCGCTGGTGCGACGCGACAGGGAACGTGCCAAAGTTTATCTGCAGGATGCCATGCAGTTGAAACCATCCTTTTACATAAAAGCCAGCAATAATATGCAGATAGCTTATGATCAAACTGGAAAGTGACAATTCAAAATAGGGGCGATTGGCAATCGCTCCGGATATTCATGAAGGACTCAACGCATGACGCCATCAACAGCGGTAGGCAAAGGTAGGGGAAAAGGAAAAGCTGCTGGCACCGGCACGGTGCCACTGGTGCGCGCGTTGTCAAAACTGGGACTCGCATCGCGCGGCCAAACCGAGCAGTGGATTAGTGCCGGCCGCCTTGCGGTGAACGGCCGCATTTGTCGTGATCCGCGCCTGCCCGTGGTGCCCGAGCAGGACAAGTTCGCCCTCGATGGCGTGGACTTGCAGCCGCAAAGCCGCAGCGCCGTGCTGCTGCACAAACCACGCGGCTATCTGACGACCCGTAGCGATGAAAAAGGTCGCAAGACCGTGTTCGACTTGCTACCGGATGAGTTGCAACAAATGCATGCGGTCGGCCGCCTCGACATGCACACCAGCGGCTTGCTGTTGCTGACCAATGACAGCCGCATGTCCAGCTTCCTGACCGATCCGCTCAACGCGATCCCGCGTGACTATGTGATCAGCGTTGACGGCAAGGTGAGTGAGGAAACGTTGCAGACGCTGATGCAGGGCGTCGAGGACGCGGGTGAACTGCTGCGTGCTACCACCGTCACCGCGCGCAAGTTGAGCGGCCGCGAATCCCATCTGCTGGTTACGCTGCAGGAAGGCAAAAACCGTGAACTGCGACGCTTGTTCAAGGCCGTCGGGCATGAGGTCAACAAACTGAAACGGATTGCCTTCGGCCCGATCACGCTGGGTGAGCTCGAAGCCGGCAAGCACCGCGAACTCACCGCTGGGGAATGGCAAGCCCTGCAGGATCTGCAGGGTTTGGAATCCAAACAGTAACACCAGCAAGCGGCGTCACTCCTCGCTCTTCACCGGGTCAGTCGATGGCAACAAATAGCCGTGCTGCGTCATGCTCATGTTGGGTGCGTACCCGCAGGGGACACAGTCGGGCAGGAACAACTCGGGCTCGCGCCCGCTGACTGGATTTTTATAACCCCACCACATTGGCAGGATCATCGGCCAATCCCACGGCTCTCCGGTGCCGCCACGGAAATGTTCCTGCAGCTTGCCAAGCTCATTGATCGGCACGTCAGGCCGGTATTGGGCAACCAGCTCCGCACCGAAGTAACGCTTGGGCCGCGCTGGTGCATTGGGATCGACCGGCGCCGGCGCGGGTCGCGGTATTTCCGCCGCAGCCGGTGCGCTCGCGAGTCCCGACCAGCCACTCTTCCAATCCGCCATTTCGAAATACGGTTCGTCGAGCGACAGGTTCCACAAGCGCCAGATGCCATCTTCCAGGATCAGGTGATCGTCGGGATAAATGGCACCGAACAGCGTGCTGGAGCGCGTCTTCGAAGTATTGGGATGAAACAGGTAGGTACGCACGCGCGCAGAGCGACCGTCAGGCGCGACATTGATCACCGGCTGGATGCGCCAGTGAAACGCAATGCTGGCCTTTTTGGTGTCAAGACTGACCGGATCACCGTACTCCAGGAACAGCCCTTTTGAGATGCGCGGATACCCGGTGTAGTAACCGGCAAAGGGAATTTGCTTGGTGCCCTGTTTGCCGAAAATTTCCGACAGCCAGTCCCACTGGGAATCGTCGGCGTAAAAACCATAGGCCACCGAGACATGCTCGGCGCCATCATAGGCCGTGGCCCTCCTGAGCTTGCGCGCGGCTTCTTGCAGACGCATAGCGCTTTCACCCGAGCGCTGCACCGCAGGCGCAGCGATGTCGTCGGTAAGCGGCTGGGTGGCGACCAGGAGCATGCCAGCAGGCGCTGCGAGCGGTTTTCCGGTAACTGGATGCGTGGAGACGAAGGCGGGAATTATCCGGTCCTGCGCGCCAGCATCAGCGGCTGGCAGTGGCAGGTCGGGCGCCAGCGCACCGGCCTGCGCCGTTTCGATGATGCGGCTCTTGCCCCAGCCAAGACTGTATTCAGCGCGAAAAATCGGAAACACGCGCATTTCACGCACTTTCCACAAGCCGTCTTCTTTTACGAAGCGGTTGTCGTACACGTTGATCTCCCAGAAGGCTTCGCCCTTGTCGGCTTCGCCCAGCATGCCCATCTCGATGCCGCGCACATGCGCTTCGCGTCGGCCCGCTGCCAGACTCACCACAGTGTCGAATTGCAGGCGATCGTTCAGCACGCCGTGCGTCAAGCCCGCTGGCCCCTGGCGTTCCAGCGCTTTGCGCACACCGGCATGGCCGCTGTATACGCCAACACCGCCTACTTCATACACGCCGTTGCCAGCGAAGAGATCGGTGACGTCGTCCCACATGC
This sequence comes from Pseudohongiellaceae bacterium, assembly GCA_044338875.1. Taxonomy (GTDB): domain Bacteria; phylum Pseudomonadota; class Gammaproteobacteria; order Pseudomonadales; family Pseudohongiellaceae; genus CAILUG01. The sequence continues at coordinate 571 of JBIIWM010000189.1, read as the reverse complement.
GGCGGTTGACGTAATAACCGTACGCCGCTTGCAAGTTGCGCACGAGGCTTTCGTCGTTCATCACTGCGATGCGTTCTTCAAGTTCGTCGAGCGTGGCGCTGCTCTGCGCTGCCGCTCCCACCGGAGGCGGAATCGGAATACCGCTTTCATCCGGTGTGAAATGATAGGGAAGGATGCCGATATCCTCGCCCTTCCAATTGCTCCAGCCGGTTTCGTAGGAGCCGGCATATTGCGGGAAGAAATGATGCATGCCGATTTTCCACTTGCCGTCTTCGCGCACATATTCGTTTTCGAACACGCCGCCCTGGATACTGGCAGCGCCCGCGCTGTCGCTCAGCAGGAAAAAGCCGTACCAGCGGCCCTTGGCCGACTCGCCATCGACTGACAGATTGACGACCGGATGTTCGATCAACTGGGTGTGCACTACTCCTGGCTGCAGTCCCTGCTCGCCGTCGCCTTCATGCGTTGACAGGTATTCGGTAATGGCTGCACGCCCCTGCACCGTCTCATCGTCGACAATGTAGCTGGCCTCGTTCGCGAACAGCTCCCCCAGCTCGCTCCACAAGCCATA
>JBIIWM010000188.1:0-5790 GCA_044338875.1 Pseudohongiellaceae bacterium | reverse complement strand
CGAGATCGAAGTAGCGGGTTTCGCCGGTCAGTTTGCCGACCTTGGCCAGCAGTGGTGTCGCCATGAAGAACGCATCACTGTACTCGCCGTGGAACGGCATCGCTTCCAGCATGTTGCCGTTGGCATCGAAGCCAAGGTCTGCCGCACGCCGGGCTTGTGCCAGATAACGCGCATCACCCGTGCGTTCTGCCAGTTCGGCAAACAGCAGGTGGCCGGCAATCTGCAAGGAGTTGGTAATTTCGGTTTGATTGACTGGCTCCAGCAGCGGCGCCACCAGCTGCTCCACTTCAGCGACTTGTCCCAAACGCAGGCGACCAATCAGTGCCATGCCCGGGATATAGGTGAGGTTCGTCAGCTCCTGGCCATACACAGTGGACAGGGCCTGCGCCACGGCTTCTTCCGGACGCTCAAGTCGGGCATGCAGCGTGGCGCGTGCAGCTGTCGCTGCAATGTTCTTGCGCCCGCGCAGTGAATCAATCAGTTCGTTCTCGTAATCCATCGTGTAGGTGGGAATGGGACCCAGTCCCATGATGTCTGCAGCCAGCGCAGTACCAAGCCCGTATTTGTCCTCACCCATGATGATGATTGCATCGGGTGCATGCGTCCCGATCCAGCGCCACAGTGACATTTCTGCCCAGTTGCCCGCATATGAAATTTCCCGGGGCGGAAACTGCAAGGGAACGGCATCCGGATTGACGGCAGGAATGAAGGTGACATCCAGAAAGTTTTCCGCTTCATTGGCATACGCCTCATAGCCGGTCATGACCATGTTCGTAGTGGCCCTCTCGCCGGAGAATCCACCGATCACCACTACGGAGGGCGCATCTGCAATTTGGGCCGGCACACTCAAGGCTTCGATGGGTGTGCCTTGCCCGCTCATGCCCACGGTCCAGCCTTGGGCAAAGGCAGGGGTGCAGGCCAGTGCTGTGAATAGCATCAGGAGCCGTATTACACATGGGCGCAGAGGCTGTAGATGGTGAGTTCGCATCATGATCATTGGAAAAGCTTCCAGATATTGATTACAGACAATGATACAGCAGGCCAAGCCGCGGCCAGATGAAAAGTAAACGACTGGCATTGGGTTTCGTTACAGCGGGCGGCGTTGCTGCAGGCTCGCCAGATAATCGGGAATTGTCTGGGGCAGCATCGAATCGGCCAGGAACGCTGCCGCCAGATCGATCCTGCCGCGGGCGCGCAGGGTGGCGTATACATGCAGTTCGAATTGGGTGCGCAACTCGGCACTGGTCTTTGTCAGTTGCAGGGAATCGAGCAGGAACAGCAGCGCTTCCACGGTAGAAAAGCGCCCACTGTCCTGCTGCGCGCGCAGCCAGTAACGGCTTTCACCACGCATCGGCAAACTGACCAGGCGTCCCCACGAAGACACTGCGCGTGACATCGTCGCAGTTTCATTCCAGAGCCCGTCCAACAGCGCCACTTGTATGTTGCCTGGATCCACATCGGACGGCGCCGGGTGGCCATGCGGATGCAGTATCCATAGCTCTCGTTCCGGGTTTATCACTGTCTCTGCTGCCAGGGGCTGGTTCCAGCTCCAGATATGCTGGCGCGCTGCAGGAAACAGTCGTTTGATCAATTTTCCGGTACTGCTGGGGCGCGCTACTTCACGCTCATGCAGTAGCAAATCGATTTGCAGCGGGCAAGCAAGGTCACGCTGTGCCGCACAAATACACCAGCGCGGCGGAAGCTCGCAGACTGGACAGCGAACAGTGGGCTTGAGGACAACGCTGCGCATGGCGGCTGCGTTACGGTGCTTGCTGCAATTGCAGCAACTTGAAGCGTCCGTTGCGCGCCACGTCTTTCACCTTGGTGAAATGCTGCGCCGCCTTGCGTTCCAGTGGAATGAAGGTATTGACGACGAACAGGGCACGCCCGCGTGGAGTCAACAGGCGCTTGGTGGCCTGCAGGAAGCGGTCCGTCAAATCATTTTCCACCGAGAAGCCCTGGTGGAAGGGCGGGTTGCATACCACCAGGTCGAAACGCTCCTTGATAGTATCGGCACAATTGGCGGTAACGACAGCAACCTCGCAGTTGCCATGATGGCGCTGCAGATTGTAGTCGCAGGCGATCACTGCCGCCGCGTTGTTGTCAGTGGCGACGACACGTTTGCAGCCGGCCTGTACCAGCGCGAGGGCCAGCAGCCCATAACCGCAGCCCAGATCCAGTGCGCTTTGGCGCGTGTGGTCGGTCTGCTGCAAAAACGCCGGCAAATGTTCCAGCAGGAAGCTGCTGCCATCATCGAAACGGTCCCACGCAAAGATGCCGGGTTTGCTGACGACTTCCATGCCGTTCCAGTCGCCAATCGTTTGCAGTGCATGGTAGTCATCGCTGTTGAGCGCGGTGGCGGCACTGCCGGTTTTGACAAGACGGTACATGTGCAACTGTTGCTCGCCACGCTCCAGCGTTACTTCACAGGACCAGGCGTCTTGCATGCGCTTGGCGAAAGTCTTGATGCCTTCGTTCTTGTAGCCGGCGCAGTACAGTTCGCCGCCTTCTGGCAACAGCTGCCACAGCGACTGCAGTACATGCTCGACGACGCGCTTTTCCTTGGAGATCCGGTACAAGGCCAGGCGAATTCCCTGCAGGCTCGCAGCATCGAAGACAAAATCTGAAAACGTGCTCGGCCATTTTTTGCTGCTCGCTTCGGAACAGATATCGAGGCGGTTGCTGATTACGCGGACATCTGCGAAAGGATTGGCTGGCAAGCTGCCTGCGTTCTCGTCCAGCACGACCACAGCAGGAACCGTGAAAGTCGCAGCGAACTGCAGCAATTGCTGCACACTGTTGTCACTCATGCGCTGTACTCCTGGTTTTTGGACTTCTGACTTTGGTACTGACGATTCCAGTACCCTTGATTCCGGTACTCGCGATTTCGTCTGCGTTCAGTTCACGCCATTGCCCTGGCTGCAGCGCAGGATCCAGTGTGATGGCACCAATACTTTCCCGGTGCAGGGTTTCCACACGATTGCTGCACGCAGCAAACATGCGCTTGACCTGATGATAGCGGCCTTCCTGGATGCTGACGCGTGCGGTCTGGCTGTCCAGCAGTTCCAACTGTGCCGGCAGCGTGAGGCTGTCTTCACTGTTCAGCTGCAAACCTGCGGCGAAACGCTGCGCGGTGTCGGCGGCCAGTGGATGCTTGAGTCCGACCCGATAGGTTTTCAGGCATTTTCTGCGTGGACTCGTCAGGGCATGGCTCCAGTCGCCATCGTTGGTCAGCAACACCAGTCCGGTGCTGTCGACGTCAAGGCGTCCGGCGCTGTGCAGGCCCGAGGCCCAGGGTTCATCAATGAGGCTGCTGGCCAGTGGGTGACCAGGATCTTCGGTGGAACAGACATAGCCTGCCGGCTTGTTCAGCATCACATAGCGCGGACCAGGCCAAGCCAAGGGGCTGCCGTTGAGGGTGACCACACTGTGCGCGCTGATTGGCTGTGCAGGATCGCGCACCGGGCTGCCATCCACTGCAACTGCATCGGCATGCAGCAGTTTCTTGACCTGGGAGCGTGACAAGCCACTGCTGTGACTGAGAAAGCGGTCCAGCCGGATACGGCTGTCGGATGGAGCTGGTTTCATCAAGGTTACTGCCACACGGATATACAGGGGCGAATTCTAACTGTTGTAAGGCTGCACGACACTGGCTTTATGCTTGACCTCGGGAGTACTGACCGCTAGAAAGGGCCTGCCAGGGCATCCCAGGCAAGGATTGCCCAGTAACATGCGAGTACAGGAACAGATGAATACACAAGAAAACATCCCGGCGGACTGGCGCGCATGGATCAGTAGCAACCAGGCTCGGGGCTGCAGCAAGGAGTCGATGCTCGATTCGATGCTCAAGGCTGGGCTCAATGCAGCCGTCGCTTCCGCGTGGTTGGCCAGCATGGCCGGCAAGGATGCGGGTGCGCCAGTCGCGACTGTGCCGGCCGACATGCCTTATCGTTATGAGGCAAGCCGCATTGCTGCCGGCAATGCGCTTGTGGTCGCTGGTGTCACAGTGCGGATCGCGCTGCGCCTGGCGGAGCCTGATATCGTGGTGATCGATGATTTGTTGAGTGCGGCCGAATGCGAAGAGCTGATCGCACAATCGCAGCAGAAGTTGAAACCCTCCACCATCATTGATCCGGACACCGGGGCTGCGCGTCCGATTGACGCACGTTCGAGCGAGGGAGCGTTTTTCCAGCGCGCTGAAACTGCCCTCGTGCAACGTCTGGAACAACGCATTTCGGCACTGATGAACTGGCCTGCGGAATATGGTGAAGGCTTGCAGGTGCTCCACTACCGCAGCGGCGGCGAGTACAAACCCCACTTTGATTACTTTCCGCTCGAAAAAACCGGCAGTGCCATCCATCTGGCCAAAGGCGGACAGCGGGTGTCAACGCTGATCCTGTACCTGAACGAGGTGGAGCAGGGCGGGGAGACGACGTTTCCGCAAGTCGGTCTCAGTGTTACGCCGCGGCGCGGAACTGCAGTGTATTTTTCGTATTGCAATTCGTTGGGCCAGATCGATCCTGCCACACTGCATGGCGGGGCACCGGTGCTGGCCGGTGAGAAATGGATTGCTACCAAATGGATGCGGCAGCAGCGTTACGGCTGATTCGCTGCATCTGCCGCGGTATGCAGGAATGACTGCATCGCTATCACATCATTCAAGCGGCAGAAGTGCCATTGCGGATCAGCCGTGGTCCAGCGGACACTGGCTTCAGCGCTGCAACTGTCAGGCTTGACGAGTGCAAACTCTTCCAGAGGGTCATCAATCAGGTTGAAAAACTCGCAGGCGTCCAGTTCAGTCGTTTCGGAACACACCACCTTGTAGCTGGCATTACGGGCCGCTACCTGGCGTGAACTGTTGGTCATCAGGTTGAGTGACTCCGTCGTAATGTAGCCTTCGCTGGGGTCACGGACAGTTGCTGCGCCCTCAAACAGGATGGGGGCGAGTGACACCGCATCAACGGCCAGGGTGCCGCTGCCATCGTGGTTGGAAACGGTTTCCGGAATAGACAGGCCTGCCAGCGCGAGCGTGGTGGAGAATATATCCGAGGCATGTACATATTCAGTGCTCACGCCATTGGCGCCAATGTTCGGTCCCCGGATGACAAACGGAACGCGCGCACCACTTTCGTAGGTGGTGCCTTTGCCGCGTCCGGTTCTGGTGATGTACATGTTGTCGATGAAATCCAGACCGGGACGGCCATACATCGGTGTGCCGTTGTCACCAATGAAGATGACGTAGGTGTTGGGGTCGAGCGCATCCACGGCTGACAGCATCTTGCCGACGATGGTATCCAGCGAATTGGTCATCGCGCGCATCAATGCTTCGCCACTGCAAGTGCCGGTATTTTGTGTACCGAACTCACCGCCGCAGTCCTGCATTTCTTTCAGGCTCACCGCATCCAGGGTGTCGGCATTCGGAACCATCATGGCGCTCGGCTGTTGCTGGGTGGTGGCGTGCGACAGGTTGAAGGCCAGCCAGGTGAACCAGGGTTTGTCGGGATTGCCGGCTTCCTGTGCAGTGATCCATTCGATGGCATCGGCTACTTTCACTACCGGGCCATACGTGGTGGGGGCAATACCGGGCAGTTCTTTCACGGGCGGCGCTTCATTGCGCCATTCATTGGCAGGCGTGGTCGCGTCCTGCACCATGTAGTCATAATCCCAGTAGGTCTTGAGGGCGGCATGCATGTTGCCCTTGAAGATATCGAAGCCGGCTTCCTTGGGCTTCATGCCGGGATAACTGGCGTCCTTGCCGGGGAGTCCGGCCAGATGCCATTTGCCAAACAG
>JBIIWM010000023.1:0-18194 GCA_044338875.1 Pseudohongiellaceae bacterium | reverse complement strand
ACTGTCCAATGGATTATCAATGCCGGGGATGGCGTCATCGGGAGCCTGAGCCAGCATGAACTGCCAGGCCAGTTTGCCAGTACGTGCATCATGGGCAGTGATGTTGCAACTTTCCCGTGTAGTTGTCCCGCCGCAGGTACCACTGGAGATCACTTTCCCTTCCACCACAATCGCGCCCGTAGTATTGCCACGTCCATCTGTTGGCGCCTCCCAGCGCACGGCCCCGGTTTTGGCATCCAATGCAACAATGGTTTCATCAGGAGCGGTGAAATAGATCATGTCGTCAAAAATCGACAGGGTCTTCGAACGACTGGAACCACCGGCCCCTTTGTTGACGTACTCGCGTTTGTACAACCAGATGGTGTCTCCCGTGGTCGCATCAAGGGCGGCGACGTCACCACCAGGCAAGCTCAGATACATCACGCCGTTATACACGGTGGGAATCGTTTCGGTGATGCCAGCCGGGAGACCTTTGGACCACGCCAAACCCAGTTGCGTCACATTGCTGCGATTGATTTGCGCAAGAGGACTAAAGCGCTGGGCATCCGCAGTGCGACTGAACCACAACCAGTCGTTCGGGGAAGGATTCAGCAGCATGGCCTCAGTCACAGGGGTAAAGTTCTCTATGGCCGGCATTGAAGAATATTGACTGGACACAATTCTGGCAGTTGCAAGATCAGCAGCTCCCGCCTCGGCTAATTGGCGTAAATATCCGAGTAAATCACCCAATTGATTTTCCTGGACTGTCGTTGGCGGCATGCCCTTTTGCGGGTTTCCGGCTTTGAGGAAGGTAACAAGAGCCGCATCGGCTTCACTGCTTACTCTGCGGACTATGGAAGGCCCCAAGCCCCCTCCCTGGCCATTGGCACCGTGGCAATTGGCACAATTCGCGTTAAAAATTTCAACACCTGTAGCGACGTCCTGAGCGGCAACTTGTCCAGTCACTAAAGCCAGGCCAAGGACGCGAAATCCAACGTGACGTGCAAAAAAAAGTGCAGAGCGTTTCATCAAGACATCCCAAAGCAGGCTTCCAGTGCCAGGCATGCACTGGAAAACAGATCACAAAGATAACCAAATCATACCCGAAGAAAATGCAATAAGGTTGTCGCCAATGCATCTTTATTCGTATTGATCAGGCGTTTTCAAGCTGCCAATCAGAACCGCAACGTGTAGTTGTATTTCAGCGTCAAGTCGCTGCGGGTGGAATCAAAGCGATTGTCCTTGTCCAGATCCACGAGCCCCCAGTTCAACACCAGGTACATCTCGCGCCCCGGTTCAGGAATCCAGTACAAGCGGCTGTTGATTCCCACGCCTTCCGATACGTTGTCGTACTGCAGGCGGTTGGTCCAGGTCAGGTCGGGAGTGAAGTTGATCATCGCATTGAACGACAGTTGCCGTACCGTAAATGAACCTTGTGGAAGTTCAATGCGATTCTCCGAGTAACCGCTTTGCAGGTTCCAGCCGGGACGTGGTTGCCAGGCAAGATTGATACTGGTTAGCAGGTTTTCCCCGTTATAGTAATCGCCCTGGGTCAGAGTGATCCTGCCCGCCCATTCGCGCTGACCGCCGGTTTGCAATGAGACCGTACCCTGCGTAAAGACATAATCGCCGACCGGAATTATGATTCTGCGACTGCCGTCTGATGCGCGATTGATCGTAAAGGGCAGCGTCAGCACCTCTCGCTTGCGGGACAAAAGTGCGGACACGACATCGTTGGTATTGTTGTTGACGTTGGCACGCACCTGCGCCGTTTCCGATATCAGGTCCCCTGAATCAAGATCGGTGTTGCGGTAACTATCGAAACCGCCGTACCACGAGCGCATGTAGCCGCCGGGTTGCAGGAAGATGCGCTTGCCAAAGTCCAGCGCCTGATCCTCGATACCGCGTTGATTGACAAAACCGAGACCGGGATTGAAGTTGTAATCAATGTTCTTGTAGCTATAGGCGCCGCGCCAGCCGTTGGTATTGGGAGCCGCTACCCCGAAGCCGTAAGCCGCATCGTCACCGCTGAGCCCTGGAGTATCCGATTGCTGATACCAGACTTCGCTTTCCACAACGCGACCGCCCGGCAAGTGCGAGTTGCGATAGCGGAAATCGGCGCCTGCGAGACTGTTATCCAGATTGGCTTGCGAATCTCCCTCGGTGACGATGACACCGATCTGCGATTCCTGCAGCACATTCAGAGCCGCGCGGCCGACGAACACGCTCTGTGCATCCACGCCGCTCAACACATCTTCATCCTGGCGCACCAGCAGAGAACCTACGTTCCAGGCGCCGATCCGCCCGCTGAGTTTCGCGCCCGCCGTCAAATCCACCGGTTCCCCGTTGGTAGACAGCCCTATGTTGCGTGAGAAAAATGGCCGTCCGTTCTGCAGGGCCGCAGTCGGTACCGCCTCGTTGCTTTCCTGCCCGAAAATCGAACCGTTGCCGATACGGCCGAACTGGAAGAGGTCGTTGTCACGCGTGAAAAAGTCGCGGCGCTCCGGAAAAAACAGGCTGAACCGGGTCAGATTCACCACGCGATCATCAACTTCGGTGGCGGAAAAATCCGTATTGATGGTCAAGGCTGCATTCAGCTGCGGAGTAACCTTGTAGTACATGTCAATCTGCGGTTCGAGGCTTTGGTCTTCGCCGGCGTTGGCCCCGAAGCGACGCTCCTGGCGTGCGACCAGATAGGGCACTACATCAAGCCCCAAGCCCTGCCGCAGCCCGGTGAATCCAGTGGCGGTGCCGGCGATGCCAGGGTTGATCAAACGGTTGCGCGATATCCAGCCGATCTCTTCGTTGTTGCGGCGAATGGTGCGCCTGAAATTAATGCCCCACTCGGTGTTCGCCGGATTGAAGGACAGCGTCTGGAAGGGAATGCGGATCTCTGTGGTCCAGCCTTCAGCGTCGATATTCGATTTTGCCTGCCAGATGCCGGTCCAGTTGCGGTCCATCTGCGATACGTTCTGGTAGATGCCTTCAACGCGCACGCCGTTGGCGTTGATCTCGAACAGGTAGCCGCCACGCCGGTCGAAATAGGGATCGATCATCAGGTTGAAGGAGTCGTCGTTCTGCAGCGTCTGACCCTGGCGCATCACGTTGGCCCGAATCAGGGACGGATCACTTTCATGCATGCGCGCACCTATATATAGCGCGTTATCCGTGTAGAACACCCGCACTTCCGTGCGTTGGCTCGGAGTGCCATATTCCACTGGATTCATCTGGTGGAAATCAGTGACGAGCGCCGCGCGCGCCCAGATATCTTCGTCCAGGACACCATCGATATCAGGATCTGCATCATAGCTGGTCACCTCGATGATCTTGCCGCCGGTGACGCCATCTGGCGCCTCCGCTTGCGCAATGATGGAGGGCGCGAAGGACAGTGTAACGAAGAGGGTTATAACGGCAGGGACGAGACTGAAAGGGTGAAATGAACGGACTGACATAGTCGACCTGGTAGCTCTGTAAAATATGAGAAAAATAAACGGGTATTCATGCATCGTCGAGCCTGAAGGCGAACATGCCATAGCTGCCCTGCTCATTCGATGGGTGGACGCATTTCCAGGATGCCGGTGGGCGGGCCGATTCGGCCTGTCGGCACAGCATTGAATGCCACCGAATAACGTCTTGCATGATTTTTTGAAGGCAAAACGCAATGCATCAGGCCGGAAGGGAACAGGATGATCCGGCGTGGCTTTGGGTTGATGGTGAAACTTTCCATGGCGCGGTAGTTGTCGTCTTTTTTGATCTGGGTATGAAAACCGAACAACTCGTTGCGATCGCGATCCATGATGTTGAAGGGTGAACCTTCAGTCAAATAAAACGAACCACTGATATGGGAATTGCTGTGCTTGTGATAGCGGATTGATTCACCATAACCCACAACGTTGCCCCAGGAGTTGCAGATAACGAGGTCATCCATGATCTGCGAATAGGCGTTGGCAAACTCTCGGCACAAACCAAGGATTTCCTGCTTTACTTCCCGGAAGATGACCCGATTAAGGAACTGCTGGTCCGTTGTGTAGGCACCATCACCGGCTACTTCATTACCGCTGCTGATCTCGATAAGTTCAATGGCTTTGGCGATGATTTCAGGCGTCAGGCTTTCCAGCTCCGCAACTGCAATTGTTTTAGGAAAAAGATCCACAAGCTCCATGCAAAATCCCCTGGGTCACTATTTTTTATTTCAGCAATAGTGAGGGCTTTTTTCGTCAATGCAAAGTCCTTTCTGGGGGCGATTCAGCTTTCCTTGTAAGGCAAGTTTCTGCAAACTTGCTCCTGAATCCTGCTTCGAGATATTGCACTGATGGAAGTCACCCTGTTTCCCAACCCGCGCCGTCCTGGTATCGGTTTGCGGCCAAAAAAAGAAGCGCAAAGGCCGCTGCTACCGCAACATGCCCGACTGTGTCCTGTACTTGAGGCAGGGAGTTCACTGGGCGCTCTCGTCTATCCACCCTTGGCCAATAATGAACAGGTTCAAATTGGCTATGAAGGCGAAGGCATCTACCACTTTGCCTACGCTGTAAACACGGGTAACAAGTGGGAACAACTGTTTACTGTCACCTATCGGCTGGCGATTGGCGGCATTGGTTTGCGAACCGAGGAAGTTCGGCTGATGGTCCCCGAGACACCTGGCTTCAAGGAAACCGCCAAGGTGATGGCGCGCATGTTTATGGCGCCAGATGATCTTGGCACACCGGCTGGAGCGGTGACGCTGCGTGGTGCATACAACTTTCAAACACCGCCAGGATGGGACACCGTCTACTCTTCAGTGCTCAATCAAACAGAGCGGCCCATCGCTCCGGTGTTGGTGATCCGCGTGGAAACCGACTGGTATGTCCACGATAGCGAGTTCCGCTACGTGCTGGCGCCAGGCGAGACAATGTCGGTCTCGCACAGCTTGCCGATAGGTCAGGTATTTTTTGTGCCGCGTGAAGAAATCACGTTTCGCGATGGCACCGGGCAAGAGATCGCCGAACGCCACAAAACCAGCAAGGAATTTTTCGATGAGAAGGCTGCCCACAAAATAAAGACTCCCTATGGTTTGGAATATAGCCCGCACTACCAGCGCAAAAGCCGGGAGCAACAAAAGACAGTAAAGAGCGCCGCCATCGAGGGCGACTCAAGAGATGAAAAAGGAAAATAGAAGGGAATTAAAGGCAATAGCAAAGAGTTATAGGCAATAAAAAGCCCGGCAAGAACCGGGCTTTTTATTCAGGCATAAAATCAGTTCAGGTCAAGCGGGTCGTAATCCACGGAACACACATCAACGATGCAGATCGATTCCAGCGTGCGTCCTTCGGGGGGAACCTCCAAACCGGCCTTGATCATCAGGTCACGCAGCACCGCTGCAGTTTCAGGATGCGGAATGGAAGATTGCACGCCTACACGCACCAAGCCATCCGAGTAATCAATCGGCAGCCAGGTATGGGCAGCCAGCTCAGCACTGCCACGGTTGTCGGTATTGCCGAAGTCGCGAATGTCCATGCGAGCGCCAGCTTCCACCAGCACCTTCACGACTTCAGTGGCGCCTTTGTGTGCAGCACCATGCAGGGCTACTCGTCCCGTGTCTGCCTGGAAATTGGGGTCAATGCCCAACTCCAGCAGTAATTTCACGGCTTCCAGCGTTTGCTTGCCCGACCATTCATTGGTAACACCTTCCACCCAACCGATACCGGCCGCCACGGCCAGCGGCGTGATACCAAGCGCGGTATTAATCATTGGATCGGCTTTGTACTCAAGCAGCAATTTCATCAAGGGCACATCACCAGACTGCGAAGCGCGAAGGAAAGCGGTAGCTCCATTTTCATCCAGCCATTGATTAGTGAACACTGTGCGGGTTTCTGAACTTTCTGTTATGCGAGAGTTGGGATTGGCTCCGTTGTCGAGCAGAAACTTGATGAACTCAAATGAGTCCATATCCGCTGTGCGGGTTGGATAGTCGCCACCTTCAATATTCCGGTTGTCGGTCGCCAGATACAACGGTGTCCAACCGCCCTTGTTGGCAAGATTGACATCTGCGCCGTGCTCGATCAAAAATTTGGCCATCTGGTAATTTTGATTCTGGGTAGCTGCCAACAGCGCACTCCAGCCGTAGCGGGTAGTCTGGTTTACATCAGCACCAGCTTCCAACAGCACTCGCGCGGCGTCGATGGCACCTGAACGTGCAGCGTATACCAGCGAGGTCAACGCACCACCATCAGGCTCACGTTCACCTTCACCGAACCTGTCTGACGGAGCACCTGCGCCTGCACCAACACCGGCGCCACCGGTTCCACTGACTGGCACGGCAAAACCCAGGCCACCGCGTTGCAGCTTGCTGCAGATGTCTTCTTTCGTCAGCTCGGTGCCAGACTTCGCAAGTTGTTCGAATATTTGATCGTCGCGACCTTCAAGCACCAGTTTTCTCATGATTATGATATCTGGGGTGGGTTGCTCGCAGTGAGAAAGAATGGTTTGGCGCCGCACTGGGATCCTGGGATCTTCGGAATTACCCAAGGCCGCTGTACGTCCATCGCGCATCACAGGTTTGGAAACAGCCGCAACATCGGCCCCTTTTGCGATCAATACTTCCAGGACATCAGCATGCCCCTGATCGGCTGCCTGCATCAGCGCAGTCGTGCCTCGTTGCGTTTCACTGGCATTGGGATCAGCGTCATGCTCCAACAGTACCCGCACCGCTTCTACCACCCCGGAACGCGCGGCCAGCATCAGGGGCTTGCGCCCGAGAGGAAGTTCTTCGTTGGCATTGGCACCAGCGTCAAGCAGGGTTTCGAGCATCACCGCATCACCACGGCTTGCCGCGAGCCACATTGGCGTCGAGCCATTACGATTTGCTGCTGCAATATTGGCACCTGCATCAAGCAACAATTCGGCCAGTTGTGCATCGCCATGGTAGGCCGCCCAATGCAGTGCCGTGGCACCATCAGCCTGACCGGCGTTCACATCGGCATCAGACTTCAAAAGCCGACGCACTGCGTCATTATCATGCTGCATGGCAGCATCTACTATCTCAGACTGGGCAAGCGCGAAATGCGAGGACGCAAAAAGCAGCGCCAGTGTGACCGATCTTGTTACAACCATAGACATACGTCGTCGACTCATTCTGTTCTAAACCAAATTATCCAAGCGTCCCGTACTGTCACCAAAAGCATCCCGATGAATGTCAAATTGATCCAGGATGCTAAGCAGCAGGTTACCCGAGGGTACGGTCCTTGTGGGAAACGCCAAGTGGCGATTGCCTTTCAGCTTGCCGTTGTTGCCGCCGACAAGGATGTGCGGCACATCGTAATGCAGATGCTGGTTGGGGTTGCCCATGTTGCTGCCGTAAAGCAGCAGCGAATGGTCGAGCAACGAGCCGTCACCATCGTTGGTATTGGCCAACTTCTCGACGAAGTACGCCAGCATCTTGACGTGATATTGATTCACTTTGGAGAACTCGTCGATGCGCGCTGGATCCTCGCCGTGGTGCGAGCCGCCATGGAAGCTCAGGGTCGGGGCGTCACTTTCAGGATAGACACGGCCCGTGAGATCGCGCGCGAAGAGCATGGTGCCAACACGCGTAATATCGGCCTGGAACGCCAGTGCTTGCAGATCGAACATCAATTTGATGTGCTCATCGAAAGACTGCGGAATGCCTGGCGGCACGGCGAAGCTTTCGGGGGCTAGCGTTGTTGCACTGGCGGCGATCTGCAGTCGGCGCTCGATTTCACGGACGTTTTCGGTGAAAGCGTCCAAACGCGAACGATCCGGAGCGCTGATTTCCTTGCGCAGCGAGGAAATTTTGCCAGTGATCGAATCAAGAATACTTTGATTGCGCTCGCGCCGCTCAGTACGCTGTTCCACTGAGCTGCCACTACCAAACATGCGCTCGAATACCACTTGGGGATTCAACTCCATCGGCAATGGTGTATTGGGAGAAGTCCAGGCAATCGTGTTGGTGTACACACAACTATAGCCTTCACCGCAGTTGCTCGAGCCTGAACCCGGATCTTCAACCGAGATTTCCAGCGATGGCAGCAGCGTTTCCTGGCCGTACTTGGCGGCAATGATCTGGTCGATGGTCTGGCCAGCGTAAACATCGGCACCTGCGGTTTTCTTCGGCTTGTCAGCGCTCAAGAAGGCAGCAGCGACCCAATGGTCGGCGCCGGTTTCGCCCGGAGGCGGTTCGGCGGAGGTGGAATGCAGACCGGTCATGATCGTCAGGTGATCACGGAACTTGTCCATCGGCTTCCAGATGAATGGCAGCTCTGCTTCCAACGCTCCCGCTTTCTCAGGAACCCAGAAACCTGGCGCAGCGCCGTGCGGAACAAAGCCTGCCCAGAAGCGTGGAGGCGGCACTGCAGCCGTCTGCGCCCAAGCCGTTGAAGCGGGGATCATTGCCTCAAGCAGGGGAAGTCCAAGCGCCACACCGGCGCCTTGCAGTAATGCGCGTCGTCCAATATGTTTTTTGGTAATAAACATGGCTTATTCCTCACTCGCCAAAGCGAGTTCGTCGGTTTTCAGGTTCATGGTGAAGGCCGGACTCAGGATGACTCCCATCAGTAGCGACGAGAAGCGATAGTCGTCTTCCGCCGCATCCCGCGCGATAGACCTTACTAACGGCATGTCTTGATACTCCAGGCCACGACCTATGGCATAGGTCAACATTTTATCGGTCACTACCTGAGCGAACTGGTCTCCATTGAGCACCATAAGATCTCTCAGGCTGGAAATTCCTTCCAGGGGTGTTCCATCGGTGGTGAAGCCAGTGGGGTCGATCGCAGCACCGCGATCATCCGTACGCCACCTGCCGACAGCATCGAAGTTCTCCATCGCAATTCCCATCGGCTCGAACATATTGTGACAAGTCGAACAGCTCGGGTTGATGCGATGCGCTATCAACTTTTCCCGCATGGATTTGGGTGCTTCGCCTTCAGCCTGATCCAGATTGGTTTCCACGCCAGGCGGCGGATCGGGAGGACTGACACCAAAGAAGGTTTCGAGGAACCACTTGCCTCTTTTCACTGGTGAGGTGCTTGCTGCCACAGAGGTGACCGTCAGTAACGCGCCCTTGCCCAGCAGCCCGCGCCGCACATCCAGCTCAGGTCCCAGCTCAACACGGCGGAACTGCGAGCCATAGACGTCAGGAATACCGTAGTGCCTGGCCAGTCGTTCGTTGACGAAAGTGTAGTTCGCAGTCAGCAGGTCCAGGATACTGCGGTCTTCCTGAATGATGCTGCTGAAGAACAGCTCGATTTCGCTGCGATAGGCATCACGCAGCGTACTGTCAAAGTCCGGGAACAATTCCACTACAGGTTCGCTGGCCTGTATGCCGCGCACGTTCAACCATTGCCCGGTAAAGTTTTGGATAAATGCCTGTGAACGCGGGTCGGTGATCATGCGTTTGACTTGCTGCTCAAGCACTTCAGGCTTGTGGAGTTCATTTTCGGAAGCGAGCTGGACCAACTCCTCATCCGGAATGGTGCTCCAGAGGAAGAACGAGAGGCGTGAAGCCAGTTCGAGGTCACTAACCTGGTAAGTCGTTCCTGATGCGACATGGGCAGGTTCGATTTCAGAACGGTAGATGAACTCCGGATCGGCCAGGATGCGCTGTATTGCCGCCTCTATGCCGTGATCAAAGTTGCCACCTTCCTCGCGACCACTCCTGAAGAAATCCATCATCACGTCTAGGTCAGCTTGTGTACTGGGGCGACGGAAGGCCTTGCTTACCAGCGTCGATATGATTTGATTCGCGCAATTGTTTTCCTCGCTGACGTTTTGCGGATAACACTCGAAAACTTTGTCACGGCTCTGCTTTGAAGTAGCTGGAAGACCGTTGAATGGTCCTTCAATGAATACTTGACCCACATGCGGGTAGAAGGTGTAACCCGAAATCGAGCCCGGTGAGTTCATGGTACGCACGAACGACTTGTTCAGACCTGTATCCGGCAAATCACTGGTGGCAATGAATGTTACGCCTACCTTGTGGAAACCAGCCTTGATCGGGATAGCCGGGGTCTTGCCGCCACTGCCTTCTGTGGTTTTGATATCGAGGTCCCAGTCATAGAGATGCACGCGCTCGCCATCAATCGTGACCTCCAGCTTCTCACCGGTGACATTACCGAGCACAGCGGTGAAATAACCGGTCATGCCCTTTACAGTGAGAACATATTCACCATCTGAGGGGAATTCGTGTTCGATTAGCATGCCGCCACGCGTACCGAACGGCAGACCTTCGATGTGCTCGTTCTGCGATGTGTCGTGCGGCGCGTCGAATATTGCGAGCATGGGTGCAGTCTCGGTACCGATTGCCAGACGGCTGATCCTGCCAGAGGCAGACAGGTAGGCTTCCATCAGGGCTGGCGAAGTAGTCAAGGTGCCGGCCATGTTGTCGAAGCCGTGGCTGGAGTCATCTGCTGGCAGGAATTTGGCGGCGTTGATATTGAGCGCCAGCAGATCCCGGATCGCGTTGGTGTATTCAGTGCGGTTGAGGCGATGCAGGCCCGGGGGTGGAAGATGCACTGGCTTCAATGAAGCCTGCTGGTCTATAGCTTGCTCCAGGCTGGCAGCCAGGCTTTGCATGATCTTGTGTTCCGGACGATCTTCACCCGCAGGCGGCATCATGCCTGCTCGCAGGCGTTTGATGACCTTCTCCCCTACTTCCGGATTTTCAGCAAGTTTGCTGGCATCCATGCCTTCCAGGTCGATACCACCAGAATAGTCATCCAGGTTATGGCACTCGGTGCAGTACTCTTCAAACATGGCACTACTGTCAACGCTTGCCTTTGCCGTATCCTGGGCGAAAGCGCAGGTATTGACGACTACGCCTCCAAGCAAGATGAAGAGACTGGAAAATGTTTTGGTAACGATCAAACGGCCCATAATATTCTTGCCCTGCCTAAGCTTGTTTTGCATAGCGCGATGATTTACGGTTTTTCTGACGAACGCCAGCGAATGACCGATTGTTCCTTTTTTTTTACCGTATTCGTCATTAAAAAAGGATAAAAAAAGGTGCATCCGGCACCTTCGGGCCCCAAGTTGATGCGGTTTACATATCCGTTTCCCAATGGCAGAAACCATATGAAGGATCCATTCCTGCTTGAATCTGCCACCGCAAACCCAATCATCCCGGCTTTTTTGTCCCAGTCCATTGCGGCGAACCCGCTCAAACCGAACAGTACGGTTCGGCTCGATATCACGCAGGCACATCAGCCATACAATCGGGATTTCAGACAAAAAAAAGCGGACACGAGGGCCCGCATTTCGGATCGGGATTGCTTACTTTTTTGTGACCAGTGAAGAGCGAAACAGGAAGGTAAGCAGGAACAATACCAGCTTGAACCCCAGCAACTTGAGACCCTTGCGGGCCTCTTCCGGTTTCAGCTTGGCCACCATCGGCATCGAGCCAAAGGCCTTGCCTTTCAATACCAGGTTATTACCCTGTCTTTCGATGCTGTTTATTTCCAACAGCACACTATTATCCTGCGCGTACAACTTCATTTTCTGTCTCTTCAATAACGAGTAATGATTCAAAAACAAGAATAATCAATTCACTGAAACGCCTGCCGCAACAACCTAGTTCAGTTTGTCCACATCCAGGCCCAGATCGTCAAACGCCTTCATTGCCGAAGCGCGGCCTGCACCGAACACGCCGCCGCCAGGATGCTGGAACGGGCCCACCAGGTACAAACGCTCGATGCCCGGCACCATGTTCTGACCCAGATCCGGTGTCGGACGGTGGGCACCGCTTTGTACCATGTCGAAGGCAATGCCGTGGATGTCACCTTTGCGAAAACTGGCGGAGTGACGCTCCATGTCGAGTGGACTGTCGCAGTGATACTTGATGATGTTGTCGTGATTGAGGTTGCTGATATAGGCGCCCATTTTTTCAATCATGCTTTCGGCGAACTCGATCTTGCATACATCCCAGTGGGCAGCACCGCCATTCGGATGCTCGTAAGGGATGTAATCCCAGGCATGCATGGTGGCCTTGCCGGCAGGCGCACGGCTCGGATCGATATTACTGACTGAACCCAGGCCAATCAGGGAGTCCCTGGGGATGCGGCCGTAGCGCAGGTCATCGAAATGACCGCGCAGCGTGTTGATGCTGTCGGGCAACAGCTCGATCATCATCGCCTTGCGGCACTTGTCGCCGGCCTTGAACTTGAGCGGCTCATTGAGTGCAGCATGCACCGTAAAGACCACGTTTTCGGTAAGCTTGGTTTTGGCGGCATCCTGGGCAATTACCGAATCGACCCCTTCCACCATCTTGCCGATATCGTGCGGATGGATCGAACCGATCACGCCATCGCGGGCGTGGTATTCCTTGCCATCGCGGGTACGCACGCCGGTAGCACGGCCATTCTTCACGAGGACTTTTTCTACATCGACTTCGCCGATGACCTTGCCGCCATGATCTTCGATACAGCGGATCAGCGCCATCGACAACTGGCCGCTGCCACCTTCAGCGACACCAATACCGTATTTTTCGAGGAAAGCCAGGAACACGAACAGGCCAATGCCAGTGCCCTTCTCTTCCGGTCCGGTCAGGTTCTCGCTGACCATTCGGGTAAAGTGCAGTAGCACGCGATCGTTCCTGAAGTATTCGGTGACGATGTCGTAGGCGCTTTTCATCATGATGGACATCATCAGACGTCCTTCACGCGAGGAATCCATAAATGCATACATGGCGCCAGTGGGAGCCGGCGTGCTGAACATGCCGCTGACGATGGCGGGCAGGTAGGTTTCGCCGAGTTCGGACAGGCGCAAGTACGATTCTGCATCCTGCTTCGAGAAGCGCGCTATCTCTTCATAGTTTTTCTGGCGGTTGGTGTAGAGGGACAGCGTTTCGCCGTCGGGGAATACCGACATCAACGGAATTTCGGGATAGATGTATTTCAGGCCGTATTTGGACAAAAGGCCAAGTTCGTCATCCTTGATGAGCGGGTTGGCCTGGATGAAGATGTGGGCCATGCTGTGCTGGTCGTGCTTGAAGCCGGGCACCGTCAGTTCACGCGTGATAACCCCGCCTCCGAACCACGGATTCTTCTCCAGCACCACCACTTCCTTGCCGGCAGCAGCCAGATAAGCTGACGCTACCAAGCCGTTATGGCCGGCCCCTACTGTAACAATATCGTATGACTCGCTCATGATCTTCTCCGTCCTGAGTCAGGCCACATCCGTTTTCGGATGGACTCACAGGCTTTCTTGCGCATTTGGATTTATTCGTAAAAACAGGCCGGGAGCATAAACGCTCGATTCTCCTTTGTACACAGAGCCAACTCTGGCATCTTTGGCAGTAATAACAGGGGATTCCCATGCACAACGGTCGCAGAACCTTACTCAAACACCTGGCCGCATCAAGCCTGCTGACAACACTGGCACCAGGCATCACCCTGGCGCAGCAAGATCCAGCAACAAAGCTGATCCTGCTGGGCACCCAGGGCGGTCCCAACTACAACCTGCAGCGTGGTGAAACCGCCAGTTTGCTGGTGGTGGGCGACACCCCTTATCTGATCGACTGCGGTTACGGCACGCTGCGTGCACTGATGCAAAGTGGAGTGTCGTACCTCGATGTAGGCCAGGTCTTCCTGACCCATCTGCATGATGACCATGTGGCGGATGTGGTCAGTCTGCTTGGGCATCAATGGACCCAGGGCCGCGTAGCACCCACCACAGTCTATGGCCCCTATGGTACCGACACGCTCGTGGAAGGCGCCCTGCTCTACCAGCAAGCCAATACCCGTATTCGCATGAAGGATGAAGCACGCACCCTCGAACCGGCCAGCGTGTATATCGGGGTGAACCTGGATGCTACCGATACGCCCCTGCAGGTGTATGCCGATGCCCAAATCAGCGTCCATGCAATTCGCAATACGCATTACCCGCTGGCAACGCAGGAACTGTTGCCCGATCGTGCCTTGTCCTTCCGTTTCGACTGTCCCGACCGCAGCATCGTCTTTTCAGGCGATACTACGTATTCGGAAAACCTGGTCACGCTGGCCCGGGACGCCGATATCCTGGTGTGTGAGGCCATGGATCATGCCAGCATCCGTGCAGCCTTTGAGGCCCTGGTAGCCGAAGGCAAGTATGGCGACAACCCCGAAGGCATCTGGGCCCACATCATTGCGACCCACAGCACCACGGCACAGGCTGGCCAAATGGCACAGGAAGCCGGGGTAAAAACCCTGGTTTTCAATCATGTGCTACCTGGCGCCCTCAACAGCGCCATCGCCGACGCGATCTACATGGATGGTGCAAGCGAGCATTTCACTGGCAAAATCATCGTGGGGTATGATCAACTGCAATTATAAGAATTATCAAAATCAAGGACGCACTGTTGGCAACACCGGGCTATCACAAAACACCGGAATCCAGCTGGGCTCGCAACATTTACATTTACAGAGTTCGGGAGACCACGCATGAACATGAAACTGAGTCCATTCCCCATGCCCACCTCGATTGGGCCGGTAGCCGGAGCAGAAAACTGGGGGGAGATGTACCCCTACTTCACCAAAGTGCAGCCAGACGACGACAACCGTTTCTGGTTCTACAACTCCATGCACTTTCCCGAGCCAATGTCGGCCTTCGACATGATCACCGCCGAAGCCGCCTACCACGCGATGGGTGCCTACGTGAACCGGGTGTTCGCCTTCCCCACCGGCAAGGGCATTGATTACCGCTGCATCAACGGCCGCATCTATATCAGCGCGAATGTGGCGAGCGATCCGGCGGAAATCCAGGAACGTCTTGATATCTTCCGTCGCCGTGCCGGTCATTACTACGAAAACTGGAACGAGATCTACGGCAAGTGGGAAGGACGCATGGGCCAGCTGATCAAGGACATGAACGCGATAAAGATTCCAGAACTGCCCGCCTATGAAGATGAAGCGGTAGTCCTTGATGCCACCGGCATTGCGCAAAACCATTATCTGCGTGTTGCGTATCACCGCACCCTCGAACTCTATTCGCAAATGTGGCAGCACCACTTCGAGATGCTCATGCTCGGGTATGGCGCCTATGTCGTCTTCTTCCAATTCTGCAAGCAGGCCTTCCCGGAAATCACCGACCAGACCGTTGCACGCATGGTGGCCGGTATCGACGTATTGATGTTCCGTCCTGACGACGAGTTGAAAAAACTCGCCAAGCTTGCCGTCGAACTCGACCTCGACAAGTTCTTCACCATCGATGGCAACCCCAAGGCAATCCTGCCGGCCCTGGAAAAACACGGTGAGAAAGGCCAACGCTGGCTCAAGGCCCTTGCCGAGTCCCGCGATCCCTGGTTCAACATTTCGATTGGCGATGGTTTCTACCATTACGAACGCAGCTGGAATGATGATCTGGCCGTGCCCTTGTCTGCACTGCCGCATTACATTGAGCAGGTGCGCAAGGGTGACAAGCTGGAACGCCCGACTGAAGCCCTGAAAGCTGAACGTCAGCGCATCATCGATGAATACCGCAGCCTGCTGCCGACCGACGAGGAAAAAGCCGCGTTCGACCAAATGCTGAGCGTGTCCCACTTGGTATTCCCGTATGTAGAAGACCACAAGTTCTACTGCGAGCACTGGCTCACCACCAGCTTCTTCAACAAGATGCGCCAATTCGGCGATCTTCTGCAGCGCTATGAACTTGTCAACAAGCAAGAAGACATTTTCCATCTGCACCACAGCGAAATTACGCAGCTGCTTGGCAACATCATGAACAGTTGGGCAGCCGGATCACCACCCTCGCAACCTGATTACTGGAAACCCATCATTGCCGAGCGCCGTCGCATCCTGAAAGTGCTGGGTGAATGGCAGGCCCCGCCCGCAATCGGACCGATGCCGGACAACATCGAAGACCCTGCATTGCAAATGCTGTGGGGCATCACCATTGAAACCCTCCATGGCTGGGCTAATGTTGCCGAAGTCGGCAATGAAAATGAAATACGCGGTTATGCCGCCTCCGCCGGCGTCGTCGAAGGCGTCGCGCGCGTGCTGCGCAGCATCAATGACTTCGGCGAGATTCACGAGGGCGACATCCTGGTATGTCCGATCACTCACCCGAGCTGGGGACCGCTGTTCAGCAAGATCAAGGCTGCTGTCTCAGACATTGGCGGCACCATGTCGCACATGGCGATCGTGGCACGTGAATATGGCATGCCCGCAGTGGTCGGTACAGGCGATGGCACCAAGCGCATCAAGAGCGGTCAACGCTTGCGAGTGGACGGTGACACCGGCGTCGTGACGATACTGGATTGAGCGCCTGACCATGACTTCAGCAAGTACCCGTACCCAAGCGCCCGTCATCTGGTTCAATGACCTCGGCATTCATGACCGGCCCGTAGCGGGCGGCAAAGGCGCCAGTCTCGGTGAGATGACCGGTGCCGGACTGCCGATACCGCCCGGTTTCGTCATCAGCACACAAGCGTTCAACCTCTGGCTGCACGAACTGGATCAGGCGCACGCGATAAGGTCGCGTATCACGGCCCTGGACAAGGATGATCTTCCCGCCATCCAGCGCTGTACTGCCGACATCAGGGCATTGATCGAGCACGAACCGCTGTCAGCGCAACTGCACGATATCATTGCTGCCAGTTACGCCCAGCTCGGTACCAATGTACCCGTCGCCGTAAGGTCCAGTGCCACCAGCGAAGACAGTGCGGAAGCCAGTTTCGCGGGCCTGCAGGATACGTACCTGTGGATACAGGGAACCGATGAATTGATCAGCAAGGTGCGTTCCTGTTGGGCCTCGCTCTACAGCCCGGAGTCCGTCAGCTATCGCCTGCGCCTGAACTTGCCGGAAGCACAACTCGCGATGGGAGTCGTCGTGCAACGCATGGTGCACTCCCATACCTCTGGCGTGATGTTTACGCGCAGCCCGACTACCGGTGATCGTTCGGTGATTACCATCGAAGGCAGCTGGGGCCTGGGTTCTGCCATCGTCAGTGGTGAAGTGACACCGGACCGCTTTGTCGTCAACAAGGTAACCGGCGAAATTCGTACCCGGGTAGTGGCCGATAAGGCCATTGAGCACGTACCTGCTGTTAGCGGTGGTGTGCTTGAACAGGAAGTGAGTGAGGAACGCCGCAAACAGTGCAGTCTTGCCGATGCACAGATTCATGCCTTGGTCGCCCTTGGCAAGAAAGTGGAACAGCATTATGGCAGTCCCCAGGACATTGAATGGGCACTGGACCAGGAAGGCAGCATCCAGTTGCTGCAAAGTCGCCCGGAAACGGTCTGGGCAACAAAGGAACGTGCGCCAGTGGCCAAGCCCGCCGCCCGCCCCTTTGACCATATCTTCAATCTAATGGGAGGTTTGAAGAAGTAAATGAGCCTGAATTACCAGGATGTACAGGAGCTGCTCAAGCTGCTGGATGAAACGCCCTACGACGAACTTACGCTGCAAACCGGCTCCTTCACGCTGCACCTGCAGCGTAGTGCCGACGGCAAAGGCTGGCAGCAAAGCAGTAGTCTTGCCGACAAACCCCATGTGATCCAGGCCAGCATCGCCGCCAATGTGGCAGCGGCAGCCGTGTTGGCAGAGCCGCTCGCAACTGAGGCCGGCTTGTTGGAAGTGCGTGCACCGATGGTCGGCACCTGGTACCGCTCCCCCAAGCCCGGCGCCGAACCCTTCATCCAGATAGGCAGCCAGGTAACCGAGAACACTGTAATCGGCATCATCGAAGTGATGAAGCTGATGAGTTCGATTCCCGCCAAAGTGCAAGGTACTGTGGTGGAAATCGTGCATGGGGATGCCAGCTTCACGGAAAAGGGACAGCTGTTGCTGCGCATCAGGCCAGACTGATGAACATCTCTCGTATCCTGATCGCCAACCGCGGCGAAATTGCCGTACGCATCATTCGTACCTGTCGCCAGCTTGGCATTGAAACCGTGCTGGCCGCCTCCAGTGCTGACACTGAGTCAATGGCAGCACGCTTGGCCGATCAAGTCGTAGTGTTGGGACCTCCCCCGGCCGCCGCCAGTTACCTGAATGTCACTGCGGTGATCGCTGCAGCTCTTCAAGTGAACGCAGACGCGATCCATCCCGGTTACGGTTTTCTGTCCGAGAACTCGCGCCTCGCACTCGCCTGCAACGAAGCGGGCCTGGCCTTTATTGGCCCAACGCCAGCACAACTGCTGGCAATCGGCGACAAACTGCTGGCACGCAGCAATGCGGTACAAGCCGGCCTGCCGGTAGTGCCAGGTGGCGAAGTGAACACGCTGGCAGAGGCCGAAGCGCTGGTGGAA
>JBIIWM010000187.1:0-5824 GCA_044338875.1 Pseudohongiellaceae bacterium | reverse complement strand
AAAAAAAAACATCATTCGCGTTAGAGTCATAGGGAGTAAGTCTGTTGAAATAGGGTAAAAGAGGCCAATTGCAAAAGAATGGGACAGCTACCGGGCAGGGTATGCATTTGTAACCAAAAGTACCCCGGATTTTTGCCTCGGAATAGTAACCCATTCGCAATGTGCAAGAAATACTGATTTTTTCCAGGGATCTGGACAACAATCGCGGAGCGTGTAGAAAGGGAAGTTGCAGTGCGCTTGATGCGCGGGATGTCCGGACAAAATTATAACAATTCTCGGAGGTCAACCAGGATGCGCACCAAGCCCAATTTCCTTTTTAGCCTGTTTACTCTCGTATTATTCCTCACCAATCCTCTCGTTGTATTTGCACACCATTCAACAGCTGCCTATGATTCTGAAAATCCGGTCGAACTCGCCGGTACGGTTGTTGAGTGGAAATTTACCAACCCGCACTGCATCATTATTATGAGCGTGGCTGATGCCAGTGGGACTGTCACTCGTTGGAGTGTGGAAGGTGGCAATACAGCCGGCATCTTCCGGAATGGCTGGACTCCGGAAACACTCAAGCCTGGAGACGAAATCATTGTCACAGCCCGCCCGTTACGCAGCGGTGCGCCCGCTGGCAACTTCAGCAATCCGCGCTGGAAGGATGGTACACCGATAGCCCCGAAAGCTACGAAAGCTCCGAAAGCCCAGTCCCAGAATTGAACAGGAGACTGGCAATGCTCAATCACCGTGCTCCATCCCTCATCACGCTGGCCCTTTTATTATTGTCCGCGTCCTGTTCCAAACAGGAAGCAGCAGCACCGGAACCAATAGCGCCGGAAGCAGCGGTTTTTTCCTATCCCGACTGGAGCGGCCAGTGGGAGCGTATCGGTAGCCTTAACTGGCCCCCTGAGGGGTATGAAGTTGCCGGCCCTGCGCCCCTTACCCCCGAATACCAGGCGGTGTATGAACAGAATCTTGAGCTGCGCAAAACCGGTATTCTTGCGGGCGATCCTCCGGCTACCTGCCTGCCGCCCGGCATGCCGCGTGTCATGAAGATGAGTTTCCCCATGGAACTTGTCATCACCCCCACTATCACCTACATCATCGCCGACTGGGAAAGCCAGCTGCGCCGGATCTACACGGACGGTCGTGACTGGCCTGAGTATATTCTGCCTGAATTCAATGGATATTCATTGGGTGAATGGCACGATGAAAACCAGGACGGTATCTACGACATGCTTTCCATCATCACGCGTGCCATCAAGGGACCACGTTCGATCGATTCGACCGGTGTTGTTTTGCATGAAAACAACGAGACTCAAGTGCTGGAAGAAATCCGCCGTCTTGACAACAACACGCTCGAAAACACGATTACTACCATTGATGATGCATTTACCGGCCCTTGGGTAATCAAGCAGAAATACAGTCATGTGCCCCAGCAAGACGCAATCTGGGTTGAGTATGTCTGCGCCGAAGGCAATCGCCACATCAAGTTGGGTGATGAATGGTATTACCTCAATGACGATGAAGGAATTCTTGAACCGACAAGGGAAGGACAGAAACGCCTTGTGCCTGAAGGGAATTAAAAAATTGGAAAAGCTGTACCAATAAAAAAAACACAAATAACCAAAGGGGAAGTTATGAGTATGCATTCAAGGCAATCAAGCGGCTTCAGGCTTTCGGTACTTGCTCTGGCGATTGCGGGTATCGGAGCATCCGATCCGCAGCGAGTTCTTGCTGCTGAAGAAGTTGAAGAAGTGATTGTGTCAGGTTCACGCCTGGCTTCTTCAAGCGGTTTTACGACACCCACGCCGGTCACTACGCTTGGTGAAGATGAAATCGAACGTCTCAATATTACCAATATCGGCGCTGGTATCAGCCAACTACCGGCCTTCCGTCCAAGCAACAATCCGACCACGAACGGTTGGGGCAGTTTCAACGTCGGCGCCCAGATCGTGAACTTGCGTGGCCTGGGCGTAAATCGCAATCTGGTGCTGGTCGACAACCGTCGCTTCGCCCCGGTCACCCGTGAAGGTACTGTCGACCTGAACCTTATCCCCAGTGGGCTGGTACAGCGTACTGACGTGGTCACTGGCGGCGCATCGGCGGCTTACGGTTCTGACGCCATTGCCGGAGCGGTCAACGTAATTCTTAACAAGACACTTACTGGACTGAAAGGGCAGGTAGATTACGGCCAATCCCAGGAAGGTGATGGCGAAAACTATCATCTGTCGCTTGCAGGTGGTGCTGATTTCCTTGATGGTCGCGGCCATGTCGTGATTGGGGGTGAATATGACAACCAGAAAGGCATAGGTGATTGCTATACCCGCGACTGGTGTGAAGGCGGCTCGGTGATCACCAACTCAGGCGTTGGTGCACTGGCTGGTGCACCAGCCTTCGTGCGTACGCCAACAGGTGGCGGATTTTTTGCGAACCCAGGGGGAGTGGTCGCCATACTCAATAACAACACTGCGGCAACGCTGCCAATACGTAATCTATTTGGTACCGGCGGTGTTTCATTCAATAGCAGCGGTGATCCGATTCCCTACAACCTCGGCAAACCTGCTTCAGGCAATAACGCTGCCAATGGCGATGTATTCCCATCAATGACAACAGCGCAGCTGCTGGTCCCTGTGGAGCGGCATACCGTGTTCTCGCATGCGGATTTCGATATCAATGATTCTTTGCGCGGTTTTCTCGAAGGATCTTTCGGACGAGTTTCGGGCGATGTGCTGCAGTCACGTTATTTCGGGGCACCGATTGCCGTATACAACGACAACCCCTTTGTACCGGCGCAGATACGCGCTCTGTTGCCACCGGTATCGGCAACTCCAAGTGGTACGCGGCCTTCTGCCAGTGCCTTCAATCTGGCCGTGCTCGGCCAGAGACAGGGCAATTCTGCATCGGAAGTGCAAACCTACCGCGTGACTTTCGGATTAGACGGGCAGATCAACGACAGCTGGAGCTGGGATGCTTATTATCAGTACGCCGATACCGAGCGTGACCAGAGTGTTCGCAACAACATGGTCACTGGTTCTTCCCGGGTGATCAACCGGCCTGGCAGCGGCGGTGTCAGTAATCCCGATTCCAATGCTTACTGGGCCTGGGCCAATGATCCTGTCTACGACCCGGCGGATGCCGCAACCCCTGCTGCGCAGCGTCGTATCGTCTGCCGCGCTACGCTAAGCCCTGACGCTGCACTGCGCACTGCTGCTTCCGGCTGTGCACCTTTCAATCCATTTGGTGAGGGCCGCGCTTCACAGGCAGCACTGGATTATGTCTATCGCACTCTGGAAGAAAACATCCAGATCGACCAGCATGTGGCTGCGGCAAACCTGCAAGGGACTGTTGCTGAGCTTTGGGCGGGTGATCTCGCCATGGCGACCGGCATCGAATTTCGTCGCGACTCAACTGCGTTGGTGCATGACAAGCTGTCCACATCCTTTGCATATTTCCAGAATTTTGGCGCCGATTACAATGCCGAGCAGGATGTTTCCGAAGCCTATATAGAGGCCGAACTGCCTTTGCTCAAGGATATGCCCTTGGCCAAGGGCCTTAACCTGAATGCTGCCGCACGCCGGACCAGTTACGACATTTCCGGCTTCGGTGGCTTTAACCAGAGCGCCAGCAGCAACAAAATTTATGCAACCAGTTGGAAGCTTGGCCTGTTGTGGGATCCGTTGGACTGGCTGCGTTTCCGCGTGACCCGTTCCAGGGATATCCGCGCACCGAACTTCAATGATCTGTTCCAGGCCAGCGCCAGCAGTTTCACCGCTGTAACCAACCGTTTTGTCGCAGGCAACCCGGCCCAGTTTCCAGCCGGTCTCGCCGGTGGCAACCCGGTACTTGATGCAGAGCGTTCGATCACATCCACGGTAGGATTGATCCTGCAGCCGAATGAAGGATGGCTTTCAGGCGTACGTTTTTCTGCTGATTATTACGACATTAATGTCGACGGTTATATCGGTACGCCTGGCGGTGCGCAGAATATTGTCGATCGCTGTTTTGCCTTCAGCGAGCAACTGACTTGCGATCTCATCGTATTCGGTCCCAATAATTCACTTGCAGAAATCCGTAACGTCAACGTTAATTTGCAGTGGCTTCGTACTCGCGGCATTGACATGGAACTGTCGTACAGCTTCGACCTCGGCTCGCTGATCCCGTCTGTACCCGGCGAAATTTCCACTCGCTTCCTTGCGACGCGAGTGATGGAAAATGCAACCAACCTGTTTGGTGTCATAACCGATCGTGCCGGCGAGACTGGTGGCGCCGGTATGCCCGAGTGGCTCTCCACTGTGATGCTCACCTATTCCAACGAGAATTTCAGCACCACGCTATCCGGACGTTACATCGACAGTGGCAAGTTCAATGCACTGTGGATCGGACCGGATGATGCTGGTTATGCTGTCACCAAACCTCTTACGATCAATGACAACAGTGTCGACAGCGCGTTCTACCTGAATCTCAGTGCCAGCTACAATCTCAGTGCATTTGGGGAAGGCGAGATGCAGGTATTTGGTACAGTTGCGAACCTGTTGGGTGAAGAACCACCGTCTGCTCCGAGCACGACTTATCCAACAAACCCGGTTTATTTCGACCAGATAGGTCGCACTTTCAGGGTTGGTATGAGGTTCAGCTTCTGAGGCTGCAAAACGCATTCTGCTGATCCAGGCTCCAGAGATGCAACGGATCTACCTGCAGTTTTGGTAGATTCGCTTGCAGGAGTCTGACTGGACTATTTCCGCACATACTCTGCCGCCTTTAATGCATTAAATCCTCGCAATAGACCAAAATTGCAACACGTTGCTTTTGCTTAACAGGACCATAAAAAAACCATGCAAAAACCTTGAGCCACCAAGTCTGTGCGCACGGTACAGGACGTTCATGCGACCAGTGGCGTCCGCATCAATGATGCAACGGTCATCCACTGATGGCGGTCGTACCAATTTCAAACGTAGACTTATGTTTAGTGACCCACGGGAAGAATGGTTGGATCATCAACTTGTGGACGGAAACTGGAAAGCAGGGACTTCCTGGACTTGCAGGGAGTTGGTTGGAAGAGAATCTGGTGCCCCGGGCAGGAATCGAACCTGCGACCTGCCCCTTAGGAGGGGGCCGCGCTATCCACTGTGCCACCGGGGCAGAATGAAGTTGTTCACTTCTTCGGCACGGTCTTGCGGGCGGCATTCTAGCACAGGGATGGGGGCTGACGAGCCTCTAAAGCCGTCATTGATTCCGGTGTAAATTCACTCTGCTATTGCGAGCTGGTCGTTGTTCACCAGAATCAATGTGTCGGTATCAAAACCCAGCTCTTTGGCCCTGGCGATCAGGGCTGCAAGCGTGTCCTTGGGCAGCTGCGGGGTGCGCGCCAGGATCCACAGGTAGGAGCGGTCGGGGCCGCTGATCAGC
Source organism: Pseudohongiellaceae bacterium (assembly GCA_044338875.1). GTDB lineage: Bacteria > Pseudomonadota > Gammaproteobacteria > Pseudomonadales > Pseudohongiellaceae > CAILUG01. Next base: position 427 of record JBIIWM010000187.1, on the reverse strand, counting down.
GCGTATTCATAATTTTCCGGCTCCAGTTCCGTCACCACATAAGAGCCGAAGAACGGGCCGAAGAACGATACCTTGAGGAAGCCGGTGTGCTCGTCCTGCACGAAATAGCCCCGGCCTTCGGCGTCATCCCATTCCTGTGTCTTGGTGTTGAAGCCGCGGTTCAGCACTCGCACGCCACCATCTTCACGCATGCTGTAGTCGGCGGTGACCTGTTGCATGTCGCGTTCGAAGCGGTGGTCGAGGCGGGCGATTTCGTACCAGCGTCCGAGATAGCGTTCGAGCTCGAAGTTGCTGACCGGAGTGATGCCGTCGGGAATTTGCACACAGGCCGTGAGCAGAGGCAGGATCAGTAGTAAGGCAGCTAATAATCGTTGCATGTGGACTCATTCTCGCTATAGGGATAGAGGGAGCACGCCCTCGCTCACAG